>NZ_AP023032.1:32500-332500 GCF_019670105.1 Agarivorans albus | reverse complement strand
CGCACCACTCGGCCTGCCATTGGTGCTTCGGTAACAATGCGTAAATCTTGCAGTTGCACCAATACATCTTGAACTTCTGCTTCACTCAATGCCATAACTGGCTCGCGATTACTCTTTTGATTACACGCTAAAGTGAGAGCGTTAAGTGATAGAGGGTATTGATCTGGGGTAGTTGTTTCTTTTTCTAGCAACGCGCCAATAACACGGGTTTGCTCTAAGCTTAAATTCTGTTCCACTCTTCACCTCTTTAAAACAACAACGAAACGTAAGTTTTCTCATTTATCGTTTAAGAATACGTTAATCTCACAACAGAAGCAGCTGCTTGTCACACGTTTCTGAAAGCTCCGCAATTCAATATTCTAAGCCCTCACTTTGTCGACTAAATTTTATGCAATAAACACTCTTATTTGAGCTTTTTTTGATGTAGATTAGTTCTACTGGTCTGATAACTCGTTAAGGTGGGCGTCCACTCAAACGGGTCATAACAGCGCAATACCCATGAGTAGCAATTAACTAGGCACAGCTGGACGCAACATAGTATGGAATCATTTCGTTGGACATCAGATTTTGAAACAGGGATCTCTGTTGTTGACGAGCAGCATCGCCACTTAATTGATCTCATTAATCAAATTGGTGAACAGCTCACCGACAGCCATCCCCTGCAACACGCCGCGATCGAGTCGCTTAGCCAAGAGCTAAATAATTACGTTAAGGAACACTTTCGTGAAGAAGAATTGCTTATGGCCAAACACAAAGTGGATCCGCGCCATTGCCAAGCTCACGTAAAAGCTCACAAAGAATTTTTAGGCGAAGTGGCGAAGCTAAGCCAATTCAACAACGACAATAAACAAAGCAAAATTAAGCATTTGCTCGATTACCTCATTCAATGGTTGGCTTATCATATTCTGGGCATCGACCAAGTGCTCACCAAACAGCTGCATTTCATAGAAGCGGGTGACAGCCCAGCATCTGCCTATAGTAAAATTGAGCAACCCAACGATCTTGCCACCGAGCCTCTAATTACCGCCTTGCGTGGTTTATTTCACCAAGTTAGCGTGCGCAATAACGAGCTGCTCGAACTCAATCAAAATCTTGAGCAAAAAGTACAAGAACGCACCCTAGCGCTGCAAAAAACCAATCAGCATTTACAATCTTTAGCGCATACCGATGTGCTCACTGGCTTACCTAACCGCCGCCATGCAATGATTCAACTTATGGAGCTTTGGAAGCAATCGCTTGAAAGCAACAGTCCATTAGCTTGCATGATGATAGATGCCGATCACTTTAAACAAATTAATGATCGAAATGGTCACGATGCTGGCGATGCGGTGTTAATGCTACTGGCACGCGCATTACGCGAATCGGTGCGTAACGACGACGTAGTAGCCCGTTTAGGCGGCGATGAGTTTTTATTAATTTGCCCCAATACCAGTTCAGAAGGTGCATTAAACCTAGGGCACAGCATTCGCGAACGTATTGCTAATATGCAACTCAACCACCAGCGCTATAGCGTTACGGTAAGTGTAGGTATTGCAAGTCGTAGCAAAGAAATGCAGCACCACGAAGCGATTATGAAAGCAGCCGATAAAGCGGTTTATAAAGCCAAGGCTGAGGGTAAAAACTGCGTACGCAGCTATGAAGATGTATCCAAGCAACAAGCCTGCTAAGCACTAAGGGGGGTTTATCTTTCGCGGTTAAATGTTGTTCGCAAAGAAATCAGCTTGAAGGATACTTAGCCCCTAACCTTTTCTAACAAGACAGAAAAATCCACTCAGGTTACACTCATTATTCTAAGCCCCTTGGATTAGCGCTTGTTATAGGAAACCTGCCCATGACCATAGATATTAGCTGGCCAGCACTTGCCGCCTTTTCGCTAATACTGTTGATTCCGATTGGGCTTAATTGGCGCTTTAAACTTAGCCTAGGTAAAGACATAACCAGCAGTTTAGTGCGAATGGTGCTGCAGCTTGTATTGCTCGGCTTGTATCTGCAGTTTTTGTTTGATTTAAACAGCTTGTGGGTCAACCTGCTTTGGTTGGTCGTTATGCTTGTGGTGGGCGCTAGCGCCATTCTTGGCAAAGCCAAATTACCTAAAAGAAACTTGTTTATACCAGTCTTGTTGGGGCTGGTGCTGGGCTTAAGTCCTTTACTGATACTGCTGCTATTCGCCTTACTAAAGCCGAGCCCTAGCTATAGCGCTCAGTACCTCATTCCCCTAGCAGGCATGCTTTTAGGCAACAGCCTTAGTGGAAACATTGTGGCTTTACAGCGCCTATTTAGCGCACTGGATGAAAAAACCGCCGAATACCACGCTTATTTAGCACTTGGCGCAAATCGACTACAGGCAACTCAAGGCTTTGTGCAAAATGCTATGCAGCAAGCTTTTGCGCCTGTTTTAGCGTCTATGAGCACAGTGGGTTTAGTCACACTCCCCGGCATGATGACCGGTCAAATACTCGCAGGCAGTGACCCAATGGTAGCGGTGAAGTATCAACTGGTTATTCTGATTGCTATTTTTGTCATGCTAAGTGTCTCAATTTCGACCACGCTTAGTATTAGCATTCGAGTCGCCATTAGCCCGACAGGGCTGGTTAAAGTCACTAAAAATTAGTTTTTAAAACTGCTTATCACGGTCTACTCAAACGGACTATAAAAACTAAAATACTTGTTCAGTTTTCGGTTGTTGAGTATTTCTACTCAATGTACCTTTTAGCTTTAGATTCTGAGACAACAGCTATGACATTCAATGACTTACACCATCAACAATTACCACTATTACTCTGCAATGTTTGGGATGTTGCCAGTGCGAATATAGCCAAAAAGCTTGGTTTTACCGCAATAGGAACATCAAGCGCGGCAATTGCTGCTGCCCGAGGTTTAGATGACGGCGAACAGCTTTCGTTTAACGATCTAGTCCAGGTTGTTGCGCAAATAAAACAACACTGCAGCTTGCCCTTAAGTGTCGATATAGAAGCAGGTTACAGCCAAAATCCTCAAACTATTGTCGACAACATACAGTCACTCAACAAACTAGGTGTAGTTGGAATAAACATTGAAGACAGCGTGGTAAAACAGCAGCGAGAATTGCTGCCTACGAACGACTTTGCAGCCACGCTTTCCTTTATAAAAAACCAGCTGATACAGAGAGAGATAGAGATCTTCATCAATGCCAGAAGTGATGTTTTCCTTGTTGGCTGCAAAGATGCCGTAAGGCTAGCCAAGCAACGTATGCAACTTTACATCGACGCCGGTGCGGATGGGATCTTTTTACCCGGCATAGAGCAGCTGGAACATATTGAAGAACTAAGTAAACACTGCAGCGTACCGCTAAACGTAATGTGCATGCCGCATTTAGCTAACTTTGCTCAACTGCATGCCGCTGGGGTTAAACGCATCAGTATGGGTAACTTTGTGTTTAACAACATGCAGCAACATCTAGAAAGTCAGCTGGCCAGCATTAAGCAAAGCCAATCTTTTGCAACGCTGTTTTAAGGCTTGGAATTAACAGCTCCAGCCACTGCCGGAGCTGTTAAGGCCATCTATTTAGCCAAACGTTTTGCGGTTTCGGCAACCCCAGCACCTAAGGCTTTTACGCGCTGCTCCATATCTGCATCGGTTAATTGCCCGTCACTATTAAATGCTTGATAAGAAGAACCAACAGCCACTTGATTTGGGCTAACCATTACCCCTAAGTTGAACAAAATATCACGGGTATGTGCCAAGCCACGAATCCCCCCTAAACCGCCCGGAGAAGTCGCCATGATACCGGCCACTTTACCTTGGAAGGCCGAGCCAATATCAGCATCCTTAGAAGGGCGAGATAACCAATCTAAAGCATTTTTTAATACGCCAGAAATAGAGCCATTATACTCAGGGCTGGCGATCAACATGCCATCGGCCTGCGCAAAAAGGTGTTTTAAATCGTTAACTGAAGCAGGCGTACCCTCGGCCTCTAAATCTTCTGAGTAAAGTGGGATGGCAAAATCAGCTAAGTCTACATAGCGAACTTCAGCGCCCGCTTCCTCAGCACCTTTTGCCGCAATTTTCACCAAGTTTTTATTGAACGATTGAGCGCGTAAGCTGCCTGCAATAGCAATTAATTTAGTCATGTTGTGCTCCTAGGCCTAGCCTGAAAATGGAATTTGTTTCGATTTGAGAGCATTCTTACATAAGCAAATTTGAAGAAAAACAACACCTGTGCAACACTTCTGTGCATGAATGCACATAAGAATGATTGGAACGACATCCATATAGCTTATAAGGTTGCAACCTTAGGCACGCTTACCGCAGCCGCAGAAGCACTGGATGTACACCACAGTACGGTATTACGGCGAATAAATGCCTTGGAAGAGCGCTTAGGCACCCGCTTGTTTCATCGCCATGCACGCGGCTACCAAGTCACCGAAGCAGGTTTGTTACTTACCCAAACCGCCGAAAGCACCCAAAACGACTTTAACCGTTTATTGGGCAAACTGGCCGGCACCGACAATCAGCTTTCCGGAACCTTGGTATTAACCACAGTGAACAATATGGCCGAGCTGCTGTTACCAATGCTGGCCGAGTTCCAAGCGCTTTACCCCAATATCAAATTGGAATATGCCGCCGACAGTAGAATTTTGAAACTAGAACACGGCGAAGCTCACGTAAGCATTCGCCCTGGTAAAAAACCTAAAGATCTAGACTACGTGGTGCAGCACTTAGCCGATAGTCCAGTAACTCTTTATGGCTCAAGTGCTTATCTTAAAAAATACGGAAAGATTAAAAGCTTAAATGAGGTGGCAGGGCATAAGTTTATTTCAACCATTGAGCCCTACTCGCAGATTAGCTTTATTAATTGGATGAATAGCGAGTTAGATCCGCAACAAATTGCTTTGCGGGTAAACGACTTTAATGCCTTTATTCCAGCCATAAAAGCTGGGTTTGGCGCAGCACCACTCAATTGTGAAACCGCCAAGGCCTACCCAGACCTGCTGCCACTTATGGCACCACCAGAACATTGGGCCATTCCACAATGGCTTACCACACATGTAGATATGCACCGCACCAGTAAAGTTCAGGCCTTCACGCAGTTTTTGAAGCAACGTTTTAATGCGCTAGCCAACTAATTGAAGTACTTAGTCTACCTCAGGTAAATAACGGTAATGGCCGGTTATTTGGTAACTAAACAGCATGTCGTTTAATTGCGGCCCTAGGCCAATGTTATGAACAATTTTTGGTACGCCAGCTGCTGTGTATTGGTCACTCACAATGCCGATATGGGGCAGATTACCGGGGAGCATCCAAGTCACAATATCACCCGGCAAATAGCTGCTAGCGCTATCACTTACAGCTAACGATTCACCATGGCGGGTAAAAAACACCTGAAGATTAGGCACTCTGCGATGGTCAATATTTCGGTCGGTGCGGCTTAAACCCCAAATACGTTTAGACGGATACTGCGCAAAATGCTGCTTCATGTCTTCATGTACTTGAACTTGTAGATCAATGCCAAGTGCTCGGTAGGAACGAATAAGCACATCGGTGCACACCCCAAAGTGTTCGGGCACATCACCATTAGGATAATCCAGTGCAAAGTAGGCACCATTGTAAATCACCGTGTGCTCTGTTCGCGCCAAGGCAGCATCAACCAACTGTTGCGAAAAAGTGCTGCCAAGCACCGGTAATGAAACCGCGCCTACGAGCAACAACACTAACCTAAACATAATACTCCCTATCGATGACTTACCATTCACTCACTCTACGCTATCTTACTTATTTTCAGCACCATTACTAACAATTGAGTCAATGTAGAGACGCCATTCACCCTTATTTAGCGATGCGAGCTTATAGTGCATAGCTAGATCCAGCTCACTAATTAGGCAAAATTCTCTAATACTATGGAGGTAGCTCTAAACCTCAATTGATGTAGATCATTTTTTGTAGGCTATTCGCTGGTTATGTTGAAAGTGTAACAACAATAAATAGAGGTAATAAAAATGGAATTAATACAAGATCCGCGTTGTTATACCGACGTTTGTATAGACGGCCAATGGTACCACTACGACCATTGCGGCACTTCTGCTTATATGCTTAAAGGTGGAGCGTCTTCGGGTATTGAATTGCAAAGCATTCCCACCACCGAAAACGAATTAATCGAATTACTGTCTAGATAAGAGCTGGTAACTTGCACCTGTTCGAGCTGAACGGGTGGCTAGTTTTGCCAAAGCATACATCACACATTGATTGGCTAAACAGCTAAGTGCAAGGCCTCCATTTCTGCTTGTGCCTTCCCCTACACCAAAGACTAGCAAAGAAAAACGGCTACCCGAAGATAGCCGTTGTTGTTGCTGCAGTATCGGCTGCAGTATTTACCAGATTTATCCCTTCACTGGTAAGCCATCACCACGTGCAGCCAAACGAGGCTGAACGAACACTGCAGTGGTCATAGCAGGTACTTCAAAAGTGCCGTCAGCAAACTCAGCGTCTTTAACCACTAAGTCAGTTGAACGTTGCTGTACGGGGTGCAACTCAAAACCCTGTGCATTGTTAATGCTAACTTGCTGGGTTTCTGCTGTTGCGTTTACCATCACCACAATCGCATCATAGTTAATGTCTAGGTCAGCCCCTGAATGAATACCATTGTCGATTGATTGCACAATCACACCCGGTATTTGGTCTACCCCGGTATTGTGGAAGTCGATACGCGCCATAATGTCTTGCTTAGCATTCATGCGGAATAGCGTTGAGCTGGTGCGCATTTCCATCAAATCAAAGAAGCGTAATTTGGCATCTTCAATATGTTGCGGCTCGGCTTGAGTTTCAGGGTTAGCAATGATTTTCTTAATCACATCATAGTTTGCACCATCGATGTGTTTCATCGGCAAACCCTTGTTCCAGTTGTTATCTTGGGCGGTGAAATCAACACGGTTGTACCAATCACCCGAGTCGTAGCTATCACGCTCCATTGACTTAGAGCGTAGCAACTCTGAGCCCATGTGGATAAACGGTATACCTTGACCTGTCATCACTGTAGATAAAGCAACGGTTTGCATACGTGCACGTTGCTCTGGCGTTAACTCTTCAGCCAATTTGTACTGATTAATGTCCCACAGAGTTTGGTTATCGTGCTTAGATACGTAAGAAATATTCTCTTGGGCACTTTCGGTGTAGCCTGCTGGTTGCTCATCACCACCATAAAGCAATTCACTGCCTTTAATGCGATCGCCATTACGGTCAACAAATTGGAAATCGGCCAAGTTACCCGCCATACCTACACGAATAAGGTCGGCGTTGTACATCCAAGTTTCGTTGTAAGTGCTGTCAGGCGTATCGGCATTGAGTTCATTGGCCAAAACTGCATTGGCAAAACCTTGCTGCTTACGTAGCTGATCACCATCATCAAATGGGCTACCACCACGAATACCATCACGTAAACGGTCAGAGAAGGTACCTATCCCAGTGCCAGCCATGTTTAGCTGGTTTGCTTGAACAAAACGAGCGTCATCTTGAACTTCACCAAAGGTCCAGCCTTCGCCGTAAAAGTAATTATCTGGCGATACTTTTTGCACTTCCTCGAGCGCTTCGATCATTAAGTCTTTTGGTTGGTGACCCATTAAGTCAAAACGGAAACCATCAATTTGGTAGTCACGCGCCCACACAATTAACGAGTCAACCATCAGTTTACCCATCATTTTGTGTTCGGTAGCGGTGTTGTCACAACAGGTTGAGTTTTCCACTACACCGGTATCAATGGTTAGGCGTTGGTAGTATCCCGGTACAATTTTATCCAATACCGACTTATCGTTGCTAGGGCCAGAACCATGGGTATGGTTATACACCACATCCATAATCACTCGCATATCTTGCTGATGTAAATGCTTCACCATTTGGCGGAATTCTAGAATACGCTGTTTGCCATGTGCATCAGTAGCATAACTGCCTTCTGGCACATTAAAGTGGAACGGGTCGTAACCCCAGTTAAAGCTATCGTACTGGCGTAAATCGTTCACTAAAGCCTGCACTTTTTCAGTGGCAGGATTTTCATCAACATAAGCTTGCAGCACATCTTCAATCACCGCCGACTTATCGGTACCGTCTTCACACACACCTGCATTGGCATTTAGCTCACACAGCTCACCAATGGTGCCATCAATGTCTACGCGATTTACTTCATCAACCGTAGCAATATCAAACACTGGTAACAGGTGCACATTGTTTAAGCCGCGGTCACGTAACTGCATTAAATGCTTATAACTGGCGCGTTCTTCATCGGTAAAGGCTAAGTACTTACCGGTATATTCTGGGTTACCATCTTCATCGGCAAAACTAAAATCTCGTACCTGTGTTTCGTACAATACGTAATCGGTAGGAGAGTCAATGGTTGGCGGAACAATGCTGTCCCAACCACTTGGGAACAATTCACTGTCATTTTGTAAATCGACAACCTGCGAATGGGTGCTATTAGCCGATAAACTGAGTGAGTAAGGGTCGGTCACCATTAGCGTTTCAATACGCTGACTATTTGGGTGGTATACCTCAACTTGGTAACGGTAAAAAACATCCACCATATTAGGCATCGCTTCGCTAGACCAAATACCCGTTGCAGGATCAAACTCCATAGCCACAAAGCCTTGATCGGCGTGTGCGCTTAAGTCTTCATCGTACAAGGCCAGATTTACATCTTTAGCCGTTGGCGCCCAAAGACGGAAAGTTGTTAAGCCGTCTTGAATCACCGCACCCAGCGGCTCATCTTTAGCATTTTCCCAATACAGATCATCTAGCGCCCCAGGAATTTGCAACAAGGTAGCGGCAACCACTTCTTCATCTTGATTATACGCCGCAGCCACTAGCTGACCTTTTATCACCTCGGCAGCTTGTTCTGCATTTAATTCGTAAGCTTGTAAATGCGACAAATGAGGGAATTGAGCTTTCACATCTGCTGGCATCTCGGTAATGTTTAATTCTAGGGCTTCGCCACCCTCAATCGTTTTATCTTCGACATTTACCGAAATGCCGGCATTAGCAGAATGGTACAGTTTAAACTGGCTACCATTTGCATCCCATAGAATGAGGTTATCACGCACCCAGTGTGCACTTGCGCCAACAATGCCAACTGGAGGTTGGTTTACCTCGGTGTAATCGGTATCTACATACACGTTGTCATCGCCCGCCTTTATCAAGCCATGTTTGTAGTCAGTGTAGTAGAAGCGTAGATCACCAGTTTGGCCACCCTGCTCTAAATTACGCGGGATCATATTGATACACTCACCGGCATGATAAGCGTCAATCACCCAGTAAGCGCCGTAAGTTTCGTTAATGCCGGTGTATGCCATGCCAGCATCCCAACCACCTGTAGCGTCACCGTCGCTGCCATCGCCCCAACCATTACAACTGGCATCGTTCCAGCCGTGAATAGTCCAACCTTGGTAGTATTCCTCAAAAGACTGATTGCTTGCTTTAGCATCGTCTAAACGGTAATAAACGGCAATTTGACCGTCTTTTAGGTCTACAAGACCGTTTTGATCACCATTGTCATTGTTACTGCTGCTATTACAGGCAGCCAACGAAACCGCCGCCAACACTGGCAAAGTTAACTTTGCAACTTTGGATAATTCCATTCCGAGATAACCTCATTAGTTTTATTTTTATAGTGTTTAATGCTTTGAAACTTTCATTTTTCAGCCTATACACCTAAATCAACCAAAACTGTGAGATATGCCTAGCTCAGGTTTAAGCGCTCAAATATCAACCAAGCAGTTTCTAATTTGCCAGCCTTTGTCACTATATTATTCTAAAAATTAAAAATAACTTAGATAATAAAACCATAAACAATTGTTATTTCAGACCTTTAAGGATTTTTAGAGGTAGTTTGCAAGCACTGACTTAAAAAAGAAAAGCACCAGTAATCAGAATTAGTGCTTAAAAAGGGGCTAACTTTCCATTGAGTAAGTGCTAACAGAAACAGCACTAAACTAGGGTCTGTTGATCTTTGGTGTTGAAATTTTGTTCGAGATAAGCGGGCTTTAATCGCGGCGAGCACTTAGAAGCCTAGTGGGCTAAGCAAAAAGTGCTTAACAAAGAGTAAAGTTCGCTTATCCGAACCCTTCGGGCAGCATTTCTTAGCCATTTATTCAGCGTTAGCGAGTGATTATTAAGCCCACTTAACTGCACACTCACTGCCTTGCTTAAATGGCTAACAAATTGCTGCAAAAACCATCAGCAAAGATCAACAGACCCTAGGCATAGTTACGCCCCAAAAACCATCAGATACGCGCCATAGTAGTGCGTTTAATTGCAGCCTTTTTCGAAACAAATTTCTCCAGCCCTACTCGCAGCAATTTTATGTGCAAGCGGTACATTTCGTGCAGAACAAAAATCACCCATTTGCACAACAAAACTCAAGCCAAAAGAAGAGCATATTTGGCACAGCTTTTGGAACGCTTAACACGATGGAATAACTAGCGTGACCACCAATATAGCGATTGTTGTCACCAATAGATGGAGTTAACACAATGAGCCAAACTAACGATTTTCCACTCTCGGCGGTTCCACAAGACGCCCGTAAAGGTTTTTGGTCTACCGCTTTTTTACTTTTAGGGTTTACTTTCTTCACTTCCACCATGTGGGCAGGTGGCACACTGGGCACCTCATTTAGTTTCACCGAGCTGCTGTGGATCATACTAATAGGCAATTTGCTATTAGGTAGCTATGCCGCTGGACTGGCTTATGTGGCGTATAAAACCGGCTTAAACTCGGTATTGCTAGGGCGATACTGTTTTGGAGAGCATGGTAGCAAGCTGTCTGACATTATCTTAGGTTTTACCCAGATAGGGTGGTACGCCTGGGGTACCGCCACCATAGCGATTATTTTGCTTAAGCTGCTCAACTTACCCGAAAGCTACGCAACACCTTTAATGGTGCTGTTTGGTTTTGGCTTTTGTATTACCGCGTTTATTGGCTACAAAGCCTTAGAAATTCTTTCCAAAATATCTGTCCCCGCCATGTTGGCATTTATCGGCCTGTCGATTTACCAAGGCAGCATTGATATTGGCGGCTTCTCTCAACTTAGCAGCATTGCGCCAAGCGATACCATGGCATTTTCTGCGGCAATTACTTTGGTATTTGGGACCTTTGTGAGCGGCGGAACCCAAGCAACCAATTGGAGCCGTTTTGCTAAGTCTGGCCGCATAGCGGTTATCACTACTTTGTTAGCTTTCTTTATTGGCAATGGCTTAATGGTATTTGTCGGCGCGTTCGGCGCAATGGTTTACCAACAAGCCGACATCGTAGACGTACTGGTAAGCCAAGGCTTTATTCTGGTTGCTATTCTGATGTTATTTGCCAATATTTGGACAACTCAAGATAACACTATTTATAACTTTGCCGCTGCCGGCTGTAACTTAATGAGAACCGACAAGCGCCGCTTAATTACTCTAGTAGGTGCGGCCATCGGCACCCTGCTAGCAGTATTTGGCATGTACAACCTGCTTATCCCATTTTTAATCCTTTTGGGTACCTTTATTCCCCCGATTGGCGCCATCATCATGGCTGATTTTTGGTTTAAACATCGTGGGAACCCACCAGCATTAGAGCAAATTAAACTGCCTAGTTTCGATAAATGCGGTTTAGCTGCGTACGCGGTTGGTTCGGCTGCAGCCTACTATTCCCCTTGGATAGCGCCGTTAGTCGGGATTGTTGTATCGGCCAGTTTCTATGGTGTATTGCTGCACATTAGCTCGGCTCAGCCCTTAGCCAAACAAACGGCCAGTTAAGGAGGTAGTGCTTGGCTATTCGCGCTAAAGATATTCCCCTAATCCCCGGTTTAGAGAGCATTAACTTGCTTACCGGGGAAGCTTCTCAACAAGCGATTCGCTGGCCATACTTAGCCGAGAACAAAGAGCTAGCACCTTGGTTAACCGGTGGTGAACTCGTCTTTGTTACCGGTATAAATTTACAACGAAGTGAACAAGAGTATTATCAACTTATTGATGAAGCCTTAGAAAAGTCGGCGGCAGGCATGGTGATTCTGACCCACTCAGAATTTATCGACACCATTCCCGAGAGCGTGATTAGCTACGCCAACCAACATCAATTTGCAGTACTAGAGCAGCCTTACAGCTTGCCTATGGTTAAAGTTACCGAGCTAATTTGTAAGGCCTTAATTCAAGACAACCTATCTAGCCACTCGCTACAGCACTTTATTAGCCATGTGATTAATAGCCCCAACCAACTGTCGATGTTGTCTCGACACCGCGCCAAAGAATTAGGCTTAAACTTTGATGCAGCCATTAGTATTGCCCAGCTACAACCACAAGTTAGCGATGCAAGTGACTTAAATGTTTGGGTATTTCAACTTCGCCAATGGCTAAATCGCATGCGAAGCCCCTACCCGCTAATTGAAGATCATCACGGCTGGTATTTATTGTTGCCCATTCAAGCTCAAGACTCTTTAGAGCAACAGCGTAGCCTTTGGCAGCAGCTCAATCAGTATTTAATGCAACAAAAGCTTAAATACAATTTGGGTGTGAGTGTTAGCCCACAAGGGCTAAACCAGTTGGCCAATGCCGCTTTGCAGGCTAGACAAGCTGCAGAGTTTAGCCAATTACAAAGCCATCATTCCGCCATTGTGCACTACTTAGATTTAGGGGTGAGTCGAGTATTTGCAGCTATTGAGGATCCGCAAGTTTTACTGAACTTTTGCTGCGACAAACTCGGGCCCTTATTCCATTGCCAAGAACCTAGCTTAATTACACTTAAGCATACGCTGCGCTGCTACTTTGACAATTTAGCCAGCCTAAGACAGACCGCCAAAGAGCTAAATATTCACCGAAATACGCTCAGCAATCGTCTCGCCAAAGTACAAACACTCACTGGTTGTGACCTAGAACAAGCGCAGCAACGTCTAGAATTACAAAATGCCCTGCTGATGGAGCCAATAACAATCCAACGGCAACAACATTCTGTTCAAGGATTATCATGAAAATTATTAACGCACGTTTAAGAGGGCAGACAGAGCTGTTTAGTCTATCTGTTGCCCAAGGGCTAATTACTCACATCACTCCGCAAACCGCGGCTTTATCAGCTAACTTGCCAGAATATGAAGAAGCGATAGATGCGGCTGGTAATTTATTATCTGCTCCTTTTGTTGAGCCGCATATTCATTTAGACGCAGTGCTCACTGCCGGTCAGCCCTCTTGGAACATGAGCGGAACTTTATTTGAAGGAATTGAGCGCTGGAGCGAGCGAAAACCGCTGCTCACCCCCGAAGACATCGAACAACGCGTGTTAAAAACCGTGCAACTGTTGGTAGAAAATGGGGTGCAGTACATTCGCACCCATGTGGATGTGACCGATCCACAACTTACCGCGCTTAAAACCATTGCCAAGCTCAAATCTAAGCTGTCTTCAGCAATTAATTTACAAATTGTTGCCTTTCCCCAAGAAGGGATCTGGTCTTTTCCCAATGGCAAAACCTTAATGGAGCAAGCCATTAAAGAGGGAGCAGACGTAATAGGCGGAATTCCCCATTTCGAATTTACCCGCGAATATGGGGTAGAGTCGATGCGCTGGGTGGTGGAGCTCGCAAAACAACATGACCGATTGGTAGATGTACACTGCGACGAAATAGACGACGAAGCATCGCGCTTTTTGGAGGTGCTAGCCACCGCAGCCTTAGAGCTTGATATGGGTGAGCGCGTTACCGCCAGCCACACCACCGCGATGCATTCTTACAACAACGCCTATTGTTCTAAATTATTCAGGCTGCTTAAAAAGTCTAAAATAAACTTTGTCTCTTGCCCAACCGAGAGCATTCACCTGCAAGGCCGCTTTGATACCTACCCTAAACGACGCGGCGTAACTCGAGTGAAAGAGCTATGCGAAGCCGGCATGAATGTCTGCTTCGCCCAAGATTCTATTCAAGACCCTTGGTATACCTTAGGCAACGGTAAACTGCTACGAGTATTAGACGCGGGTTTACACATCTGCCACATGATGGGTTACAAAGAGCTATCTAAAGCCTTAGATCTTATTACCAACAATGGCGCCAAAACCCTACAGGTAGAAGCTGAATACGGTATTGAAGTAGGCAAACCTGCAAACTTTATTTTGCTGGAAGGAGAAGACGATTTATCGGTGATTCAACGCCAAGGCGAAGTATTGTTATCGGTACGAAATGGCGAAATACTGATTCAGCGTCAACCAGCTAAGCTAATTAAACGCTGTTCCTTTTAGGCTGACTAAACAACAAGTAATCGGCTAGAAGGTGCTTAACAGCTTACAAAAAACGGACCTAGTAGGTCCGTTTTTGGATAACTATAGCTATATGTTTATTCGGCAGTAAAGTTAAACTTCTGTCCGCCAATACTGGCTTCATACATTAAACCACCTTTAGCTAAGGTAAATACTGCATAACCACTTACATAATGCGCTTTAGATTGAGTTTCGCCCGCGGCTGCTCCAGTACCAGAAGTACCCGCTTGAGCGGAAGCGCCAACGGTTAGAGCCACTGCGCTAGCTTGAGCACCAAACTCGAAGCTACCGCTAGTAAACTCGTCGTAAGCGCGTTTATCTTGAAGGAAAATGATTTGGCTAAACGCTTGCCCACCCAGCTGGAAACCAAGTGTAACTTGGCCCATATTCACGCTGCCTGTAGATGCTCCGCCTCGGTAAACTTTACCTTCGCCGTAAGCGCCACCAATGCCAATGCCACCCTTACCAATGGTAGGAAACACCGCATAGCCATAAGCATTGTTAAAAAATGGGGTAGTTCGATCAGATTTTTTAAACTGCTGAATCGTAGCTTGATAATCGTCTGCGACGGCTTGAAAGCTTAATACAAGCACACCAACGCACAGTGCCAACCATTTCTTCATAAATAAACATCCCTAGATTTGGAGTATGGTGCAAGCAGCATACACGATGTATGTGAAAATCGGTACGCTGCCTAGAAAAACTTCAATATTTAGGAAAGTTTATGCCGTGGGTTGATACAGGCGATAACAGGTTTGATATTGATAACGTTCACCTGGCTTTAACCAACAGCTTTGGTGTGGCCAATCTGGGCGGTTGGGAGAGTCTGGCAGGAATTGGGTTTCTAAAGCAACGCCACTATGAGCCTGATACACTTCGCCATTGTGCCCCGGATTACCAGTTAAGAAGTTACCAGTATAAAGCTGGATCGCAGGTTTATTGGTATACACTTCCATTGCTAACGACGCGTCATCGGCAATAATACGAGCGACTGGCTTGCCTTCACTCACTACCTGCTCTTGCAGCAAGTAACTATGGTCGTATCCGCCCACTAGCTGCTGATCGGGATCTTTCTTAAGGTCTTTAGCAATCAGCTTAGCTTGCCTAAAATCAAAGCCAGTACCTTCTACAGGTTTTAAGCCATCAACCGGAATACCATCTGCTGCTACCGGTAAGTAATGATCTGCTGCAATGTATAAGTGGTGCTGTAATACCGTTGAGCTAGCGGCATTCAAATTAAAATAACTATGGTCGGTAAGATTTACCGGACAGGCTTTATCTACAGTAGCTGAGTAATCCAGTACTAACTGATTATCTTCATCTAAGGTGTAATCAAGCTGCGCTTGCATATTACCAGGAAATCCACACTCTCCATCGGCTGAGCTAATAGTAAAGCGAACTTTGTTGTCTGCCAGCTGCTCACCTTGCCAATCGCGGTGGCTAAAATCGTTGGCGCCATGTAATTGATGCTCATCTTGATTGGCACTTAAGGCATAAACCTGCCCTTGGTACTCAAAGCGCGCTTGCTTGATGCGGTTAGCATAGCGCCCCACCGTAGCACCTAAGTAAGCGTCTTGTTTTAGGTAATCCTCAAAGCTGTCACAACCCAGAACCACTTCACGTAACTCACCGCTACTAAGTTTTATTTTCAAACTGGCTAGAGTGGCTCCCCATGCTAGTACGGTGGCCTTACTCCCCTTAGCATTCCTAAGGGTAAACGTTTGCACTTTTTTATCTTGCTGTGCGAAAGGCATGAAAAACTCCTAAAACTAATTCAATACAATGAGAGTAACAAAAAGGTGGAAAACCTCTGCAACCCGCTAAATAAAGCGATACTAGCCTAGCTTAACGGAAGATTTTTGATGCAGTCCACAGTTCAACATAAGACGCAAAAAACGTAATAGCCTTAACAACAAAAAAGTGAAGTTCATCACCTTTCATACTAGGCGAAATGACAATGTTTTCACAACCAATATTGCTGTTTGAATTAACTAAACAGCCAAATACATGCGCTTACCGCAAATTTTTAACAAGGTTGGGGAGTACCCAAAGTTTATCTTCATCAATCGGCGTCTTTGGATGTAAAGACGGGTTGCGTAGTTTAAACACCAAGCGATTTTCCATTAAATCTGCCAATTTATGGTAATTAAACTTTCTAAATAGTGCGTCGAAACTGCCATCATCAATGGCCAGCCTTAAGCCTTGCTCTAAACGCTCTGCTAAGGCGGTGTTTTCTGGGTTTACGAAGTAATAAATGGGTGCGGGATAACTGAGTAATATTCTTGGCTCTGCAACAAAACCTTCCCGTTGATGCTGTTTTAATTCAGCGTCTATTTCACTAATACCTCGAGGGAAATAATCAAAACGACCACGCTCCAACATGCCAAACAAACCTTCATAGGTTTTGCCCTCAATTACTGGCAAACGATTGTATTCTAGTATCTCGATATCAGGCCAGCCCATACCTTGCCCTGCGCGCATCTGGCCCAATTCACTAAGCTGTTGAATGTCCTTAAATCGACGTAGGTCTTCTCGGCGGATCATCAATACCCGCTGGCCTAATAAGCCCTTCAATAAAGGAATGCGTACAGCCAGCAGTTTTGACTCACGCTCAAGGCTGGTCATTGTCCAAACAATATCGATACAACGCTTACGCTGAACTTGCTGTAAGGCTCGGTCTTGCATCATCCTAACAGCGCAAGTTTGAGTGGTGTAAGAACCGTGGCTCGCTTCTGTTTTGCTTAAGGCTAGCTCTAACAACTCAATGAAGTATTGATGTCGCTGATCTTTGTCGCTTTCTGGCTGAACGTGTCTCACCACTAGGTTTGCCGCATTGGCCCCAGTAACGAGGGTAAAAATCACTAACAGCATTAAACAGCGACGCAGCATTGGCATTATTCACAATTAACTTATCAAGTTAATTGTATGTAATGGATTTACTTAATAACAAATGATTAGATCAATAAAACATCAAAGCATGTAAAACTTCCAACATCCAGCTGATGCTCAGCGCGATTGAACAATAAAAGGGACAACAAGTGGGTTAGTTAAACTTAAGCCAAAGCGGGCTTTGCTCGCTAGGGGTGCTAGCGTGTAAATAGGGGTTATTTAATTTAATCACCGTGCGAGATCTCAGCTCGTTAACGAGATTGTCGTATTGATAGCGAGAAAA
Organism: Agarivorans albus; assembly: GCF_019670105.1. Classification (NCBI taxonomy): domain Bacteria; kingdom Pseudomonadati; phylum Pseudomonadota; class Gammaproteobacteria; order Alteromonadales; family Alteromonadaceae; genus Agarivorans; species Agarivorans albus. The sequence goes on along the minus strand of NZ_AP023032.1, from coordinate 315,099 downwards.
CAGTGCATCAAAGCTACCATCGCTAAAGGCGATCCATAAACCTTGTTCGATACGCGCTGCTAACTCGCGGTTTTGCTTGCTTACAAAATAATAGATAGGTGCACGATAACTAATTACTAAGTGCGGCTCAGCCACAAAGTTTTCACTTTTATGCTGCTCTAATTCATCAAAGATTTCGTTAATTCCACGTGGGAAATAATCAAAGCGCTGACGTTGTAACATGCCAAACAAACCTTCGTAATTCATGCCTTCAATTACGCCAATATTGTTAGCACGTAGTATTTTGTTGTCTGGCCAGCCGCTGCCTTGACCAGCACTAAAAGCTTGTAAGTCTTGAAGAGATTCCACCTTGGCAAAACGACCAATATCTTGTTGGCGAATCATCAATAAGCGCTGTCCAAGCAGCCCTTTTAGCAGTGGGATCCGTATAGGTAATAAGGCCTCTTCTCGCTCTGCGGTGCTCATTGTCCACACCACATCAATACCGTCGTTATTTTGCAGCTGTAGCAAGGAGCGATTTTGGCTCATTTTGGCCTTATTACTCTCAAGACGAAACGGCCCAAGCTCCTGCTCAGTTTTAGACAAAACCAAGTCGAGTAAATCGATAAAGTAGCGATTTCGTAAATCTTTTTCGCCTTGCGGCGCAATATGGCGTACCAGCTGAGGGCTTAGCTCAGCGGCAATAGATATCGAACAGAGCGATAGACTGGTAAACACAACGAGAAATAGATGTTTCATTGTTGCTCAAGCTGTACTCATTTACTGCTTAGTGTACAAAATATCAGCAAGTGACAATAGCCTTTCAAGCAAATCTTGCGTAAGAGCTCAAGTAAACAGGGCAAGACTTCATGGAAGGCGGCCGATGATAGCCAAAGTTAAAAGGCGAACTCCCCATTCATTGCTCAATTCCAAGCTATAGAAAGCAAAAAGCCTGCTCGATGAGCAGGCTTAAAAGGTGGCCGGTGATGAGCCAAGGTTAAGAGTCGAACTCCTAGCTCTTACTCATTATTCAGTCATAAAAAAAGCCCCGTCATTACTGACGGGGCTTTCTAAATGTGGTCGGTGATGCGCCAAGGTTAAAAGGCGAACTCCCCCATTCATAGCTTAATTCCAAGCTGCAGAAAGCAAAAAGCCTGCTCGATGAGCAGGCTTTTTAGAAGGTGGTCGGTGATGAGAGATTCGAACTCCCGACCCTCTGGTCCCAAACCAGATGCGCTACCAAGCTGCGCTAATCACCGATTTTCTTGATACTTCAGAAGACTAAACCCTCTGGTCCCACTCTATATGAGCTTCGCGACGATGCGCTACCAAGCTGCGCTAATCACCGATTTTCTTGATATTTCAGAAGACTAAATCCTCTGGTCCCACTCTTTATGAGCTTCGCGACGATGCGCTACCAAGCTGCGTTTATCGTCTTAGTTATTTTAGAGCAAGCTCTTAGCAATAACCAAACTATTGCGATAACAACGAAACTCGTTGCATCTAAATAATGGGGTGAGTAATGGGATTTGAACCCACGACAACCGGAATCACAATCCGGGGCTCTACCAACTGAGCTATACCCACCACTGAGTATTTCGAGCGTTTCCGAAGCAATGGCGCACCCGACAGGAGTCGAACCTGTGACCTTCGCCTCCGGAGGGCGACGCTCTATCCAGCTGAGCTACGGGTGCTCAATGCTGGCGGAGGCGTATATTAGGGTTTTCGCTCCGCCCTGTAAAGACATTTTATAAAAAAACTGGTAATTGCTGGCTTTTCCAGCAAGCCTAGAAAAAGCCCTTAATTTCAAGGCTACTTAAGCAACAAATAGCTGCTTAAATAGCCAATAAAACAACACTACACTGCGCTAAAGCCTGCGTAAGCAATACCGCTTAGATGGGCCATTTCTCTATGCCAAGTTGCCAAATCGTCTTTAGTGAATTGATTAAGATGATGATGCCCACATGCTCGCGCCATAACCTGCATTAGCGCTACCGATGCGTCAAAGAAATTAGCTAGTTGCTGAGCCGATTTGTCCACATTTAAACGCTGGCGTAAATCTGCATTTTGCGTAGCAATCCCAGCTGGGCAATTATTGGTATTACAGATCCGCGCTGCCACACAGCCTATGGCTTGCATAGCGCTATTAGATACCGCTACACCATCGGCGCCTAAAGCCATGGCTTTGACAAAATCCATAGGTAAGCGCAAGCCGCCGGTGATGATTAAACTCACCCTGCCACTGGCACCTTGTTGATCAAGATAACGTCGCGCTCTCGCTAAGGCCGGAATGGTAGGCACACTAATATGGTCCCTAAATATTTCTGGTGCCGCGCCGGTACCGCCGCCACGCCCATCTAAAATGATGTAGTCAGCGCTGCTATCTAAAGCAAATTGAATATCTCGCTCGATATGGTTGGCACTTAACTTAAAACCAATGGGAATGCCGCCGCTTATTTCACGCACCCGATCGGCAAAGTGTTTAAAGTCTTTGCTACTGTGTAAATCGGCAAAGGTAGGCGGGGAGATTGCCGGTTGTCCTTCAGCGATGCCGCGAACGAGAGAAATTTTGCCATGGTTTTTATTGCCAGGTAAATGACCTCCGGTACCGGTTTTTGCACCTTGGCCTCCTTTAAAGTGAAAAGCTTGAACTTGAGTAAGTAGTGATTCTTGATAACCAAATTTGGCGCTGGCTAACTCATAAAAGTAACGGGAATTTTGCTGCTGCTCCTCTGCCAACATGCCGCCTTCACCAGAACAAATTCCTGTTCCGGCCAGCTCGGCGCCTTTAGCCAACGCAGTTTTAGCTTCTTCCGATAAGGCTCCAAAACTCATATCAGAGACAAACAGAGGAATCTTTAGCTGCAGTGGCTGTTTCGCCTCTGGGCCAATAATCAGTTCTGTGGCCACAGGTTGATCTTCCATCAAAGGCTTTTTGGCCATTTGTGCCACCATCACTTGGATGTCGTCCCAATGTGGCAGAAGATGCCTAGGTACCCCCATCGAGGTCATTGCTCCATGGTGGCCCAGTTTTGATAAACCTTCACGCGCCAATTGATGAATAAAGGCAACGGTGGGTTCTTCAGTTGTAGGCGTGGCTTGCGGTGCAGCACTGTTAGTTTGAGGCTGTGGGGCTTCTTGGCCTATTTGTTCGGCACTAAACTGCTTATGACTGCCATCACAAAATGGGCTATTCGCAGTGGTTTTACACGCACACAAATAAGCATCACCTCTTTCTTCTGCGGTAAAAGTCTTGGGGCTAAGGCCGGTACCTGCATGGCTACCATCACAAAAGGGTTGCGATTTAGAACGACCACAGCTGCAAAAGTAGTATTGGTCCCCCTTAGTTAAACTCACCTTTTTGGGTTTGTTATCGGCGATAATCGGCTTAGTCATACCCTCTCCTTGCGCAAAAATGGCGGGGCATACTCGCCCTGCATTTACTTAGCTTAGACGCTTTCTATCCAAAGGGGAGCAGCAAAGCCTGAGTAACAAAGGGTGCCAAAGGCTATTAAAAACAAACTTTAGGTTAGCGCTGTAAGGCGTCTTCTGCGCTAAATGTTTTTTTGAAACTAAAGGCCTGAGCCGTATCTCCGTGCTGCCTTAATAATTCTAAACGCTCAAGTGCCTCAGCGGTGCTGGGAACATGGCCATCTTCCACCCACCACAATACGTAAGTTGCCAACGGCGATTTATCAAACCACTCTGCCCGGCGTTTCATAATGTCGATGTGATGGGTTTTAAACATAAAGTGCTGCAAACTAGCTAAGGACTGCCATACCGATAAATTGACAATCATCCTTGGGTTATCAAAAGCTTGCACATCGGTAGCGTTGCCGGTGTCATCTTTAAGCCGCCAAATAAAACCCTCGCTCGCATCAGCAATGGCATTAATGGGATCTAAATTATCGACAAAATCTTTGAGCAGGGGTGAATCTAAATCATCTTTGGCGGTAGCAATATTTAACTGCGCTAGTTGCATGTTTTCTCCTTAGTTTGCTCATTAAGTGTTAGCCGCATTGGCACATCGATAATGCCCTTGGTATCACGCTGTTCTTGCTCGGCAACAAAGCCCCAAGCCTGATACATCGCTTTAGCAGATAACGACGCATTAACCGTAAATTCGCCCTTATTGCCGTTTGCTATACATAGGGCTTTAGCGTGTTTCCAAAGGCGACTTGCTATGCCTTTTCCTTGAGCAAGCTCGGCAACAAAAAGGTGATAAAGGTGACTGTTATCCCGAGTGGCAACCACACCTAATAACTCCACCTTACCTGCCTGTTTTTGCTCGGCGAGGTGATAGCAAAAACCCTCGCGGATATAAGAACGAATAGCCCTTTCGCTCATCGCTCTTAGCAAGCGTTTTGCTCCTTGCTCGGTAAAATCGTCCAGCAAGTAACGACGAGACAAATCGCAAAGTAATTGGCTAATGGCCGCTGCATCCTCCACTTTGGCAGCTCGGATGGTTACATATGAATCCACTTATTTTCCTCGTAAAAACCAAAGCTTGAACTAGGGTCTGTTGATCTTTGGTGTTGAAATTTTGTTCGAGATAAGCGGACTTTAATCGCGGCGAGCACTTAGAAGCCTAGCGAGCTAAGCAAGAAGTGCTTAACAAAGAGTAAAGTTCGCTTATCCGAACCCTTCGGGCAGATTTCTTAGCCATTTATCCAGCGTTAGCGAGTGATTATTAAGCCCACTTAACTGCACACTCTCTGCCTTGCCTAAATGGCTAATAAATTGAGGCAAAAACCATCAGCAAAGATCAACAGACCCTAAGTATTCCAGCAGCATTTGCACAAACAATAAGCATAGCCCTTATTTGTTAGCTTTCCCTCTTGTCTGCTCCATTAAAGTGAATATGATGGGGCTGCAATTCGGTGCTCACTGAGTACTTTCTATTCCCTAACCTTGGTCAATCATGCTTAGTAAAAACATTACCTTACAATTTTGGCGCTATTCCATTCCTTCGGTCGTAGCAATGATTGTGAGTGGCATTTATCTGATTGTTGATGGCATGTTCATTGGCCAAGTGCTCGGTGCAGAAGGGTTAGCAGCCATTAACCTAGCTTGGCCGATTATATTTTTAGTCACCGGTTTAGGTTTAATGGTTGGTGTAGGTGGCGGTGCGTTAATCTCTATTGCCACCGGAGAGGGCAAAACCAGCAAGGCGCAAAGTTTGTTAAGCCACGCCTTCTTGCTCATGTTGATAATGGCGGTGCTGTTTAGTGCCATTTTGGCCTTATTAGGCGCCAAACCCATTACCTTGCAAGGGGCCAGCGGCAATATTCAACATATGGCCGAGAGCTACCTAGGCATTTTAGGTAACGGCGCGCTGGTTGTATTGTTTAGCTGCGCCCTGCCCATCTTGATTAGAAACGACAACTCTCCCAACTTTGCCACCCTATTGATGATAGTGGGCGCATTGGCCAACATCGGCCTCGATTATTTATTTATTGTAAAGTGGGATTGGCAGCTAGCGGGTGCGGCTTACGCCACCTTAGGCGCACAAGCCCTGGTAATGTTCTTGGCCATTTCATACTTTTTCTCTCGCTACAGCAGCTTGAGTTTTCAAGTTAGCGGTTTTAGCTTAAAGCCAAAGTACCTCGCTAATATCAGCAATTTAGGTTTAAGCAGCTTTTTTACTACGGTATACACCGCCTTTATTACCTTGGTGCACAACTACTTATTCTTACGTTATGGCAGTGTGACCGACACCGGCGCCTATGCCATTGTGTTGTACTTAAGCGTTATTTATTACTTTATTGCCGAAGGGTTTGCTAACGGTATGCAGCCTCTCATCTCCTATAACTTTGGCGCTAAACGCTACGACAATGTGCTAAAAGTGATGGCGTTAGGCTTTAGCATTATCCTAGGTAGCGGTGTAGCGGCGGTGTTTTTGATGAACCTATTTAGCGAACTAAGCGTATCGATATTTAACAACGATGACCCTGCACTATTAGACGCCACAGTAAGCGGTATTCGCATACACCTTTGGGCCATGCCATTAGACGGCTTAATTTTTACCGGCGCGGTGGTATTTCAGTCGATAAACCGTGCTAATCGCGCTAGCTTTATTTCGGTCGGCAATATGGCTATTCAACTGCCGTTTATGTTGCTATTGCCCGCAGCCTATGGCGTGGTAGGGATCTGGCTGGTTATGCCGCTATCTACGGTAATACTTAGCGCAGTAGTAGCGTGGTGGCTGGTAAGCTTGGTAAAACAACTTAAAGCAGAGTTCACGCCACCAGCAGCGTAGCTTTACTAACAAAAACGCCGAGCATTAGCTCGGCGTTTTTCTTGAATATGCAGTGTTTAAGGTAAAGCCTTGCCACGCGATGTGACATACAACTGATACCATTGCTCGCGACTAAGCTGCAGTTTAGTGGCGTCACCACAGGCGCGAATGCGGTCTGGGTTTACACTACCAATCACTGGTTGAATCCCAGCTGGGTGGCGCATTAGCCACGCTAGTACAACGGCCTCTGGCGAACTTGAGTTTTGATCGGCGTATTGGCGAACAAGCTGCGCGGTATCACGCTGAGCTTGGCTGGCATTTGATAAATCGGCACCGCTAAACAAGCCGCGGGATAAACTTCCCCAAGCCTGAATTTGCACCTTATTCATAGCGCAATACTCAAGGGTACCAGGCGCAAAACTGTGGCCTTTTACCTGTTCGTCGTTTACTGCAATATTGTGGTCAAGCCAGTCTAGTTTCGACAAACTCATCTCTAACTGATTAGCCACTAGCGGAAAACTCAGCAGCGATTGCAAATGCGCAATTTGTGCTCCACTCATGTTAGATACACCAAAGTGCTGCACTTTACCGCTATCTTTAAGCTCGCTAAGCACCGCGGCCACTTCGTCCATTTCGGCCAAAGGATCTGGGCGGTGCAGCATCATCACATCTATGGTTTCACTTTGTAAGCGGCGCAGCGAATCTTCAACACTTTGACGAATGTAATCTGCCGACCAATCATAACGACCACACCACTGCTCATCACCAAAACGAATTGCTGCTTTAGTTTGCAGAATAATTTGCTCACGCAGCTCTGGGCGCTGCGCCAATACTTGACCAAATACTTGCTCAGCCTTACCTATGGTATAGATGTCGGCGTGGTCAAAATAGTTAATGCCTATTTCTAAGGCCGCATCAATAGCGGTATGCGCTTGGTTTAAATGATCTTGCGTTACAGGTGAGTTATCCCAGTTTCCGCCTAAGCCCATGCAGCCGTATACAAGGCGACTTGCCTTAGGAAAAACCTGATTAATCGGTGATGCAGCCATTACGTGCTTACCTTTATGATTACGAATATTAGGCAAGTATAACGATAAATCAGCGGACGCTAATAGGTTTATAGGCAGAAAATACGAACTATAGTACGAGAAACAAGGATTGAACGGCTGGCGCTTGGCCAGCCGATAGTACTAAAGCAAATCTCGAATTCGGTAATAGGTCATGGCAAGCACTAAGGCAGGAGTACGTAATAAGCGCCCACCGGGAAAAGGCATGTGTGGAATTTTATCGAATATGTCAAAGCGCTCTGAGGTGGCCATAATCGATTCCGCCATTAGCTTACCCGCCAAACCAGTGGCTGCAATGCCATGGCCCGAGAAGCCTTGAGCAAAATACACATTTGGTGCTATTCGGCCAAAGTGCGGCGCACGGTTAATAGTGATGCCTACATTACCCCCCCAGGCAAACTCCACCGCTTCATCGCTTAATTGAGGGAATACCCAATCCATGCGTTGTTTCATGGTTTGCGCTAAATTACGTGGTTCAATTCCCGAATAACTCACTCGGCCACCAAACAACATGCGGTGATCGCCAGAGCAGCGGTAATAGTCCAGTACAAAGTTGATGTCGCATACCGCCATGTTGTTGGCAATCAGTTCGCGTGCACGCTCTTCACCTAAGGGTTTCGTGGCACAAATATAAGTACCTACCGGCATTACCTTGCTTTCTAACTTACTGTTTAACCCTTCCATATAAGCATTACAGGCCAACACCACGTGTTGGCAACTAACGCTGGCTTGCGCAGTATGAAGCTTAACCTTAGCGCCGTGTTCAATTTTGATGACCTTGCTGTCTTCATAAATGCTAGCGCCAGCATTTTCAGCAGCCTTTACCAAGCCTAAGGTGTAATTCAGCGGATGTAAGTGACCGCTGTTTGAATCAAACATCCCACCTAAATAACGTGGGCTTGTTAACTGGCTTTCGAGCTTGTCTTGCGACCAGAATTCTAAATGCTCATAGCCGTAATCTTCACTGAGTTGTTGCTGCCATTCTTTTAGCTCGCGAACATGGCGATCTTTAATCGCAACGTGAATTTGGCCATCTTGCCAATCACAATCGATTTGGTGTTTGCGAATGTTGTCTTTAGTAACAGCTAGCGATTCAACCGAGAGGTCCCAGAGTTTTTTGGCATCATCTTTACCCACCAATTTCTCTAGGGTGGACTGCTCACTGGCCCAGCCAAAAATAGCTTGCCCGCCACTTCGTCCCGAGGCTCCCCAGCCTACTCGGCTGCCTTCTAGCAAAATAACCTTATAACCTTGGCTAGCTAACTCTAGTGCGGTGCTAGCGCCGGTTATACCTGCCCCTACTACACATACATCAGCTTGATGCTCGCCTTGCAGTTGCGGATAGTCCAACTGTAGGTTGGCACTTGCTGCATAATATGAATTTGCATGTTGCGCTTTCATTTTCTCACCTTAAACATAAAAACAAATCTGCTATTCGCACTACACCATTTGCTGATACCACTGCTGTTCTAAAGGTGTCACTTGCGCCTCAAAGCGCTGCCACTCATTAAGTTTGTTGGCATGGTATACATGGCTAAAATCTGCACCTAGTAACGACCACAAGGTGGAGTGCTCAAATTCGGCTAAGGCCTGCTGCCAAGAGCTCGGCAAAGCAGGGGCTGGTACTTTACTGGCATCGCCGCTCACTGCTTTAGGGCAATCAAGCTGTTGTTCTATGCCATGGGTAATCCCGGCTAATAAGGCCGACATAACAATATAAGGATTACAGTCGGCACCTGCTACGCGGTGCTCGATGCGGGTATTTTCAGTGCTGCCAGAAGGTATGCGCAAGGCAACGGTACGGTTGTCCCAGCCCCAATCGGCTTGCAATGGCACAAACATATCGGGTTGGAATCGGCGATAAGAGTTGGCATTAGGTGCTAACAAAGCAATGGCCTGGGGCATGGTGTCTAATAGCCCGGCCAAGGCGAATTCCAGCAAGCTTTGTTCAGTGGAAAAGCGGTTGTGGCCCTGCTTGTCTAACATACTAATGTGCACGTGGCAGCCGTTGCCAGAATGCTCGGCATAAGGTTTGGCCATAAAAGTGGCTAAATAGCCATGTTGTTTGGCTACTGCTTTAATTGCGCGTTTCAATAGAATGGCTTGATCGCAAGCCAGCAGCGGGTCGTGCTGATGCTGCAATGTCACTTCAAACTGCCCGGGAGCGTATTCTGCAATAACGTTGTCGCTGGGAATATTTTGGGTATGGCAGTAATCCTGAATATCACGAATAAATTCATCAAATTCATCAAGTTCATCTAAGGAATAAACTTGGGTTTGCTGCATACGTTGTTGCGATTTTGGCAACAGCGGCGCTTGTGGTTGGCGGTTTTCACTGCGAGCATCAAGTAAATAAAACTCCCACTCAATGGCCACACAGGGAAATAAATTTTGCTGATGCAATCCTTGCAATACTTTACTAAGTAATTGTCGAGGGTCTGCAAAAAATGGCGAACCATCAACTTCATGCATGGTTAATAAAGCTTGCGCGGCATTTTTTTTCCAAGGAATCATCGACAAGCTATGTGGTAGCAAGTGACAAATACGATCGCCATCGCCTTGTTCAAAGCCCAGTCCGGTTTGCTCTACGGTGTCACCGCAAATATCCAGCGCAAATACCGAAGCCGGTAAACACATCCCCTCTTGGGCAATTTTGGCTAAGGACGCCGCTTCTATGCGTTTACCGCGGATCACACCATTCATATCAGATAGCATTAAATCTATGCTCTCTAACTGTGGATGAGCCGCCAAAAAATCCTCTACTTGTTGAAGCATACTGATTGGCTGAATCTGTGGCTGGTGTTTCAACATAATTAACAGTCCCTTGGTAAAAGCGTCCCTTAAACCCTATAAATTTACAACACAGTGTTAAGTATAATGCAAATTAAATTGCACAATAAGCTAAAAAAGGGGCTATATTTAGTTTTTATTTAACACTCTGTTGACTTTGGCGAAAAATCATGACAATTCTAATTAATACGGGGCAAAAATTAAGCTAAACAAGAAAATGCCCCTATTTACTTAACAGATTTATGACAGGTGATTATGGATAACGTCAGGAAGTGGTTTGAGGAAAATCGTATAACCGAAGTTGAGTGCCTCATCCCCGATATAACCGGTAATGCTCGCGGCAAAATCATTCCCGCCAGCAAGTATCTAAAAGAAGGCGGTATGCGCCTGCCTGAATCAATTTTCTACCAAACAGTCACTGGCGACTGGCCCGACGATGATGACTTATTCGATTGGACCGAAAAAGACATGAACCTAGAGCCCGATACCGACAGCCTGCGTTTTGTTCCTTGGGCCAAAGAGCCTACCGCTCAGCTTATTCACGATTGTTACGACAGCCAAGGCGAGCTGATTGGCATGGCGCCACGCTCAGTCCTAAAAAAAGTACTCGCGCTCTACGAAAAAGAAGGCTGGAAGCCAATTGTGGCGCCAGAACTAGAGTTTTTCTTAGTGAAGAAAAACCTCGACTGGGATTACCCACTAGAGCCACCCATTGGACGTAATGGGCGACCAGAAACAGCACGTCAGTCTTTTAGCATTGATGCGGTAAATGAGTTTGATCCGCTGTTTGAAGACATGTACGACTACTGCGAAGCACAGAACCTAGACGTAGATACCTTGGTGCATGAATCTGGTGCAGCGCAAATGGAAATTAACTTTGATCACGGCGAGCCAACCTTAGCCTGTGACCAAGTTTTCCTTTTCAAACGCACCATGCGCGAAGCAGCCTTACAGCATGATACCTATGCCACGTTCATGGCTAAGCCAATGGAAGATGAGCCCGGCAGCGCGATGCATATTCACCAAAGCTTAGAAGACCATAATGGCAACAATTTGTTTGCTAATGAAGATGGCAGCAACAGCCAAATGTTTTTAAGTTTTATCGCCGGTTTACAGCAATTTACTCCCGCTAGCATTGCCTTTTATGCCCCTAACGTGAACAGCTATCGACGCTTAATGTTTGGCGACTCGGCGCCAATTAATTTGCAATGGGGCATCGACAACCGCACCGTGGGTTTACGCGTACCGCTATCAGATAAGCAAAATCGCCGCGTAGAAAACCGCTTTGCCGGCGCCGACGCCAACCCTTATCTAGCCATGGCACTTACCTTAGCCTGCGGTTACATCGGCATGAAAAAACAGCTAACACCTTCTGCAGAGGAAAAAGGTGATGTAAGCGAAGACCGTTACACCCTGCCCGGCACTTTAGAAGAAGCATTAGTTAAGTTAGAGCAATGCGACGAACTCAAAGAAATCCTTGGTGAGCGCTTTGTGAATTGTTACGTGGCAGTAAAACGTAAGGAATACCAAACCTACTTCAAGGTCATTAGTTCTTGGGAACGTGAGTTTTTGTTACTCAACGTATAAACCCAGAGTTAACTCAGCCACAAGGAGGCGAAATGAGCACAGCAACATTGACGATACAACAACAAGACAGCGCCCACTGTTTGCACCCTTTCACTAACTTTAAAGAGTTAAATGCCAAGGGAGCTCGAGTGATAGAACGAGGCGAAGGTGTGTTTGTATTCGACAGTGAGGGCAATAAGTTGCTCGATGCCATGGCCGGCTTGTGGTGTGTAAATCTAGGTTATGGTCGCCAAGAGTTAGTTGATGCTGCAGCCAAACAAATGCAGCAACTGCCTTACTACAACCTGTTTTTTCAAACTACTCACAGCCCGGCAGTTGAATTATCTACCCTGCTAGCCGAACTAACGCCAGAGGGCTTAAATCATGCCTTTTTTACCGGCTCGGGTTCAGAGTGTAATGACACCGTAGTGCGCATGGTACGCCACTATTGGGCCAGCAAAGGCCAGCCCAATAAGTTAGAAATAATTAGTCGCAACAATGCCTATCATGGCAGCACCATGGCAGGAGCAAGCCTTGGAGGCATGGGCTTTATGCACGCCCAAGGTGGCTTGCCATTGCCCAATATTAGCCACATCGATCAACCTTATTGGTTTGAAGAAGGTCAAGGCCAAGATCCGCAACAGTTTGGTTTAGAACGCGCCCAGCAATTAGAGCAAAAAATTCTAGGGCTAGGCGAAGATAAAGTAGCGGCATTTATCGCCGAGCCTATCCAAGGTGCCGGTGGCGTAATTATTCCACCCGACTCTTATTGGCCTGAGATTCAACGCATTTGCGACAAATACGATATTTTATTGATAGTAGACGAAGTGATCTGTGGATTTGGCCGCACTGGCGAATGGTTTGCCTGCCAAACCTACAACATTAAGCCAGATTTACTGTGTTTAGCGAAAGGCATTACCTCTGGCTACTTACCAATGGGCGCAGTGATAGTGTCGGACAAAGTAGCTCAAGGCCTAACCGAGGCCGATACCGAATTTGCTCATGGCTTTACTTATTCCGGCCACCCTGCAGCTTGCGCGGTAGCCATTGAAAACATTCGCATCATGCAACAAGAGAACATTATTAGCCATGTACGCGATGACATAGCCCCTTATCTAGCCCAACGCTGGCAAGAACTGGCTAGCCATCCCTTAGTCGGCGAGGCTCGCAGCAAAGGCATGGTGGCAGCCATAGAGCTGGTTGCCGATAAAAACACCCTGCAACGCTTTAGCAAAGAGCAAGGCGCTGGCGGTGTGTGTCGCGATATATGCATAAACAACGGGCTTATCATGCGCGCTTGCGGCGATACCATGATTATTTCACCCCCATTGGTTATTACAAAACAACAAGTCGATCAGTTAATTACACTGGCAAAACAAAGTTTGGATGACACTCTGCAGGCATTGAGTTAATCCGCGAAGCAGTACGAGCAATCACCACAAGGATTTGGAGAACAACATGAAAAACGCTAGCTTTACCCTAACCCTAGCCTCCCTGTTAACTGCCAGCGCATTTACCCTGCAGGCAGCCGAAGAAAAAGTACTTAATGTGTACAACTGGTCTGACTATATCGCCGAAGATACCATCGCCCAGTTTGAAGCCGAAACCGGCATTAAAGTGGTTTACGATGTATTCGATTCAAACGAAGTACTTGAAGCCAAGATTCTTTCTGGCTCAACCGGTTTTGACATTGTGGTGCCAACTTCAGACTTTTTAGCCCGCCAAGTTCAGGCTGGTGCGTTTATCAAATTAGATAAAACAAAGTTGAGTAACTACGCCAACTTAGATGATAAAATCATGTCAATGCTTGATGAAACTGCAGATCCGGATAATCAATATGCAGTGCCTTACCTTTGGGGGACCACAGGTTTAGGTTACAACGTAGACAAAGTTAAAGAAGTATTAGGTGACGACGCCCCAGTAGATAGTTGGGATCTGGTATTTAAGCCAGAAAACATGGAAAAACTGCAAAGCTGTGGAGTAGCATTTTTAAATGCTCCTACCGAGTTATTTGCAGCAGCGCTGCATTACGTAGGTAAAGATCCAAACAGTGTTGATCCGAACGACTACAAAGACACTGGCGAGGCTTACAAACTGCTCAAATCAGTGCGCCCTTATGTGACTTATTTTCACTCTTCGCAATACATTAACGACTTAGCGAACGGTGACATTTGTGTGGCTATTGGTTGGTCTGGTGATGTACTGCAAGCCTCTGATCGCGCAGCCGAAGCCGATAACGGAGTAGTGGTTGAGTACGTTATCCCGCAAGAAGGAGCCTTAGCCTGGTTTGACCTAATGGCCATTCCAGCGGATGCACCACATAAAGATAATGCACACAAATTCATCAACTTCTTGCTACAGCCTAAAGTGATTTCGGAGATCTCTAACTACGTATGGTATGCCAACCCAACGCCTGCCTCTAAAGAGTTTATTGATCCAGAAATTATTGAACATCCGGGTATCTATCCAAGTGACGAAACCTTGGCTAAATTATATGGAGCCAAGGTAATGCCAGCAAAAGCGTCTCGAACTCTGACACGCTCTTGGACTAAGTTTCTTCAAAACTAAGTAATCACTTGCCACCCTTGGGTGGCAAGTGCGTTTTTGATTCTTTATGGAGGATCCGCAATGGCTGCGGTGTCACACATTTCAAAGCTTCCAGTTGATGGCGAAAAAGCCCCGGAACCTTTGTTACACATTGAAAATTTAAGTAAAGACTACGACGGCGCAATAGCCGTAGACAACGTAAGCCTAACCATAAACAAGGGCGAAATTTTTGCCTTATTAGGTGCATCGGGTTGTGGTAAATCCACTTTACTAAGGTTGTTAGCTGGCTTCGAAAAGCCCAGTGCTGGCAAAATTATTCTCGATGGCCAAGAGCTGATTGGTGTGCCTCCACATCAGCGCCCAGTAAATATGATGTTTCAATCCTATGCGCTATTTCCCCACATGACCGTGGAACAAAATATCGCCTTTGGCCTAAAACAAGACAAGCTGCCCAAAGATGAAATTGGCGCAACCGTAGCTAAGATGCTCGAGCTAGTGCGCATGAAAGACTACGCTCGCCGCAAGCCGCATCAATTATCGGGTGGGCAACGCCAACGCGTGGCACTTGCACGTAGCTTAGCTAAACGTCCAAAACTGTTACTGTTAGACGAACCGATGGGTGCACTAGATAAAAACCTGCGTGGTCAAATGCAGCTTGAAGTAGTGGATATTCTAGAAAAGGTTGGCGTTACCTGCGTAATGGTAACTCACGACCAAGAAGAAGCCATGACCATGGCAAGCCGCATTGCCATTATGAATCGCGGCCAGTTTATTCAAGTGGGCGAGCCAGAAGAAATTTACGAATACCCTAACTCGCGTTTTAGTGCCGAGTTTATTGGCTCAGTAAACGTATTTGAGGGAGTGTTGCGTGACAATGATAACGACAGCGCAACTATCGACAGCCCAGAGCTTGGTTATCCAATTAGCTTAAATCACGGTGTATCATCGGCTCCTGGCGTACCGTTCATGGTGGCTGTTCGCCCCGAAAAAATGAGTATTTTCAAAACCCTTAAGGGGCGCCATAACAATGTATGTCAAGGCAAGGTAGAAGACATCGCCTATCTTGGCGATCAGTCTATTTACTATGTGCGTTTAGCCAGCGGTAAACGGGTCACCGCCGCTATGCCCAATAGCAGCCGCCACCGCAACAATATGCCAACCTGGGAAGACCAAGTGTACTTGTGCTGGCAAGCCGACAGCTGCGTGGTACTCAAAATATGACCATGCTTAGCAACAAACTTAAACAAAGGCTTAATCGCTGGGTGCCAAGTGGGCGCTGCGCCATTATGGCGGTGCCTTACTTTTGGCTATTTTTATTCTTTTTAATGCCGTTCTTTATTGTCTTTAAAATCAGTTTTGCCGAGGCAATGATTGCCATTCCTCCCTATAGTGAGTTAATCACTATGGTGGATGAGCAAGTGCAAATACTGCTCAACTTAGGCAACTATGGCTACTTAATCGAAGACGATCTCTACATTAGCTCCTACTTGCAGTCGGTACGCATTGCCTCAATTTCGACTTTTTTGTGTTTTGTTATTGGCTTTCCAATGGCCTGGGCTATCGTGCATTCAAGCCCTGCTAACAGAAATATTTTGCTGATGCTGATTATTCTCCCCTCGTGGACCAGCTTTTTAATTCGGGTTTATGCATGGATTGGCATTCTTAAAAACAATGGCTTCTTAAACAACATCTTGCTTTACGTAGGTGTTATCGACGAACCACTACAAATACTGCACACCGACACAGCGGTTTATATTGGCATTGTGTATACCTATTTGCCGTTTATGATCCTGCCCTTATACACCGCTCTTATGCGAGTTGATTATTCCCTGATAGAAGCGGCACGTGATTTAGGCGCCTCGACCCTAACGGTATTATTCAAAGTGCTACTGCCGCTAACCAAAGCTGGCATTATTGCGGGCTCAATGTTGGTATTTATTCCCGCTGTAGGTGAATTTGTTATCCCTGAATTACTGGGTGGGCCTGACTCTATTCTTATTGGCAAGGTGCTATGGCAAGAGTTCTTTAATAACCGTGACTGGCCTGTTGCATCAGCCGTAGCCTCGGTGATGTTATTGCTATTAATGGTGCCGATTATGTTCTTTTATCGTTATCAAAAACGTGAATTGGAGGCCAGCTAATGGATGCTATCCCGGTTTACAAAACTAAGTGGAAGTGGCTGATACTTAGCCTTGGCTTGGCCTTTTTATACCTGCCGATTTTAAGCCTTATCGCTTACTCGTTTAACGCTAACCGTTTAGTGACGGTGTGGAGTGGTTTTTCTACCAAGTGGTATGGGGCGCTATTTAACGACTCACTACTAATGAATGGCATTAGCTTAAGCTTACTCATTGGCTTTTTATCGGCCTCTGCGGCAGTAGTATTAGGTACCCTTGCTGCCTTTGTGATGACCCGCTACAGCAAATTTAGAGGTGAAACCAGCTTTGCCTTTATGATTACCGCGCCACTGGTGATGCCAGAAGTGATCACCGGTTTAAGCCTGTTATTGCTGTTTATTTCTTTAGGCCAAGTATTTGATCTATTTAGCCAACGCGGCATGCTAACCATTTGGATTGCCCACGTCACCTTCTGTACTGCCTATGTATCGGTGGTAGTGAGTTCGCGCTTGCGCGAGCTAGATAAAAGCATCGAAGAAGCCGCCATGGATTTGGGGGCGACGCCTTTTAAAGTATTTTTTGTTATCACCCTGCCGACAATTCTTCCTGCCTTAGTGGCCGGCTGGTTATTGGCCTTCACTTTATCTTTAGATGACCTAGTAATTGCCAGCTTTGTATCGGGCCCAAGTGCCACAACCTTGCCGATGGTGGTGTTTTCTAGCGTAAGGTTAGGGGTAAGTCCCAAAATTAATGCCCTAGCTACCCTGATTATTGGTGTAGTATCTGTCGCTACTTTTATTGCTTGGTGGTTAATGGCCAAAGCAGAAAAACGCCGCTTGCTAGAATTAAAGATTAGCAATGCTAAATAGGCGTTGAATTTTGAGGAATAAAACTTAATGGATGTTGGAAAACGCCTTAAAAGTATTCGCCTAATGCGCGGCATTTCGCAACGTGAACTGGCCAAATTAAGCGGGGTCACTAACAGCATGATCTCGCAAATTGAGCAAAACCAAGTTAACCCTTCGGTAGGCTCTTTAAAAAAAATACTTGATGCGATTCCTATTTCAATGGGCGAGTTTTTCACCCTTGAAATGGAAAGTGACGACAAGATTTTCTATAGCGCCGAAGAACTTACCGACCTAGGTGACGGCAAGGTCAAAATGTTATTGGTTGGTAGTAAACACAATGGCCGACAGCTGGCGATTTTACGCGAGATTTACCCACCAGGCGCCGATACTGGCACCGAGTTTATTCAACACGAAGGTGAAGAAGGTGGCATTGTAATCCGCGGAGAAATAGAAATTACCGTAGGCAGCAAATCTAAAGTGCTAAAAGCTGGTGATTCTTATTACTTTGAAACCCGTAAGCCACATCGCTTTCGCAATAAAAGTAAGGAAGAGTGTGAGCTCATCAGCGCCGCGACGCCACCTACTTTCTAAGCTATGTTGAGACTAAAATACTAAATAAAAAAAGCCGCTTTAGCGGCTTTTTTATTCATTGAGGTTTTACTAATGCGCCACTGTTGGCTCACCTGCCGATGGGATTTTGCGTTTGCCTTTGGCAATTATCGAAAAGACCACTGGCACAAAGAAGAATGACAGCATAGTGGTAAGCACCGTACCACCAGCAATCGCCACCGCAAACGGCGGCCAAAAACCGCCACCTTCTAAAATTAGCGGTAAGAAGCCACCCACAGTGGTGATGGTGGTAGAAGTAATATGCCGGGTACAACTAAGCACCCCAAAACATATCGATTCATGATCACCATCGCAAGCCTTAGCATCGGATTTAAGCTCCGCAACAATCACAATGGCCGCGTTAATCGCTAAGCCCACCAAACCTAGTAGCCCAATAATAACGGTAAAACCGAAGGGGTAATCAAATATAAATACACTTAACAAACCCAAACCTGCCGCTTGAATAGCAGTAATCATAATCAAGAAGCTTAAACGGAAGGAGTTAAACGACAGCACCACTACAGTAATCAGTAGCACCGCTATAATGCCGACACTGGCCAATAAATTGCCCACCGCCTCATTACGCTCGGCGCCTTCACCACCAAACTCCAAGCTGTATCCAGCGGGAAGTGGAATATCGGCTTGCTCTAAACGCTCCCGAAATACTTCCAAAACCTGTTCTGGCAGAATATCGGTTTGCAAATAGCCTTCTACGGTATTTACTCGTTTACCGTTCCGGCGTGGAATTTCACCGCGACTGGGGCGAATATCTAGTTCAGCGATAGACGCTAGCGGTATATTCCCGGCTATTTGGCTGGTAAGGGTTATATCACCTAAGTTCTCAACGTGTTTACGTTGTTCATCGGCCAAACGGATCCTTACCGGCAAAGACTCACTCGCCTCGAGCACACTACCGTTAATACGGCCTTGCAGGTTTGCCTGTAACTGACCAGCAATATCAGTTAATACAATGCCGCTTAAGCGAGATGCTTCTTCATTAACTTTTAACCACACCTTGGGTGTACCCGCCAACAAAGTAGCGCGCGTATGAGTAACGTGTGGGATCTCGGAAAGAATGCGGCGGTATTGATCTCCCAGTTCTTTAAGTTTATCTAGGTTTGGCCCGTAAACCCGTAACTCAATCGGGGCATTAAACGGAGGCCCCTGCTCTAGTTTCCTGACTAAAATTTGCGCTTCGGGATAGAGCAAATCAAACTCGACTTGTAGCTTAGGAATCAAATCATTAGCAGCTCTAAAGTCGTCAGTCTTAATCATTGCTTGGGCGTAGTTTTTGGCACCCTGCTGGCGCAGCATCAAGTTGTAGTAAAACGAGGGGGCATTATTGCCTACAAACCAACTCACCGAGCTGATGCCCTCTTTGGCATATAAATGCTCGGTTAACTTTTCGGTCAAACGTTCGGTGGCGTAGATACTCGATTGTGGTGCCATGTACACTTCAATCTGGAACATGTCACGATCAGACGGCGGAAAGAATTGCTCGGTTAAACTACCGGCGCTGTAGAAACCCAAAATTGGCAGGCTAGATACCACAATAATCGCCAGTTTAGGATAGCGTAGACTAGTACGTAAACAGGCTTTAAAGGCACCGCTTAACCAAGCAACTTGCACGCCTTTTTCGTACCAATGATCGGCGGTTTGTTGTGAAGGCAAAAAGTGCCCCGAAAAAATAGCTACTAAGGTGTGAGAAATAAAGTAAGAACCAATCAGCGAGAAAATCACGCTAAGTGCAATACCACCAACAAACTCACCCGCTGGCCCTGGCATTAATACAATCGGTAAAAACGCAAGTATGGTTGTTAATGTAGAGCCCAGCAATGGCAGCCACAAATGAGCTAAAGACTCTTTTACCGCCTGTAAACCGCTCTTGCCCTGCTGGCGCTTTTGGGCAATGGTGTCGGCCATTACAATGGCGTTATCCACCATAATACCCAAGGCCACCACCAAGCCGGTTACCGACATTTGATGGATAGGCAAGCCATAAAACTTCATACAGGCTAAGGTGAACATTACCGTCAAGGGTAGTGACAAACCAACAATCAGCGCCGAGCGCCAACCTAAGGTAAGCAGCAATACCACCACAATAATGGCAAAACCAATAAGCACGTTAACCACCAGCTCTCCTAAGCGCTTGGCGGTGTAACCATCTTGCTCAAAGATGATGTCGGCACTGACATTACTAGGCAAAATGGTGCGGTAGTCATCCAGTGCTTGGTTCACTCGGGCGCTCCACAAATCAACCCGATATTCAGAGAGCATTCTTATGCCCACTACCACCGCATAATCGCGCTCAACCACAGCAATTTGCTCGGGTGGAGATTTAAGCTGGCGTGTTACCTTGGCCAAATCTCCTAAGCGGAATACATAACCATTTTCGGCGCTGCTTACTGGGATATTCTTAATCCGCTCTAGCGAGTTAAGTTCACCCTCCAGCTCTAGTTGCATCCGTGTATTGTCGTTAGTCAGTTCGCCCGCCGATACCTTAGCATCCGCTCCGGCGATAATTTGCGACACTTGGTCAGTGGTTAGCTGCATGGCGCCCGCTTGGTAGGGTTCAATTTCTACCAGTATTTCTTCTTCACCCTGCCCTTGTAGGTCGACAAAGTCGGTACCTGCCACATTGCGCAAACGGTTTTGTAGCTCTTTAGCATAACGGCCAAGAATGGCTAAGTCGGTATCTCCGGGCCCTGTCCAACGCAGTGCAACCAAGGTGGTAAACGCATAACCTCGGTCATCATCGACTACCGGCTCAGAACTTCCCAAGGGCAACAAGGGGGGGAGTTCTCCCACCAAGTCGCGCACCCTTGCCCATACGGGAACAACATCGATAACTTCATCTTTTAACTCAACTTGCAGCACCGAAAAGCCAGGACGAGAAGAGGATTGAACCCGTTTAATTTCTGGCAATTTGCGAATTTTGTTTTCGATTAATTCGGTCACCAAGGCTTCAACCCGTTCTGCAGACGCACCGGGATATTGAGTCACAATACTGGCAAAACGGCTGGTAATTTTAGGGTCTTCGCTGCGCGGCAAGGTGCTAACAGCCCCCATGCCAGCCACCAAAATAAGCGCTATAAGTAAGGAAATTAAACGCCCATTATTATAAATAGCTGCAATCATTGGCTAAGCGCCTTGCTTGGGTTAACAGTTTGTCCGGGCACGTAACGGTGCATGCCTGTGGCAACGATGGCTTCGCCAGCCTGCAGCGCGCCTCTCACAAAAGCTTGCTCTTCGGTGGCATATCGCACACTTACATCACGGCGCTCTAACTTAAAGCTGCCGTCACTTTGCGCCACAATGGCATATACATTCCACAAGCCTCGCACACCATCGGTAATCGCGCTCACGGGCACCCAATAACCCGGCTCTTTAACGGTTTCCACTACATTTAGATAGGCCAATTGCCCACTCACCAAACTATCGTTATCAGGCAAAGCAAACCGCAGTTGTACGGTGCGAGTAACCGGGTCAACCTGACCACCCGCTGCCACTAAATCTACCGAATAATGACGCTTAGCCACTGTTACCGATTTAGGAGTGACCATATCAACCTGCTCGAGCAAGCGCACCGGCACACCTACTTTTACCTCGTTGGCGCCTTGCTGTAATACCGTCAGCACTGGCTGAGAAGCACCAACTACCGCACCTTCCGACACCGTTCGTTTATCGATAATGCCGTTATAGGGAGCCAGTAATGTGGATTTTTCAATGCGGGTGCGATTAGCTTTAATTGAGGCGTCGATACGCGCTTTATTGGCTTTTAAGGATTTTTGCTGAGCAACCAACTCATCGACACTTTGCGCTGATGCATAACCGTCGCTCTTAAGGGACTTAACCCGTTTTAAGTTAGCTTGAACTAGAGCAGCATCGGCTGCTAATTGTTGTAGTTGCGCTTGTAAGTCTATGTATTCAATTTCTAGCAGTTCGGTGTCTAGCTGCATCAACACATCACCTTGCACAACACGTTCGCCTTCATCTACGAATATTTTGGATATTTTACCTGCTAGTTCAAAGCCAATGTCTGCACGTTGTTTAGCTATAACTTGCCCAACGAACTGCCGTTCAACTGCATAATCCTCACTTAATACCGGCACAAAAGCTTTTACTTGTTGCACATTTACCGCAGTGTCGGCAAACAGTTCATCATCTGCGGCAACAGCATGCTGACTCAATGCATTCACTGCCATCCCCCCCAAAGCAAGGGGTATGAGTAAAAAGGTGAATGAAAATAATGGCCTAGGCATATAAACGTCCGTGTAACTAAAAGTAGTGAGAGCTTCATTCAGTGTAGGAAGAGTGCTCTTTAGTGTCTAGTGTTTGCTTGCTCAATTAGCCCGCTATTTTCTACTAATAAGCTAGCGATGTCATTTTATACAAAACACTTGTAGTAATTAGAGAAGCAATTCACAATGAATTGTTAACTATTTTATAGCAAGGAATAAATAATGAGCACGCTTGCCGATCATCCCGATTACTCGCTGTACTCCAACGCAAATACCTTTCTACGGCAGCGCTTAGATCATCGTCCCGAACAAAGTGATGCCGACGTAGTAATCACCGGTCTGCCTTTTGACTTAGCCACAACCGGGCGCTCCGGTGCACGATTGGGTCCAGATGCCATTCGCCGCGCATCGGTCAACCTAGCTTGGGAAGAAAAGCGCTGGCCTTGGGATTTTAGTTTGCTTGAGCGAGTGAGTTTGGTTGATGCCGGTGACTTAGTTTTTGATTGTGGTGAGCAGGCACAGTTTGTAGAAAGGCTCGAAGTCTACGCCAAGCAGCTGCTGCAAGCAGGGAAAACCATGCTGAGCTTTGGTGGCGATCACTTTGTTACGCTGCCTCTGTTGCGCGCTCACGCACACTATCATGGAAAGTTAGCCTTGATTCACTTTGATGCCCACACCGATACCTACAGCGAAGGTAGCCGCTACGACCATGGCACCATGTTTTACCATGCGCCCAAAGAGGGCTTGATCGACCCCGCTCACTCAGTACAGGTAGGTATTCGCACCGAGTATGAGCGAGTTGGCCACCCATTCACTGTCATCGATGCTGACCAAGCTAATAACTTAAGCATTGAGCAAGTTGTAGCTAACATCCGTAAGCAAGTGGCAGGTTTGCCAGTCTATCTTAGCTTCGACATCGATTGTTTAGATCCCGCCTACGCGCCAGGCACCGGCACGCCAGTTGCTGGCGGCTTAAGCAGCAATCGAATTCTGCAAATCTTGCGTGGCTTAAAGGGTTTAAACCTTGTCGGCATGGACGTAGTAGAAGTAGCGCCCGCTTATGATAATAGCGAAGTGACAGCATTGACCGCAGCGACCATTGCAGTGGAATTATTACACCTTTGGGCTGATAAAAACCGCCCCTAACTATCTCTCTGGCCAATACAGCTATACTTGTAGTGACAAGCTAAGATAACTGGCAACATTTTATTGCCAGTGACATCTTGGCTTAGCCACCTCATTAGAATGTATAGGAGGATGCTATGAGTGATTGTTGTTTATTGCCCAAGGGCACCGACCTGATTAGAGCGGTTAAGTATATCGGCGAGCACCATTGTCATGATGCTCGCTCCTTAAACGATGTAGCGTTTCGTTTTGACTTGAACCCACTCGATCAACAGTTCATTTTAGAACACTTTATCGAGCAGCCCGATCCCATTAACGCTAAGTCAAATCAATCCAAGTAGACTTAAGCTCGGTGTATTTTTCTAGCGCATGCAAGGATTTGTCGCGCCCATTGCCAGACTGCTTAAAACCACCAAAGGGCATGGTCATATCACCGCCATCCCAATTGTTCACAAATACCGTACCCGCGCGCAAGGCACGTGAAGTGCGCACCGCAGTATTAATGTCACTGGTCCACAACCCGGCGGCTAAGCCATATTCGGTGTCGTTGGCTAAGGCAATGCCCTGCTCAAGCTCGTCAAACACTTGTATCACTAACACCGGACCAAATATTTCTTGTTTCACAATATCCAGCTTGGCATCTACATCATCAAAAATAGTTGGCTTGATGAAGTAGCCACCACTTTCCGGTAGAGCTTGCTCACCACCACATAACAGCTTGGCACCCTGCGCTTTTGCTTGATCTATAAATGCCAATACTCGCTGCATTTGTACTTCATCAACCATTGCCCCCATGCTGGTGTTGGGGTCCAGTGGGTTGCCCGGTTGCCAGTTATCAACAAGAGCTAGCATTTTATCTACTAAAGCTTTATGCACGCTACGATGCACGATAAGCCGAGACCCAGCAGTACACACTTCACCTTGATTATAAAAAATCGCAGCAACCGCAGTGGCTGCGGCTTTATCTAAATCGGCAACATCAGCACACACCAGATTCGGGCTCTTACCGCCACATTCCATAAAGGCACGCTTTAAGTTTGATTGCCCAGAGAACTCCACCAATTTTTTACCCACAGCAGTAGAGCCAGTAAAGGTAATGCAATCTACATCCATGTGCAGCGCCAACGCTTGCCCAGCGGTGTGCCCATACCCTGGCAGCACATTAAACACCCCGTCTGGAATACCCGCCTGTTTCGCCAGTTGCGCCAAATACAGTGCACTTAAGGGGGATTTTTCCGAAGGTTTTAAGATAACCGAGTTACCAGTGGCCAAGGCAGGTCCAATCTTCCACGAGGCCATCACTAAGGGAAAGTTCCACGGCACAATGGCTGCCACTACACCCAGCGCCTCTCGTGTGACTAATGCGAGAGCTTCGCTGGTAACTGGCGCGACTTCATCATAAACCTTATCTATCGCTTCACCATTCCAAGCAACACAGCGCGCGGCGGCAGGTGCATCGTAGGACAGAGCGTCTCCAATAGGTTTACCCATGTCTAGGCTTTCTAACAAAGCGAGTTGAGTTTGATGCTGCTCAATGAGTTGAGCAAAGGATTGTAGCTTTTGCTTTCGCTCGGCCGGCGGAAGGTTTGACCACACTCCACTTTGATAGGCTGTTCGTGCTGCGCTCACCGCCAATTCAACATCGGCAGCATCACACTCAGCCACCTCGGCTAGTACTTGTCCGGTCGCAGGGTTAATGCTGCTAAAGGTTATTCCTGATTGCGCATCCACAAACGCTCCGTTAATAAATGCCTTAGTGGGAAATTCCAATTCCCGCGCTTGTTGTTGCCAATAAGCTAGATCCTGCTGCGCCATGTTCCCTCCGGATGAATCCATCAACTGTTACCCAATAATGAACAAAACTACACAAATATTAAATTTTATTCCATACTTGATACAGTTTATTTAACAGCTTATGGTCAATATATAGCTATTCTTTAGGTTTTTACTATGCAAATTGCGATTCTAAATTGTGACCGAGTTGATAAGCAACTTGCTGAAATTCATGGTGAATATCCCGATATGTTCATCAAGCATCTGAGCGAACAAGATTCACAACTACAGTTTGAAGTGTTCAATGTACTTAACAGTGAGCTACCTAAGCTCAATCAATTTGATGGCTTTTTAATTACCGGCAGCCGACATAATGCCTACGATCAACAGCCGTGGATTTTACAATTAGTGGCTTGGGTACAGCAGTGTGAACAATTGCAGCGCCCCTTGGCAGGAATTTGTTTTGGTCATCAAATCATTGCTCGTGCACTAGAGGGCAAGGTTGAAAAATCAAGTGCGGGTTGGGGTTTAGGCGTGGCTAAAAACGCCCTTATTCAAGCGCCCACTTGGGCAGAGCCGACTGAGCAAGAAAGCTTATCCATCTTGGTGAGCCACCAAGACCAAGTAAGCGCTCTTCCAGCACAAGCCCAGTTGCTAGCCAGTAGCGACTTTTGCCCTAACTTTATGTTCCAAATTGGCCAACATACCTTTGCTATTCAAGGACATCCCGAGTTTCCGCTTGCCTACGCAGAAGCGCTTATTGATAAACGGCAAATGATCTTATCGCCTACTCAATTCGTTTTAGCTAAGACAAGTTTGGTACGTCCACTGGATGCAAAACTGGTCTTCTCTTGGATTTTGCAGCTTTATCGCTTGGGTCAAGCTAAACACCAGGTTTAGCCAAAGCAACTGTAAATAAAGGTAAAAGCTTTGCTAGAAGACTCGACAATGCAATCCAAGAAACGTTAAATAACACTAATAGTAAGGATTGAATCATAGGACATGGAATGCACGTGGCTAGTTGGGCTTGGATAACTCTACTTATTGTAAGTTTAAGCGCTTGCAGTATGAACGATACGCCTGCTCATGAACCGCATACTGTGGCCACAACCACCAGCTGGACCAGCGAATATCAGCAAGGTCAATTCAATCAACAGCGATTTGAGCAAGCCTTACCTAGTGACCTCCAAACCTTGATCACTGAAGCGCTAAGCAATAATCCCGCGTTACAACAACAAGGCTTCGCCCTTGACCAACAGCTTTACCAAGTAAAAATCCAAGATTCACAAAGCTGGCCAAATGTTGAAGCCTTCTTAACCGGCCAACGCAGTGGCAGCGATAGTAGCACCGCCACTCAACTGAGCGCAGGCCTAGATATTAGCTGGGAAATTGATTGGCTAGGAAAACTTGATGCCTTGCAACAAGCCGCAGTGTTAGATGCCAAAGTAAGCTTTGAACAATGGCAACAAGCGCAAATTCGCTTAGCCGCAAACACAGCGCAACAATGGTATAACGTGATAGAGGCTCAGCAGCAGCAACAGCTCATTGAAGAGCGTTACAACAACCTCAAAGCCAACCTGCAAATTATTGAAGAAAGCTATCAAAGCGGTTTAAACAGTGCCTTAGATGTTTACTTAGCGCGTGCTGACTTAAGTGCTTCTCAGGCCCAGCTAAACTCTCGAAACAATCAACTCACTCAAGCACAGCGCGAGCTAGAGCTACTGCTGGGTCGCTACCCCGGTGGTGACATCAAAGTAGCTGGGCAACTTAACGTGCCATTAGATGCTATACCAGCAGGCTTGCCCTCAGAGTTATTAATTCGACGCCACGACATTAAGGCAGCTCAATATCGGCTAGCCGCTGCCGACTTAAGGGTGTATGCCGCTTATCGTGACCGCTTCCCTAGCCTTACCCTCACTGCCAGTGGCGGCGCACAAAGCAGCCAACTCAACCAATTACTTAATGGCGAATCATTGGTGTGGTCTTTGTTTGCCGGAGTCACCGCGCCAATTTTTGATGCCGCTCGTCGCGAGAATCAGCAGCTTCAACAATATGCGGTTGCTCAAGGTTTAAACTCGGCATATTTAGAGCAAGTATTGGCAAGTTTTGGCGAAGTGGAAGAAAGCCTCACCCTCGAGCCTAGCCTATACCAAAATGCTCAGCTACTCGCCACCGCGGCCGAAGATTCTAAACAAGCTGAGTCTTTAGCCTTTGAAAATTACTTAGCCGGCTTAAATGAATACGTCACGGTATTGGAGTCGCAGCGCCGCGCCTTTGATGCCCAAAGCAGCGCTATTACTGCGCTTAACTTGCAGCTACAAAATCGTATCGAGCTTTACCTCGCCCTAGGTGGGCATCTCGAACAAGCACAAACCACTCGCGAGGCCTTTGCCTCCGAGCCATTATTTAAACTGGAGTGATGCCAATTATGGCCAAACTGATACGACTTAGCCTGCCTCTGTTGGTGATTATTATTGGCCTACTCATTAGCCAATACATCAAGGCAAACAAACCACAGGCTCAACGTAAACCGCAAGCAGAACTCGCTAAACTCGCGGTGGAAGTGAGTCCGCTCAGTTTGCAAAGTTATCAGGCCAGTGTTAGTTCCTTTGGAACCATTCGCCCGCATACCGAAAGTAACCTAGTCGCCCAAGTAGCTGGCAGTATTACCTATGTATCGGATAATTTTCGTGAGGGCGCTTTTTTTGAAAAAGGCGAAGTGCTACTTAAAATTGATGCCAGAGATTACCAAAATGCCATCACTATCGCCGAAGCCGAGTTACAAACTACCCAACTGCAATTAGCCGAAGAACAAGCCAAAGTAGAACAAGCCCTGCGTGACTGGAAACGCTTAGGCAAAGGCAAACCGGCCAACGATTTAGTCTTACGCAAACCCCAACTGGCCGCCCAAGAAGCCGCCATGGCCTCGGCCAAAGCCAAGTTAACTCGCGCTAAATTAGATTTAGAACGCACCGTGATCCGCGCCAGTTACGCCGGAAGAATTTTGGAAAAAAATGTCGAGTTGGGTGAATACGTTAGCAGTGGGAAAAACCTAGCGAGCAGCTACGCTGTCGATTATTTGGAAGTGCGTTTACCCTTAAGTTTGAACGAACAAAGCGTATTAAATATTCCTGAAAACTATCGTCGCAGTCAAAGCCCAGCCAGTAAACCTCTAGTAGATTTAAGCACTAACTTTGGCGCTAAAGAATACCATTGGCAAGCTAAGGTAGAACGCAGTGAAGCAGCCCTAGATAGCGCCAGCAGGCAACTCTTTGTAGTGGCAAAAATTGATGACCCTTACGGCCCCGCCAACGAAAACAAACCGGCGCTTAAAATTGGCCAGTTTGTCAGCGCGCAAATTCAAGGAAAAACCTTGGAGCAAGTATTTATTATCCCTCGCAGCGCTCTCTATTCGGGGCAACAAGTGATTGTATTGGAAGATGGATTACTACAAAGAAAATCAGTCAATATTCTGTGGCAAGATCAGCAAAGTTATATTGTGAACGGCGGCATTGAAGCCGGCCAAATGTTAGTAACTACGCCCCTTGGCAGGGTAATTAGTGGTACCCCCGCTAAGCCCATAGGAGCTTAAATCATGCAGCAAATTACCCAACCAATCCCCTTAGGGAGAGAACTATTATGCATGGCTTAATTGCTTGGTTCACTCGCAATCATGTTGCCGCTAACTTGCTAATGGTGCTAATCGTCGGCTTAGGTTTATATTCGGCAAAATTTCGCTTGCCACTGGAAGTATTTCCCGAGTTCGAACTAGACATGGTAAATGTGAGCATCGCTTTACCAGGTTCTAGCCCAGAGGAGAGCGAAGAAAGCCTAGCCATTCGCATAGAAGAAGCGATTAGCGACATTGAAGGTATCGACCAAATATCTTCAGTCTCGCAAGAAGGCGCTGCTCGGGTGAGCGCCGAGATTAACTCTCGCTACGATACTCGCGATGTAATGAGCGATATTAAGTCACGTATCGATGCGATTAATACCTTCCCTAGCGATGCAGAGCGCCCAGTAGTAAGCCTTACCCAGCGTAAGCGAGAAACCATTACCGTTGCCGTCTCCGGCGACTTAGCCCATAGCGAATTGCGCTTAGTAGCGGAATCGATTCGTGATGAACTATTGCAGCTACCCGAGCTCACTCAGGTCGAGCTGGATTCTGTAGCCCCCTACGAGATCTCTATCGAAGTCTCCGAGCAAAAGCTGCGCGAATATGGCCTAGAGCTTAGTAAAGTTGCTCAAACCATTAGCCAAGCTTCGCTAGATTTATCTGCAGGTTCGGTGAAAACTCAGGGCGGTGAGATATTACTGCGCACCAAAGGCCAAGCTTATGTAGGTGATGAGTTTGCCAATCTACTAATTATTAGTCGCGCCGATGGCACCCGCATTCGCTTATCAGACATTGCTACAGTGGTAGATGGCTTTGAAGAAACTCCCATCGAGAACCGCTTCAATAACCAACCTGCAGTAATGATTGAGGTGTACCGAGTTGGCGATCAAAGTGCCATTGCCATCTCCGATGCGGTGAAGCAATACATCAGCGATAAGCAGTCTTATTTGCCGCAGGGCATTTCGCTAAACTATTGGCGAGACAGTGCCAAAATCGTAAAAGCTCGTTTAAACACCCTAAAAAACAGTGCCATTCAAGGCTGTTTATTGGTGGCGTTGTTACTGGCAATCTTCCTACGGCCCGCGATTGCGGTTTGGGTATGTATAGGTATTCCCATTAGCTTTATGGGAGGCCTGTTGCTGATGCCAACCATGGATGTCACCATCAACATTATCTCGCTGTTTGCCTTTATCATGGTGCTGGGGATCTTAGTAGACGATGCCATTGTCACCGGTGAGAATATATATACCCATCTAAAAGCGGGTGAGGAGCCCTTGCATGCGGCGATTAAAGGCACGCAAGAAGTTGCTGTGCCGGTTACTTTTGGCGTACTCACCACCATTGCTGCTTTTATGCCATTAATGATGATTGAAGGCGTTCGCGGCAAAATATTTGCGCAAATTCCACTGATTGTTATTCCGGTACTGCTGTTTTCTTTGGTGGAATCAAAATTAATTTTGCCCGCCCACTTAAAACACATCAAACCGGCAAGTAATAATCCGGGGCGTTTTAGCTATTGGCAAAACCGTTTTGCTAATGGCTTTGAAGCGGCTATTTTAAAGTTTTATAAGCCGCTGCTAAAAGCTGCTCTATCTCGACGGCTACTAAGTGCGGCCATCGCCATTAGTATCTTTGTAGTGGTGTTGTCTTTAGCGACAGCTGGCTGGGTACGTTTTATTTTCTTCCCTAGAGTTCCTAGTGAAACCGCCCGTGCCACCTTAGTAATGCCGGCGGGCACCGCCTTTAATACTACCGATGATTACATTAATCGCATGCTCGGTGCCGCCCTAGAATTACAAGAAAAATACCGTGACCAAGAAACTGGCGATAGCGTTATTCTGAATATTTTGGCCACCAGTGGTTCTAGCGGTGGCTCGGGTAGTGGCCAAAGTAATAAAGGCCGAGTGGTATTTGAAATAGAGCCGCCCGAGTCACGCACTAACCCAATTAGCAGTGGCGATTTAGTCAGAGAATGGCGACAACTCATCGGTAGCCTGCCTGGCGCAGAAAGCCTAACCTTTAGGGCCGAAATAGGCCGCGGTGGCTCACCCTTAGATGTGCAATTCAGCAGTAACGATTTTGCGGCGATGGCGCAGGTTGCCGACCTTACCAAGCAAAAACTACAAGAATACCCCGCGGTATTTGATGTTGAAGACAGCCTGGCCGACGGCAAACTAGAGCTACAACTAAACATTAAACCACAAGCCCAAGCGCTAGGGTTGAGCTTAAATGATTTAGCCCAACAGGTAAGAAGTGCATTTTTTGGTTATCAAGTGCAGCGCATTCAACGTGGCCGTGAAGATGTAAAAGTATACGTTCGCTATCCCGCCAGTGAACGTCGCTCACAGTACAACCTCAATAACATGCTTATTCGTACCCCCGATGGGGCCGAGTTACCTTTTAGTGAAGTGGCCAGCGTTACCCCTTCACAAAGCCCAGCCACGATTACTCGCATAGACCGCTTACGCACCCAAAATATCCGGGCCGACGTGAACAAAGAGCAAGCCAATATTGAGGTGATTAAAACTGAACTGCAGCAATGGCTCAGCCAAACTTTGGTGGCCTACCCACAGGTAAATGCTAGTCTAGAAGGCGAAGCCAAAGAACAACGAGAATCCTTTAGCAGTTTAGGCTTTGGCTTGTTGTTTGTACTGTTTGTAATCTATGGCTTGTTGGCGATTCCATTTGGCTCCTATTGGCAACCCTTAGTAGTTATGTCGATCATTCCCTATGGCGCAGTGGGTGCAGTATTAGGTCACATGATTATGGGCATGCCATTAACCATTATGAGCATGATGGGCATGCTGGCGCTGACTGGTGTGGTGGTAAACGACAGCCTAGTATTGGTGGACTACATTAATCGCCAACGTAAAAAAGGGGTGGACTTAATGAGCGCTGTAGCCAATGCCGGCGTGGCCCGTTTTAGAGCAGTAATTCTCACCTCGCTCACCACTTTTGCAGGCTTAATGCCGCTAATTTTCGAGAAAAGTACCCAAGCGCAATTTTTGATCCCCATGGCGGTATCGTTAGGCTTTGGCATTATCTTCGCCACCATGATCACTTTGTTGATTGTGCCAGTTAACTACCTGTTGTTAGAAGACGCCCAACGAGCACTAAAACAAGCCAAGCAGTGGTGGCTACGAGGGTTTGAATCTCCCACTAACTAAACCAAATAACATAGCTCAAACAAAAAAGGGATTAGCTTGGCTAATCCCTTTTTAGTCTAAACAGACTTATGTTTAAGCTACGCTGGTCGCAACCATTTGCTCGCCTTGCTCTACTGCGTCGGCAATAAATTCGGTCACCTTCTGTTTATCAACCCCCACCACTTCACACAAAGGAGCAGGTAAGTTGTTGGCCACCGTTTCACTACTTAAACCGGCGTTAAGCGCATGGTGAGCAAAAATGGCCAAGCGGATTAGTACCGCTGGCTTAGACACTTCTTCAAAATCCATTGGATTAAGCTGCTGCTCAATGGCATCGGTGATTACTGGAGAAAAGTTCCAACGGCGCGCTAGCTCTCCACCAATTTGCGCATAATCTAAACCTAGGGTTTGGCGTTGTGCCGACACCCGCGTTTCCCCAGTTTCTAAGCTCAACTCAATTAAGCCCGCTTCTTCAGGTGTTGCACTGGCTATTAGTAATTCACCAAAGTTGTGTAACATGCCGCAGGTAAACGCCATTTCCGGTTCAATGTCGGTGCTTTTTGCTAAAGCCTGCGCTAGCAACGCCACATACATGGCTTGGCTCCAGAACTGCTGTTGGTCGAAGTTTTTGCTTGGCATCATGCCATTTAAACCCGCAGCAACCACCAATGAACGAACCCGCTTTAGACCTAAACGAATAGCCGCAGCTTCAATAGAGTCAATTTGTTTAATGCCGCGAAACGCCGCCGAGTTGGCCATTTTAAGTACGTTGGCACCCAAAGATTGATCAGTAGCGAGCTTTTTACCCAACTGATGTAAATCGACATTCTCATCGTTAATGCTGGTCAGCAATTCCTGCATAATTTGCGGCATCACTGGCAGTTTTTTTACCTGCTGGAAAAAGGCTTCCAGTTCCATGGATTACTCCCTAAAAAAATAATGTGAAGCACTGCATGCTTTCACTTACCAATTGGTCAAAAATTGAGCGCCATTTCACATTGGTGTAACAAGCTGACTTGTTTATCACCAAATTGACCCACACTGAATCTTATATGCAGAATAGTTTGACCTTATAGGCGCGGAAAATACAGTGACGATCGCACAAAATGGCAGGAAAACTTGGCCGAGCTGTAAACCTATTACTCAAGGTTTGTCAGAACAGGTACTAAAAGAATTAATTTTAGGAAACAAAACCTTAGATTACGGTTCGTGGTTACATTGCTTAGGTGCAGAACGCTTGGTTGACGAGCAAGAATACCCCAGTGCCAGCCAAGCGCATATTGTCAGTGACGCCTTAGCGTAAAAACTGCTCCGGTACTTCGCCTAACAACACCATTTCACGCACTTCATTTAACATCACTTGAAACCAAGTAAATTGATGTTGATGTTCTTCGGCGCTAAAACCGATTGTTCCCGCCATAAAGTTTCGAGTGAAACCATACAAATACAAACAAACACTGGTTAGGGCTTCATCATCCCACTTTGAGCCGTTTTCAATAAACGAACGTTTACTGTGGAGTATTACAATCTCGCGGTGCCAATACTCTAAGGCTTTAAAATCTTGATCATGAGTGAACAGTTCATGAAAACTCACCAACATAACATCGGTTTCTGGTAGCTGATTAATCAGAAACTGGGTGCTGTCTTTGTACTCTACGATGTTACCAACAACTTGTTGAAAGTTGTGCTCTGCAACAACCAGCTGGACCTTTTCAAACCAACGCTTAGCGAGGGCAAAAAAGATCGCATCTTTGTTCTTAAAGAAACGGTATAAAGAAGCAATGTCGATCTCGGCATATTGAGCAATAAGGTTGGTATTTACCGATGCCATACCTTGCTCTTTGATAAGAGACAAGGTGCTATCTAGGATGTGCTCCACTAGTCGCCTGGTTCGCTCTTGGCTTGGCTGCTTACGCATCGCCAGATGCTCAGGTACGACATAGTTTTCCATATTCACCCTCTCATTGATAAAAATATCATCTAAATTCCATCAGCTAATCCAGATTAAATGAAGCCTAGCTGAGATAATACAGCAGCTTATACTCCACATAGCTTAACTAAACAACTCTTGCATAAGATAACTGTGTATAAGTTTTGTCATGAAGAAAAACATATTGCTCGACAATGCTAAGGAATATGCAACAATACACAAATATCTGACTCATTAGTCAGATCTAGTAGCTAGTTATTCACGGAGAAGAATTTGGACCGCTCGGCCGAAGATTTAGTCAACTGGTTTCGTCAGTCGGCGCCTTATATTAATGCCCACCGAGGCAAAACCTTTGTTGTAATGCTTAGTGGCGAAGCCAGCAGCAGTGGCAATTTTAGCAACATCATTCAAGATATCGCGCTACTTAAAACCCTTGGGGTGAAAATAGTATTGGTATGCGGCGCTCGACCACAAATCGATGGTCTGATTGCAGCACATCAACATAGTTGTTTGTTTGCTGGTGAACAGCGTATCACCGACGAGCGTAGCCTTAACATCATTAAGCAAGCAGTTGGCCAAATCCAAATGGATATTGAAGCCCAGCTGTCTATGGGTTTGGTGAATTCACCTTTGCATCAGGCGCACATTAACGTGGTGCGTGGCAACTTTGTGGTAGCTCAACCCATTGGCGTAGAAGATGGCATCGACTTTTTGCACACCGGTAAGGTGCGACGCATTAACCATCAGAGTATTAAACGCCAGTTGGATCATGGCGAAATAGTCATGGTGTCGCCATTAGGCGTTTCCGTAACTGGCGAACTGTTTAATATCTGTTCAGAAGACATTACCACCGAAATAGCGGTTTCTTTAAAAGCGGACAAAGTGATTTACTTCTGCCCCGAGCAAGGCATTCACAACGATAAAGGTCAATTGGTAAGCGAACTGTTGCCCGACACGGCTAATCAGCTGATGCGCTCTGAGCCCTTTCTTCGAGAAACCGACAAAGACACGCTTCGCTACTTACGCGCGGCTATCCAGTGTAGTGATAGAGGCATTGATCGTTGCCACTTAGTGAGCTATCAGCAAGATGGCGCGCTACTGCAAGAGCTCTATACCCGTGATGGCAGTGGAACCCAGCTAGTTCAATACAGTTATGAGCGGGTGCGCGAAGCAAGGCTTGATGACATTAATGGCATTATCGAGTTAATAAGACCACTAGAAGAAGAAGGCATACTAGTGCGTCGCTCACGCGAATTGCTGGAGATGGAAATTGAACGATTTACCATTGTAGAGCGCGACGGCATGATCATTGGCTGTGCTGCACTTTATGCCTTTGAACAAGAAAACATTGGCGAACTGGCCTGTTTAGTTAGCCACCCGCAATATCGTCAAGCTAGCCGTGGCGATCGCTTATTGCAAGCGATTGTAAAACGCGCTCGACAACAAGGCTTAAGCAAGTTGTTTGTGCTAACCACTAAAAGCATTCATTGGTTTAGAGAGCGCGGCTTTGCACCTGCCGATTTTGAAGATCTTCCTACCGAAAAGCAGGCTATCTACAACCTGCAACGACGCTCTAAGATCTTAATGATGGATATCACTCACTAAGCCTTATTGCTGAGTAGCCAAAAACAAAAAACCAGCTCTAGATAGAGCTGGTAAAAAGACAAACATACACAAGATAATAAGGAAACACGCTAAGTAGGCGCTTAGCGTGTTGACTACATTTCCTTAGAAGTCGTAGCGTGCTGCGAAGTGGAATTCGTTTTCAGCGTCGTCGATGTTGTTGATTTGGTAAGCAGCTACAATGCGTAGTTGCTTAGTCAGGTCGTAACGACCTTCGATAGTGTAGTAATCAACAGCGTCGTATTTAGCTTGGCCTTCGTTTTCAACTTCAGCTTTGTTCCACATTGCTTGCGCGCGGAAAGCTTTAGTGAACTTGTAACCAGCAACTAACTCGTAACCTGTGTGCTCGTTCTTAGCGTCAGAACCGTGCAATTTAAAGGCTTTGTTGTTTTCACCCATTGAGTAGTTAAGTGCAGCGTAAACACCGTTAGCGTCGTAGTTAACACCAACTAGTGCCATTGTGCTGTCTTTAGCATCGCCATTGTTAGCAATGTTGTAACCAGCACCTAGGCCTAAACCAAAGTCGAAGCCGTAAGCTACAGCGATACCGTAAGCAGAGTTGTCTTGGCTAGCGCCAGTAGTCTCGTCTTTTTGGTTATCGTTAAACTTGTAAGAAGCGTGGATGTCGAAGTTATTGAACTCGCCAGCGTACTTAAGAACGCTGTCTGAACGGCCAATACCTTCTTCACGGCTAGAGCTGATACCAATCGCAGAGTTACCGTAAGGGTTAACGTAGCTTGAATCAGTCCAATCGGCTACTAGCTCTAAAGCACCGTAGTTACGACCGAAAGTTACTTCACCAAAGTCGCCACCGAAGCCAGCGTAAGCTAAACGTGCTTTAGTAGCTGAAGTGTTGTCACCTTCGCCGTTGTTTTCCATTTGTAGCTCGTAGCGACCAAGAGCGTAGCTTGACTCACCAAACTGAGATTTAACTTTAGCGCCAAAACGAACGTATTGGTCAGCACCAAAGTTGTCAGATTTACCAGCATCGTCACCAGCAGTGTAACCAGCGTATACACGGCCATATAGGTCAACAGCGTGTTTTTCATCTTCGTAAACTTTAGCAGCGTTAGCTGAACCAGAAGCAGCGGCAACCGCCAGAGCGATAATAGTAAGCTTTTTCATTTTAATCCCTAAAAAAGTGTGAAGTACATCAAGTAAAAGTTGAACAAATCTTAGGGTTGAAAAATGACAGCTAGGTGACTGAAGTATTAAAGATTAATGACAGCGGAACTTTATTGAATAGTTTGTAAGAGTTTATTTTTTAAGCAGTTTATTTAGTAAGTGCTGATATTTTTCAGCACTTACCAGAAGATTATGTCGTTAGCGGGCGAGGTTAAAATCGGTAATTTAGCCCCAAATTTAAGCCCAATTGGGACCAGTAACTACCCACAAAAGTAACTTGGCAACCAGGGCCACACTCTATCTTGGTACCTTCGTTTACAAAGGTGCTATATAGACGGCCTTCTAGTTTTAAATCGAGGTTTTCAGTGAGGTGGTAAAAGTAACCACCACCTAAGCTAATAGAAAAGCGTTGGGTATCACTACCTGGGCTGGCAGCAAAATGGGTAACACCAGCGCCACCGCTAGCAAAGGTTTCAAAGTTTTCATATTGCCATCGGCGTGATGCGGTTAAATGAGCATATACCACGTCAACATCGGTAGTGGCCGAGTCGTCCATCTCGGTGTTTTGCCAAGACACCAGCGCTCCCACGTAATTTTCGTAAGTCTCACGTTTGCGGTTTTCGCCACGACTAGTAGCAAAATCAAAGGCGGCCATATAAGAAGGAGCCGAACGAACCGAATAGGTCTGTTCAGTGTCTAGGTCGGTCATTTCGCCGCCAAAGGTATAGCCAGCACCAATGCTTACATCCGCGAGTGCGGGCAGCGAAACACAGCACGCCAATAATAATCCTATTTTTCTTAGCATCAGTCACCTCCTGTTAGACACATCAACAGTGTCTAACATTCAGTAACTTAAGCCAAGTTTAAATCGCCTTAAATTGATTGGTTATCACATCGTAATGGTAACCAATGGTTTCTAACCGGCGCGCTAAAGAGCGCTCTTCAAAACCAAAGGTTAAGGCTAGGTCTTCTAGGCTATTGCACTCTAAGCGCAGTTTCTCATTCACAATACCTAATAAGATGTTGGCTTCGAGGTTCAACATATAGCTCGCATCCATAATTAACTCCTCATCTATTGGCTACATCGAGTTAATTTGAGCTTAGTTAAACAATCGTCACTTTTGTAGCTAAGCGCTAGCAACAATGCTGTATTTTTTTGTTTACTTAAGTAGTGGGCAACAAAAAGCCCGGCGAGTGCCGGGCTTTAATGAGGTAATCTTGTATTAGATATCAAACTGTTCGCGCATTAGTGCTTCATACTCGGTACATCCGCCAACGTGTTTCTCGTCAACAAAAATCTGCGGTACAGTTTCAACCGGCTTACCTACAGTTTTTTCAAGATCGGCTTTTGAGATGCCTTCAGCATGAATATCAACATAACGGTAGTTATAGTCTTCGTGTGCTTCGCTTAATTGCTCGGCGATCTGCTTGGCACGAACACAATAAGGGCAACCAGGACGACCAAAAATTACTGCAAACATCTTAAACTCCAAAACCAATGTGAATTAGCCCTACTATAGCGGCTAGCTACTAAATAAAAAAATCGAATATTTCACTGTTAGCGATAGGTACTAGCTATCAAATCTTATAGACCTCGTCTGTTAGCGTTATCTTTCATCACTCAACGCTCTTCAATTAAGCCTAACAAACCTTGTTTAAGCAAACTGCTAAAGTCGTTACGCATTGCTTGATCAACCATCGGTTCAACACAATTAACCGTAAGACTTAATCCGCCAGCGACACTTTGCGCGCCAAGCCAAAATATGGCCCCTACCAAATGCTGCGCGGCAGTAAAATAGTATTGCTGGGGAACTAAACCAGAATCTTCCAAAGAGTCAAACACCGGCTCTAAAGGCCCAAGATTAGATAGGTGTAAACAATTGAACCTGCCTGCTACTTGTTGTATTTCATCATCGGCACGGCGTGGTGCCTGCGCCTCCCACCAATTGTCGTTACACGACACCAAGTGCAGACCAGAGTCGACTTTCTCTTTATAGGCCTGTTTAATTTTCTGAGCGCGTTGCCAAAAGCCTTGCGATGA
Source organism: Agarivorans albus (assembly GCF_019670105.1). Classification (NCBI taxonomy): domain Bacteria; kingdom Pseudomonadati; phylum Pseudomonadota; class Gammaproteobacteria; order Alteromonadales; family Alteromonadaceae; genus Agarivorans; species Agarivorans albus. The sequence continues at coordinate 276,718 of NZ_AP023032.1, read as the reverse complement.
ATCGCTAGCCACTTCAAACGAAAACATAGAAACATAACAAGCTAGTTCTTGCTGATTTACCGGTGGTTCAACTATTGGTCGAACATTGGCATTACCGCCTGCACTTACTTTACTCACTGGTGAACGAGCAATCTTTGCGGCTACTTCAATCGCTGCGCAATAAAGCGTAATGGTAAGGCTCACTTGATGCTTGCGGCTTATCGCCAATAAACGCTGCGATTGTTGCTGGCTAAAATTCAACAGCTCCAGTTTATTCTGTTGGTTTTGCGTTAAACCAGCTTGGTTTAGCCATACTCCAGCCTGAGCCGGACTAATGGGAGTGGCAAAAGGGTTATCGTCAGGCGAGTACTCATCCATGGCCAAGGCTTGGTGAACGCCAGCGCGAATACTTAAGCGCTGAATATCTGGCACTTTTTGTTGAGCCACTTGCTGGTGCCGCTCTAACCACTCAGCTAACAAAGAAGCTGACGACAAGCCATCACAAATACTGTGATGCATGCTAATCACCAGCGCCGATTGCTGCTGACCTAACAAAACCGATACCCGCCAAAGCGGACCGCCAACGTTGAGCGGAGTATTAGTTTGTTGCTGCATGGTGTCTCGCAGTGCTTGAGAAAATGGCAGCTTGCTTTCATCAATTTCTGCCACTTCAAGTTCTGGCTGGCTAGAACACTCTTGCCACTGCCATTGCTGCGCCACTTGTTTTAAACACAGTGACAAAAACGGGTGGCGAAGTTGCAATAACTGATGGATTCGCGGAATAAAGTGAGTGTTTATCTTACCTGTCACTGTCACCGCATTCACCACCAACATGGCACCCGTGCTGGTTAATTCGGCAAACAAAGACTCGGTTTTTCCCAATTGGCGAATCGTCATCATAACCCCCTAAAGCAAGTAAACTGCAGATAACTCAATAAGCAGCAATCATTGCATAGTTGGCGCTTTCACTTTCACTATCTGGATCACCATGTTGAGTATTAAGGCTAAAGCCATCACGCTAAATATGATCGCCATCGCACTTGGGCTCGGCATAAAGGCGGTGGTTAAGCCACCAACGGCTAAGGCGGTAAGGGTCATCTGCGTTGTGCCACTTAGGGCAGACACCGTGCCAGCTTGCCCCGAAAAGTGGCCAAACAAACCAGATTGAGAAATAGGATAAATAGCCCCTACGCTAATGCTGATCAAACTCATCGCTACAATCACCCAAATTAACGTGCTTGCATGAGTGAGCAATATAAACGCTGCAATAAAAGGCAGCACCGACGCTAGCAGCAAAATGTGTTGCTCTGGCCAGCGACCATTAAAGCGGCGAGTAAAAGCACTACCCAAAGCCAAACCTGCAGCCGGGATTATCATCACTAAACCAAAATCATCAGCCGACAAACCAAAGCCATGTTGCAATACAAAAGGTGCGCTACTAATCATGTACATCAAACCAATACTGGCGATCCAAGCAAAGCTAGAGTAATGAATAAAGTGGCGATCGAGGGCCAAGCTTAAGTAGTCGTTTGCCACACGGTTCAAATTTAGCGGCGGGCCAACTTCTGTTTGGGTTTCAGGCAATAGCTTGGCAGCAATAATCAGTAAACTCGCGCCAGCAATCCCAATGATCACAAATAGATAGTGCCAGCCCCAATAAGCCGTCACTATGCCACCAATAACCGGACCTAAAACGGGAATAACCGACGCAGCCATGCCCAACCAAGCAAAACCATGCTTTAGCTCTTTACCGCGATAACTGTCACTAATTAAGCAGCGGGCCAGTATCTGGTTACTGCCTGCGCCTAAACCTTGAATAAGTACACCAGCTAATAACAAATCAAGATGATTAAAGCCCAAAAACGTGAGTAGGTTACCCAGCAGGAAAACTGCCTGCCCCATCCAAAATACCCGTCGCCTGCCATAACTATCGGCTAGCGGGCCATAAAATAGTTGGGATATGCCCAAGCCCAAAATAAACACCACAATAAGGCGCTGCACTAAATGCTCTTCTACCGCAAAATGCGTGGCCATTTCTGGTAAGGCAGGCGCCAGCAAGCCATTGGTTAACTGAGAACAAGCAATAAAGGCAATAGAAAAAAACAGCGGGACTCGCGAATAGCTCACTAATAAACTCCAATACATCAGCGTTCTTCATTGTAAATCAAAGCCAAAAGCGGATAATCATTCATCAAAGACATGATTTGTTTCCCAGCAGGAAACAATTTAATCAAAAGAGGCCGAATATGGATTGGTTGAACGCGGTGCAAACCTATGTAGCAGTAGTAGAGAGCAGCAGCTTTGTGCAAGCAGCGCAGCAACTCAACATTACTACCTCAGCCTGCAGTAAACGCATCTCTTGGTTAGAGTCTCAATTGCATTGCCAATTGCTATTACGTACGACTCGCAGGGTGCGCACCACCGAGCAAGGCCAGCAGTTTTATTTGCAAAGTTGCGATTGGTTAAGCCAGTTCAATAATATGCGCCAACAACTTGGTCCCTCTAGTCTTGGCTTAACTGGCAGCCTCACTATTGGCGCTCCTGCGGTATCGGGCAGTTTATTTGTGACGCCCTTAATAGCTTCATTTTTACCAAAGCATCCGCACCTTAATATAGAGTTATTAGAAGTAGAGCCAGGGGAAATTCCAGATTTATCACTCGACATTGTAGTAACGCGCCAGCTAGACAATTTTGATAGCACTAGCTATCGCATGCTGCATCTATTTAATTACGCAGTAAAGTGTTTTGCCAGCCCTACATTTTTAGCCGGCTGCGGTTCAATACAAAGTGCAAAGCAACTGCAAGCTCTGCCGCTATTGTTGGTGCAAGGGCAAATCAAAGCAGGCGGAGTAAAACTAAATGAAGGCACTGTGCTTAACCAAGCTTGTCGCTTTGTTACTCACGACCCAATGGCAGCCATTCAAGCAGCTGTTCACCATATGGGCGTAGTGTTGGTCTCGGAAGATCTGGTACAACAACATCTATTAGACGGGAAGTTAGTTGAAGTGCTACCCGGCTTATTGTCTGAGCAACGCAGCGTATGCGCCTATTATCCAGCTCAGCGTTTCGAAAACCCCAATATCAGCGCCTTCTTACAGCACTTACGCGAACAAAGCCAAGCCGCCAGCAATAACCATCAATAACCGGCAGCTTGTGTTACTCAGCCAAGGTGGCACTCCGCTTAACTAATTTCTATTTGCTGCTTTTCACTCACCTTAGCAACAGCTTTGGGCGCTTTAAGCATTAACAGGCCGTTGACTAATTCAGCGCTAATATCCTCAGCTTGAATTGCTTTACCAACATTAATGTTTCTGCGGAAAAAGCCACTACGGCGTTCTTTACGCAGTACACTGTCACCCTGCTGTTGATGTTGCTGCTCAATTTTGGCTTGAATGCTCAACACACCATCGTGTAGCTGCACATCAATATCTTCCTTAGCCACACCAGGTAACTCGGCAACAAATAAGTAGCTATCTTCTTTGTCGATGATATCGACACGCGGTTGGAAAAAACCGTCATCACGCATGGTAAATTGTGGGCTAAAAAGCTGCTCCCATAAATGGTCTTCTCCAAACCAATGATCTCTAGGTAACATGTTCATAATAAGCTCCTTAGTTAGGACCAACACTAAACAACAGCTTACTCAATTTTATTTTAGTAGAGACAACCTGGCCTAACAGGAAGTTAAGGCCAAAATAACCAGCGAGTTTGACCTAAAGCAAACTCATCGATAACTATTATTTTGAGGCTAAGAAAAGGTACAAATTATGCGGTAGGAGGCGGGCATAAAAAAACCGCTAGCCAAAGCTAGCGGTTTAGGATGTAACAAGCGTTAGTTCGAGTCACGAGTTAAAAAGGCAACTACGGGGTAGTTTACTCGGCCGCTTCAACATCTGATTCGCATTCTTTTGCTTCAATATCTTCACTGATTGGAAGGCGCACAAAAAAACCTTTACCAGTTGCAAAACAACGCATCGTTTGTTGTTGGTCTTGTTCCATTTAGATAAATCTCCTAAGTTGTTGCAAGGGTGAAAAAGTTAAATGTTATGTTTAATTTCTCGTTATATTTTGCTTATTGCCACTTGCGTAAGTAAGGCTAGCTAGTGAATAAAAATTGCACAAGAAATAATCAGTAAAAATTCCATTTAGCCAAACATTTCTTGATCTAGCTCAGTCTTGCGGGAGGTAATCTATAGGCTTTTGCTAGAAATGTGAAGTACTAATTTACCACTTTGGGGATGCAAGCCAAATCCACAAAAAATAATACCCATAAAAAACAACAGCTTAAAAACAAGGCAAAATATAAGAAAATATTACTTATAGCTTTTTGGCATGTAGAAAATGTGTTTTACATCTGTTTGGCTATATTCGGGTTAAGCCGAGAAAATAACAATAGATGAATCAGTTACTTACACCGAGCTATCATTCAAATAAAGTCTAGTGAATAATTATTCAAAATAGTAACTAATGACATAAAGGACAGTTGCAAAACTAGAGCGCAGGCCGCTCACAGGCTAGGCTTAGCGCTTTTTGATTTTTACGAAATCGAAAAAAAGCCATAATGCAATAATGGTTGCCGACACCACCACGCCATATTCTAGATAAAGGTGGATATAACCGAGAAAAAAGCTTACTGCGGGTAAAACTAATACAAGCATTAAGGCCAACAACAAATAGCCCAAGATAGTCTCCTCTTTTTTATTAGATTATATCCTGAGAAATTCCCGCCAAGCTACTGCAAAATAGGTAATTTAGAGCGATTTCACTGAGATGTTAACTAGGGCAAGAAATAGCAAAATAAAAACGTAATTCGGTAATGCAAAAACCTTTACCGAATAAAGTAGATAAGCATATTAGATATTTTTTTGGCGCTGATGGTAGTCACTGTGAAAGTAGCGCTATTACACGGCAAACGGTGGAACAAACCAGAGTATCAATCACCAATAAACAAGAGCTTATTGGCATCCTCTACTCAGCGCTGGGTTACTCAAAGTAAGATTTAAGTTGCAGTTGTACGTGGCCATCTTTCCATACTGTGGTGTCTATTTGCGTTTTGCAAATTGCACACAGCGTTTTGTTCGACAAGGTTAAGTGGCCCGACAAACGGTTACCTTTGGCACGAAACAACAAATTATTTTGCGCTTGCCAGCGCACCCCACCACGCCAATTAGCACGCCATTGCGGCACTTGCTGGTAACGTAAAAACTCAGATTGCTCAGTAGTATTAGTAGGAAGCTGGTTACTGCTAGCGCTGCCAGCACTAAAATGCTGCTCTTGTAACCAATTAATATCATTGAATAGATCACTAGCAGCTTGAGGTTGTTCGAGCTCGTTCTCAACACTAAAGTCGAGCGCCAGTTTAGGCTTTGCCTGAACCATGTTTGCCCACACCAATACTGCAATCATTAACGATAATGCAATACCCATAACAACCTCCAACGCACCGTTAGTTTAGTTAACTACTTCCTCTTATGGTTTGGTTTACATCTCGCACCTTGCCAAGCTTGGTCAGGTGCTTTTATTAAAGAGTAGTAGACGCAATGGGTTCTTGCTATTTCCATGCCACTACTAAGCTTTTACACAGGTGCGCGTTACATTCTGCTAACTTTATTCAACCTAGGCATAACCTATCACACCGATAAACTTTACAAATTGGTTTGACCAATGGAAATAAGCGATACTTTTGTGCGAAGTTACTTGACTGTTAGGCCGTAGTTTTCTTTCATACACACCAAATGCGAAAAATTAGCTAACATGCAGTAGCTAACAAACATTTAATATGCAGCGACGTGTTGCCAACACAGCAACTCAACATAACAACCATTAGCAGGAACACACTATGCAAATCGGAATACCTAAGGAGATCTTCGACCAGGAGAGCCGGGTAGCCGCCACCCCAAAAACCGTAGAGCAGTTGCTTAAACTAGGCTTCTCTGTGGCAGTGGAAAGCGGTGCAGGAACAGCAGCCAGCTTTAATGATGATGCTTATAGCGAAGCAGGCGCAGAAATTGTAAGCAAAGAGCAAGCATTTCAAGCTGACCTCATCTTTAAGGTTAACGCTCCACTAGACGGAAGCGACAACACCACCGACGAACTTTCTCTTATAAAGGAAGGCGCAACGGTAGCCAGTTTTGCATGGCCTGCACAAAATCCAGAATTGCTTGAAAAATTTAAAGCAGCCAAGGTTAATTTATTAGCCATGGACATGGTGCCACGGATTTCTCGTGCTCAATCTTTGGATGCACGTAGCTCGCTAGCCAACGTAGACGGCTACCGCGCAGTGGTAGAAGCAGCTAACCACTTCGGCCGCTTCTTTACCGGTCAAATTACTGCTGCGGGTAAAGTACCACCCGCTAAAGTATTAGTAATTGGTGCAGGTGTAGCCGGTTTGGCTGCCATTGGTACCGCTGGTAGCTTGGGCGCCATTGTTCGTGCCTTTGATACTCGCCCAGAAGTAAAAGAGCAAATTAACTCTATGGGCGCAGAGTTCCTAGAGCTTGATTACGAAGAAGAAGATACTGGCAGCGGTGACGGCTACGCAAAAGAAATGAGTGCAGCCTTTATTGAAGCCGAAATGGCCTTGTTCCGCGAACAAGCCAAAGATGTAGACATCATTATTACCACCGCATTAATTCCAGGCCGTCCAGCACCTAAGCTGATTTTGGCCGACATGGTTGAATTAATGAAGCCAGGTAGCGTAATTGTTGATTTAGCAGCAGCCACTGGCGGTAACTGTGAGTTAACCGAGCCTGGCGAAATTGCCGTTAAGCACGATGTAACCATTGTGGGCTTAACTGATATTTCTCGCCGTTTGCCTGCTCAAGCTAGCCAACTTTACGGTACCAACTTAGTAAACCTACTTAAGTTACTTAGCCCAGAGAAAAATGGCGAAATCAACATCGACTTCGAAGACGAAGTTTTACGTGGCGTAGCCTCGGTTAAAGATGGCGAAATCACTTTCCCACCACCAGCGATTCAAGTAAGTGCTCAGCCTCAAGCCGAAGCACCTGCTGCAGAGCCGGCTCCAGTGGAAGAAGAAAAACCAAGCAAGCCTTGGCTAAAACCAGTGCTAGCAGCAGCCGGTGCAGCCGCTTTTGCTTGGGTAGCCGACGCAGCACCAGCAGACTTTGTACAGCACTTCACTGTGTTCTTGCTGGCTTGTGTAGTGGGTTACTACGTAGTTTGGAACGTAACACATGCCTTGCACACTCCATTAATGAGTGTAACCAACGCCATTAGCGGCATTATTATTGTGGGCGCCTTAGTGCAGATGAAAGCCGACACCTCCTGGGTAGTACTACTGCTCTCGGGTATCGCCGTGCTTATCGCCACCATTAATATCGCCGGTGGTTTTACTGTGACTCAGCGGATGCTGAAAATGTTCCGTAAAGACGACTAAGGAGAAATAGTCACATGTCTCAAGGTATAGTTTCTGCAGCGTATTTAATCGCTGCCCTATTGTTTATCTTCAGCCTAGCCGGCCTAAGTAAACAAGAAACCGCCCAGCGCGGTAACATCTTTGGCATCATAGGTATGGTTATCGCCGTACTAGCCACATTAGCTAGCACCCAAGTAACCGGTGGTAGCTGGATTATTACCCTAGCCATGGGTATTGGTGCCGCTATTGGTATCCGTTTAGCACTTAAAGTTGAAATGACCGAAATGCCAGAGCTGGTTGCTATTTTGCACAGTTTCGTAGGTATGGCTGCAGTATTGGTTGGTTTCTCAAGCGCTATCGACCACGGCTCGTTAATTGATTCAGTTACTGGTTTAATTGACCCAGTAGCAAAATCTATTCACGACGTAGAAGTATTCCTAGGTATCTTTATTGGTGCAGTAACCTTCACCGGTTCGGTAGTCGCCTTTGGTAAACTTCGCGGCCTTATTAGCAGTGCCCCTAAAGCCCTACCAGGCGCTCACTGGTTAAACTTAGGCATGATTGTAGTATCAATCTACCTAGGCAGTGTATTCATGGACAGCGGCTCTATGTGGCCACTGGTTATCATGACCTTTATCGCCTTTGTATTTGGTTACAACCTAGTATCTGCAATCGGCGGCGCCGATATGCCAGTGGTTGTATCTATGCTTAACTCATACTCTGGTTGGGCAGCAGCAGCGGCAGGTTTCATGCTAGGCAACGACTTGCTAATTGTAACCGGTGCACTAGTAGGTAGCTCGGGTGCAATTCTGTCTTACATCATGTGTAAAGCAATGAACCGCTCGTTCATCAGCGTAATTTTAGGTGGTTTTGGTAGCGAAGGTGGCACAGTAGCTACCGACGTAGACCAAGGCGAACATACCGAAGTACAGGCTGAAGAAGTTGCCGAGATGCTAAAAGATGCTAACGAAGTAATTATCGCCCCAGGTTACGGCATGGCAGTAGCACAAGCCCAATACCCAGTAGCCGAAATTACCAAAAAACTGCGTGATAAAGGCGTGAACGTACGTTTTGCTATTCACCCAGTAGCAGGTCGCTTACCTGGCCACATGAACGTATTGTTAGCCGAAGCCAAAGTACCTTACGACATCGTAATGGAAATGGACGAAATTAACGAAGACTTCGCCTCTACCGACGTAGTACTAGTAATTGGTGCTAACGACACGGTTAACCCTGCAGCTAAAGAGCCAGGCAGCCCAATTGCTGGTATGCCAGTACTAGAAGTATGGGACGCGAAAAACGTGATTGTATTTAAACGTTCAATGGCGACTGGTTATGCCGGTGTTCAAAACCCATTGTTCTTTAAAGAGAATACAGACATGTTGTTTGGTGATGCTAAAGAAACAGTTCAGAAGATCCTTTCTCATATCTAAGCAGATAGCTTGTTAAATATGAAAGCCGCTCATTGAGCGGCTTTTGTTTTAATATGGGAAGTTGAATTAGTGACTAAAATTGTCAGCTACAATAAATCATTTCTGATCTTTAGGGAGCTTCATGGTTATATTCGATAGCACTACAACATCTTGATGCATTTTCTGAAGCCTTTGTATAATTAGCGCGTAAATTTTCACTTTTACAGACGGGTCCGAGCATTCTCCTGTAGATTGAAATGTTGTCAGTGTCTGCTCAACTATCATTTCAACTGATCCTTTAAGAACTTTAGATTTCTCATGGTATACATTCGAGCCTTCATCCCCAATTATGTATGTTAAACGATTGACGGAATTAAGGCTGTCAAACAGCGGGTGCTCAAGATTCAGGCACGCTCGGTCTATTGACTCAATAAGCATCTGATTACTAACAATATCATCTATAAGGTTGTCGTATTGAGAAACTATAGTTGCTGGAATTTCTTTAGCATACCTAGCCTCATGAAGTTTCCATTGAGTTAGCTCCTTTTTCCAGCTAACTATAACTTCACGCTTATCAATCAAAGTAGAAAGCATTACAGTATTGTCCGTAGTAGATTCTACTGTAGGAGTAGTAACTGATTTCCCAAGAAAGTAGATTGCTGCATCACCACTAAACTGCTCACACATATCCAAATAATAGCTTCTTCTCGAAGCCGAACTTTCCGATTCTTTCACTATATAAGGCCACAAATAGCTAGATAGCTCTACCAGATTGTTATCTCCTTCATAGGCGGCTAGTTTATCTTGCAGATTTTTAGTTGCAGACAGAAAACGCGCATTTGAAGAATGAAACTGCTTTGAGTTGACATGAAGGCTATCGTATAAAAGATTGCATTCTGCAATCTTAGAATCACTGTCATTGATAGCGCGAACTAATGTATCGTGCATTGCTAACACTAAGGTATCTGGTGATTTCACTTCCTCATTTGAAGTACAACTAGTAATAAAAAAAACAACCAGATTTAAAATCGTTAATCTAAACACGGACTTCATATTTATCCTTAAAAAACTCGGGTATTGTTTGTGTTGTCTACCTGAAAAAGAATCTTAAACACAATCCTTTGTTCGGTAGTACAATTCTCGAACATTCATTACTAAAAAGAAATTTATCAAAAATTTAAGTTCTAGCGCTAGCTTTACTTGCCGATTTCGCCCTGACGGCGACTTCCTTTTTCTTTGAACAGCCAAAGAAAAACTAAGGAAAAAGAAAGGCTGCCCCAGCATCATCTTCTTCCTGCGTTGCTCACTCACAGCGGCGTCAAAACAACTCGCTACGCTCAAACAGGTTTTGCCTATACCCGCAGCTCGCTTGCGCTACTCGGCGATGATGAGGGGGAAGGAAGATCAAGAGCCCACGGCGGGCCGCTCTCGATCCCCATCATTCCCGCTGAGTATCGCAGTAAATCAACGAAATAAGCCGAGGACAGTTTGAGCGCAGCTAGTTTCCGTAGGCGCATTGATTTATGAGAAACGCAATATTCAAGAGAATGCGGGGCGGCCTTTCTTTTATACACTTTTCTTTGGCCGCACAAAGAAAAGTGTATCGCAGGCAAGGCGAAACCAATGCGCACAACTAGCTTATTTAAAACAAGTTTTACCTTTACCCACCACTCGATTGCGCTACTCGCGATGATGAGGGGGAAGGAAGATCAAGAGCCCGCAGCGGGCCGCTCTCGATACCCATCATCTCCGCCGAGTAGCGGAGTAAACAAGGGATTAAACCGAGGACTGTTTGAGCGTAGCGAGTTTCCGAAGGTGCCCTTGCTTACGAGCAACGGAGGATGTAAGGAGATGCGGGCTGCCTTTCTTTTGTGTACTTTTCTTTGGCAGAGCAAAGAAAAGTACATCGCCGTCAAGGCGAAACCTGAACCAACACCCAGCATTAGCTCAAATTAAAGCTAATAAAGCCTCAAGCACGCAGTTCTGCTTCCAATGCACCATCATCGCCGCCAAGGCGAAACCAAAATCAACACCAAGCAGTGGCTCAAAATAAAACGAATGAAGCCTCAAGCATACTGTTATGCTTTCAATACACCATCATCGCCGCCAAGCCAAAACCTGAGCCCACAAAGTACATCGCAAGCAAAATGGTTAACGAGAAGAGGAAGCTTACAAATACAAAAAAACCGCTAATTAGCGGTTTCTTCTCAAACTAACATCCCATTACCACATCAAATCATCTGGGATTTGATAATCAGCATATGGGTCATCTTCATCAATTACATCTTGGCTTGGGTCGTTAATTAGCACTACTACGCTTTCATCACGCTGGGCAATCTTTTCCGCCACAATCGTAGGGACTACTTCATAAGCTTCGCCCAGAGTAACAATGGCTAAACGGCCGTTACTAAGCTGCTTGCGCAGTTCTTCGGTAACATAAATCTTTTTAATTAGGCCTTCATGGGTGAAGTTGTAAGCTTCTTCGCCACGCTTTCTGTCTAACATGTTCATCTCAATCAATTGCTTGATTTGAGCGGCAACGGCTTTTTTGGCTTTCTCGGCATTTTGTTGCTGAGCTAATTCGGCGTCACGCTGTTGTTGGTCAAGCTTGGCTTGCTCGGCAGCTGCTTTTACTTCTTTGGCCAAGGTGCGTGATTTTTTATTGGTTTTGCCTACTTTTTTGGCTTTTTTCTTGTCAACTAAACCAGCTTTAAGCATCTGCTCTTGCAGCGATAACTTGGCCATAGCAAATCTATACCTTTGAATTCGATGGGTGGATTTATAATGCAGCACAACGGCCACCAAAGGCCTAGATAATACGTGAAGCGGCTACAAATTTGAACCTATAGCGAACAAGTTAACCTGGCCTACTCGGCTTGTGGCGCTAGGGTTAACGACAAAGGTTGATCTTGCGGATAGCCCGACAAATCAATCTCGCTACCATTAAGTTTTAAGCTAAAACCCTCGATTTGAGAAAAGTACAAGGATGCTGGGTGCATTACCTGCCAAGTGCGCAGATCACCCATGCCTAACCAGCCATCAAATACCACTTTATCGCGACCATCAATAAGCAGTAATTCGGCTCGGTCGTCGGCTTCAATTTCTAGCTCTATAACTTGCTCTGGCTTTAAGGCTTCTGGTTGCCACAAATCGCTAGGTGCGACCCAATAGTAGGTTCTTGCACCTTGCCAACGATGGGGTAACTGAGCAGGCGGACGAATTGGGTAAATAGGTCGAATTGGACGTTCAATAGGATGGCTAGGGATTGGGCGCTCTATGGGTTGCTCGGGTTTGTGTAGCTGCGCTGGGCGAGCGGCCTGTTCCGCCATACAGGCTTCTATAACGCCAATGGCTAACAGCAAAGCCAAACCTATATTACAAAGAAACCTTAGCATTTCTCGCCCCAACCACAGTTAAACCCTTGATTAGTAATAATAGCCGAAAAATTCATATATACTCTTGGTACATGATCATATTTACAGTGGTTTAAGTGGAATTAAGCAGCCTGCCCATCACCGCACTTAAAGGAGTGGGTGACAAACTTGCCGAAAAACTCCTACGCCTACATATTCGAAATGTTGGCGACTTGCTGCTGCACCTCCCCCTGCGTTATGAAGACCGCACTCGCGTATGGCCAATTAACGACTTACTGCACGGCGCGCATGTTTCGGTGCATGGCGAAATTACCAAGGTGGAAACCATTCACGCCCGTCGCCGTATGCTAACGTGTCGCATCAGCGATGGCAGCGGCAGTATTACCCTGCGCTTTTTCAACTTTAATAACGGCCAAAAGGCTGCCATGCAACAGGGTAAGTGGATGCGTTGCTTTGGCGAAGCTAAGCGCGGTAAGCATGGTTGGGAAATGATCCACCCGGAATACAGCATTGTTGCTGATCCTAGTGCACCGTTAATGGATGAAAAGCTTACCCCGGTTTATCCCACTACCGAGGGTTTAAAGCAGCTCAATTTGCGTAAACTCAGTGAGCAAGCTTTTAAGTTACTAGAGCAATATCCCTTGGTAGATTGGCTACCAGCCGCATTACGCCCCCACGGTTTAGATCTTAACCAAGCCTTAATGCAGCTGCATCGCCCCGATCCAGATACCGAGCTCAGCTTATTAGAAGAAGGCCGACACCCTGCCCAGCAGCGTTTGGTATTAGAAGAACTAGCCGCCCACCAGCTCAGCATGTTAAAGCTACGTCAAGAGCAACAGCGCCAAGCAGCCATTGCTTTACCGCTAGCCAGTGACCTAGAACAGCAATTTTTAGCCCAGCTCCCCTTTAAACCAACCAATGCCCAACAACGGGTGGTGGCCGAAATTAAAAGCGATACCCAGCAGCCACATGCCATGATGCGTTTGGTACAAGGCGATGTAGGCAGTGGCAAAACCTTAGTAGCAGCAATGGCGGCTTTGCAGGCTTTAGCGAATGGTTACCAAGTGGCACTGATGGCGCCCACCGAAATATTGGCTGAACAGCATGCGCTTAATTTTGCCAAGTGGTTCGCGCCCCTAGGCATTAAAGTTGATTGGCTTGCTGGCAAACAAAAAGGCAAAGCTCGCAACGAGGCTATGGAGCGCATAGCCAGCGGCGAAGCGCAAATGGTAGTGGGCACTCATGCCATTTTCCAAGAGCAAGTGCAATTTGCCAAACTCGCCTTAGTGATTATCGACGAGCAGCACCGCTTTGGGGTGCACCAACGCATGGCCTTACGCGAGAAAGGCGCCGCTGTAGATGGCAGCAACACTTTACCACATCAGCTAATTATGACGGCTACCCCTATCCCTCGCACCTTGGCGATGACGGCCTATGCCGATTTAGAGCTGTCGATTATTGATGAGCTGCCGCCCGGGCGAACCCCAATTAAAACCGTGGCCCTGCCAGATACTCGTCGTGAGCAAGTGATCGAACGGGTGTATCAAGCTTGTCACAATGACGGGCGCCAAGCTTATTGGGTTTGTACCTTAATTGAAGAATCAGAAGTCCTGCAGTGCCAAGCAGCCGAAGACACCGCCGATACCTTACAAAAACAATTACCCGATTTACGCATCGGTTTAGTGCATGGCCGCATGAAACCGCAAGAAAAGCAGTGGGTAATGGAGCAGTTTAAAAACCATCAACTTGATTTACTGGTGGCTACCACCGTGATCGAGGTGGGTGTGGATGTACCTAACTCCAGTTTAATGATTATAGAAAACCCCGAACGTTTAGGTTTAGCTCAGCTCCACCAGCTACGTGGCAGAGTGGGTCGTGGCCAAGTAGAAAGCCACTGCGTATTGATGTACCACAGCCCCTTATCTAAAACCGCCAGTTCACGTTTAAGTGTATTGCGCGACAGCACCGACGGTTTTGTAATTGCCCAACGCGATATGGAAATTAGAGGCCCTGGCGAACTACTTGGCACCAAGCAAACCGGTTTAGCCGAATTTAAAATTGCCGACTTAGTACGAGACCAAGCAATGATAGGCGAAGCGCAGCGCCTAGCTAAACAACTTCTTCAGCAAACACCGGTTGCTATTGAACCCTTAATTGACCGTTGGTTAGCCGGCCGCGAACAATTCGCTCAAGCTTAGCAACATATGACACTCTGTTAGTTGATGCTAAAGATCTCATCGCGGCATTTTTCCACCAAAATCTCCTGTAACCATAGGTACAAAGGATTTTGCCGATTGCGGTAGTGGAACACATAGCCGGTATCATACTTCAATGCCAAACCTTTAAACTCTTCACTTAGCTGCAACTGCCTAATGCCAGGAATATCTTCTGGCGGGTAATAGGTCACGCTGGGGTAAACTAAATCACTCACCCGCAATACATCCATAATCGATCCCGGCAGTTCAGAACGAAAACCAATAGTCACCTCTACGCCATGGGCTGCCAAAAACTTTTCTGCTTCGGTGCGCGCCGCACTCCAACCCGGAACATGAATGAGCGCGGTAGCGTAGCTTTCAAAATCTTGCGGGGTGACAATGTCGTCACCAATTGGATGAGCATCGCGCGCATAGACATAAATAGGCTGGCGCCATAAACGACGTTGCACTAGCTCTTTCGAGCCTTCTACCGGCAACAAACACAAACCAAAATCAATTTGCCCACGCTGAATCAACTCACAAGTATCGGCTCCCCAAGTAGCTACTTGCAGACGTAGATCCGGCGCATGCTGCTGCAATGCAACAAACAAACGCTTAGCTACCGACGCTAATAACATTGGGTGCATAGCAACTTTTAGTACGCCTTCTAACTTAGCTGGGTCAAAGTCATTATGGTGGTCAACAACGTTAGCAAGCTCGGCTAAGATGCTTGGCAAGCTAAGCGATAACTGTTCGGCTTTTGGGGTGGCAATAAGCCCATGTTGAGCGCGTACAAAAAGCTCATCTGCAAAATGCTCTCGCAACTTTTGCAAGCTGCGGCTAATCGCTGGCTGACTAACATTCATACGTTCGGCAGTACGGCGCGTATTAAGCTCTTGCGCCAACACCACAAACACTTTTAATAAATTTAAATCTAGCGTCTCAAAGGAACTATTAGTCACCTACTTCCTCCAGCATTATTCTCCAGTAAGCCCCTTAAACATTAGCAATGAATCGCGCTAAGCTCATCATTTTTCGAAGAAGCTAGGCATTTACTGAGAATCAACACATAAACTGTGGCGGCAGGCACAAAAAAGCCGCTACTGCTTAGCGGCTTTTACGAATATAAGCGCTAAAACTAGTTAGTCGTCTAGGTCTTTGTCGTACCAACCTCGGCTACAATCAACCGCACGTTTCCAACCTTTGTATAAACGTTCTCGTTTCGCCTCATCGCCATCAGGAGAGAAGCAACGATCTGGAGTATTGCTCTCGGCCAAGCTTTCTACGCTATCCCAGTAACCCACTGCTAAGCCAGCTAAGTAAGCAGCGCCTAAGGCGGTAGACTCGATCAGCGAAGGGCGTACCACTTCGGTACCCAGCGCATCAGCCTGAAACTGTAACAAGAAATCATTGGCTACTGCGCCGCCGTCTACTCGTAATTGTTTTAGCGAAATCCCAGCATCGGCTTGCATGGCTTCTAATAAGTCTCGGCTTTGATAAGCAATCGATTCAAGCGCAGCACGAATAATATGGTTACGGTTAGCGCCACGGGTTAACCCTACAATAGTCCCGCGTGCATAAGGGTCCCAGTAGGGAGCTCCTAAACCCACAAAAGCAGGTACTAAGTATACGCCGTTGGTATCGTCTACCTTAGAGGCAAAATATTGGGTATCGGAGGCATCGCGAATCAATCCCATCTCGTCGCGCAACCATTGAATGGTAGCACCGCCCATAAATACACTACCTTCTAGGGCGTAATTAACCTTGCCATCTAAAGAAAAAGCGATAGTGGTGAGCAAACCATGGGTTGATTTAACCGGTACTTCGCCAGTATTCATCAATAAAAAACAGCCGGTGCCGTAGGTGTTTTTTGCCATACCTTTGCGATAACACTGCTGACCAAATAGCGCCGCTTGTTGGTCGCCAGCAATACCGGCGATAGGAATACGCGTTCCACCTTTACCGCCAATATTGGTTTGGCCGTAGATTTCCGAACAGGCTTTCACTTCTGGCAGCATTTGTTTAGGCACACCCAGCATATCTAACAACTTGTCATCCCATTGCAAGGTATGAATGTTAAACATCATGGTGCGAGAGGCATTGGTATAGTCGGTAACATGCACTCTCCCGTTAGTAAGCTTCCAAACTAACCAGCTATCTACCGTGCCAAACAGCAAGTCACCCGCTTCGGCTTTTTCGCGTGCGCCTTCTACATTATCTAAAATCCACTTTAGCTTTGAGCCAGAAAAGTAGGCATCTAAGATTAGGCCTGTAGTATCTTGAATATACTCTTCCCAGCCTTGCTCTTTTAGCTCTTCACATAATTTGGTGGTGCGGCGACATTGCCAGACAATGGCATTATAAATAGGTTGGCCAGTGTTTTTATCCCAGACAATGGTGGTTTCTCGCTGGTTGGTAATGCCAATCGCGGCAATTTGATCACTACGGATACCGGTTTTTGCCAAAACCTCGGTTAAAGATGCACTTTGGCTAGCCCATATCTCCATGGGATTGTGCTCTACCCAACCTGATTTTGGGAAAAACTGGCTAAATTCGCGTTGTACGCTGCCAACAATTTCAGAGTCTTGGTTAAAAATAATCGCTCTTGAGCTTGTTGTGCCCTGATCAAGGGCAACTATATATCGTGCGGTGTCCATTGATATTACGGTTCCAGATTAGCATTTATGTCTATTATGCTCGAAAACGAACATTTTAGAACATTTTTTTAACCAAAGCGTGACAAAACTTTAATTTCATTTCAGCAATTTCTCTAAAAAGCTGCGATGCAGTTTGCGGTATCGCTTTGTTAACCGTGACAAAAACTGCATTTTAAGTAGACTTATGACTGCGCTATAAAATGTATACCAATAAGAGAAACCCAGTTGTGAAGCAGACTCAACGCCATCAACAAATCTTGCAGGTGATTAAAACCCAAGGCTTTGTGGCTACCGAAGAATTAGTAGAATCACTTAATGTAAGCCCGCAAACCATTCGCCGCGACCTTAATGTATTGGCCGAACAGAAGCTGATTCACCGCCACCATGGTGGTGCTTCGTTACTATCAAGTAGCGTAGTGAACGACTCTTATTCCAGTCGAAAGATTAAACAACATCTTGAAAAAGAAAGCATTGCTCAGAAAATTGCAGAGCAGATCCCCAATGGCGCATCGCTGTTTTTGGATATTGGTACCACCGCCGAAACGATTGCAAGAGCCTTATTGGAGCACCGCGATTTACGCATTATCACCAACAATATTCATGTTGCATCACTACTGATGGTTAAAGACGACTTTAATGTGATTATGGCCGGCGGCGCGTTGCGTAATAAAGATGGCGGCATAGTGGGTGAAGCCACCATCGACTTCATAAAACAATTTCGCCTAGATTATGGGGTAGTCACGGTTAGCGGCATTGATTTAGATGGTTCGCTACTAGACTTTGACTACCATGAAGTAAGAGTGACTCAGGCCATTATTGCCAGTTCTCGCAACGTTATTCTTGCCGCAGACCACAGTAAGTTTGGCCGTAATGCGATGATTAACATTGGCAATATTGCGCAGATTGACCATTTGTACACCGACCGGCCAGTGCCACAAGACATCAGCGAAATCCTTAAACAACAAGATGTACAGTTAACACTTTGCCCTACTCAGTTAAGCAGTTAAGCGTTTGCGCAGCAGTTCACCAAGAAAACCTTTATAGCTGGTAGCCTGTTCAGGACATAGTTGCTGCAACTGTTGGAGTTCTGCTTGGCTAATCTTGCCGCCCTCGCCATGAGCCAATAAGTAATTTTCAACTTGTAGCTGGCTAAACCTTTCAATTGAGCTTCGATATTGACGAGGACTGCTGATCGGAAAGGGACAAATCAGCTTTCCTTTGACCCGCAATATACAGTCGGCCACATACAAGGTTTTAGTCGCAGGGTGATAAAGCGATAAGTCACGGTCGGTATGGCCCGGAGTAAACAACACTTGCCAGTCTTCAAAGCCTGGTAGGGTTTGGCCGTCTTTTAGTCGGTGCGTAAATTTGAGTGTTGGCGAATACCATAAGTTAGCTTTAGCGCGCTGATGACGCCTAGCCACATAATGAGCCAAGGCTAAATCCATTAAGTGATTACACCTTCCAGCAATACCTTGATACCACTCGCCGGGGTGCTCTGCACCTGCAATAGAAAGCTGGTAGCGACGCTGCAAATAACTAGCCCCACCGGCATGATCTGGGTGCATATGGGTTACCATCACCAGTTCTAGTTGGCTAAGTGATCGTGCTAACTGTTCACAGATAAAACGCTTAAGCATTGCAACATCAGCGCGGCAACAGCCATCCAGCAAGAGTAATTTGTTCGGATACTCAATCAAAAAAATATTCTGAATATAGCCTTCCAGCTGATGGATCTTCATAGCTTACCGCAAACAATTGTTAACAAGATGTAACAGTTTAGAGCAAATGCTCCATGCAGACAAATCTAGTCGGCAAGCTTAAAAGCGCGTTTTGCACATTTTTTTTACATCGGTAATTGTTTTTTGATCACAAAATGCTCTATTATGCTCGATATCGAAACAAAACGAACTTTACTGAAAGGATCGCTCAACATGGCACAAATAAATGACCCGCATAACTTCGACCTAATCGTCATTGGTGGTGGTATAAACGGCGTGGGCATAGCGGCAGATGCCGCTGGCCGAGGGCAACGCGTTGCTTTGTTTGAGCAAAACGACTTAGCCAGCGCAACCTCTTCTGCTAGTTCGAAACTGATCCATGGTGGCCTGCGTTATTTAGAGCATTATGAGTTTCGTTTAGTGAGCGAAGCCCTCAAAGAGCGTGAAGTATTGCTTAACATGGCTCCTCACCTTGTTGAGCCGATGCGTTTTCGTTTGCCACATCGCCCCCACCTACGCCCTTGGATATTGATACGCATGGGGCTCTTTCTCTACGACAACCTAGCTAAACGCGGCACTCTTCCCGGATGTAAGGGCCTAAGCTTCGCTCAAAGTGATGTACTAAAAAGTGATATTACCAAAGGCTTTGAATACTCTGATTGTTGGGTGGATGATGCTCGACTTGTGATTAGCAATGCCTTGTTAGCAGCTAAACACGGCGCGTTTATTGCGCCACGCCAACAAGTAGTAGCAGCCAAACGCGAAGCCAAGCATTGGTTGGTAGATGTAAAAGACATGCAAACGGGTGTGCAACAACAGTATCGCTGCAACACTTTAGTTAACGCCGCTGGTCCATGGGTTCAGCAGTTCATTGAAGAGAACATGCAACAAACACCACCACGCACCATTCGCCTAGTAAAAGGCAGCCATATCGTGGTGCCAAAAATTCACAACGAACCGCAATCCTACATCTTACAAAACACCGATAAACGCATTGTGTTTGTTATCCCATATCAGCAGCAATACTCGTTAATTGGCACTACCGATGTGGAATATCAAGGCAACCCTTCAGAGGTGGCGATCTCCGACAAGGAAGTCAGTTACTTGTGCGATGTAGTAAACCAGCACTTTACTAAGCAAATAGCGCCAAGTGATGTGATTCATACTTTTTCTGGAGTACGACCACTTTGCCAAGATGAGTCGAACGATCCTTCGGCAGTTACTCGTGACTACACCTTAGAATTAAGTGATGAAGCAGAAGGGGCTCCGCTGTTATCGGTATTTGGCGGCAAGTTAACCACTTACCGAAAACTGGCCGAAGCGGCCTTAGAAATGTTGGCTCCCCGTATTAACGATCTTGGTCCAGCGTGGACTAAAGCCTCTTTCTTACCAGGCGGCGCTATTGGCGGAGATATTCACTCTTATATTAAGCGGCAACAAGCCAACAGCGATTTACCCACAGGGCTAGTAGCCCGCTGGTGCATGCACTACGGTAGCCAAGCCGAACAATTAATACACAATGCTAAACAGCAGGGTTTAGGTGAGCTATTTGGCGGAAACTTGTATCAATTAGAAGTCGACTACCTGTGTGAGCAAGAATGGGCTTACCGAAAAGAAGACATTTTGTGGCGCAGAACCAAACAAGGTTTAGCATTTACCGATGAACAGCAGCAGCGTTTGCAAGATTATTTGAATAACAAGCATCTTCAGCAGGAATCGTTAGAAAACACCGCTCAAGCAAGCTAGTTGGCATTAACCATACCAAGCCTGATTGCTCCGCTCTCAGGCTTGGTTGTCTAAACAAAAGCGCTTAACTTACACTTTTTAGCACTTCGTCAATATTGCACTGGTTATTCTGATAAACCGTTTCGGCTAAAGCTAGCGCTTCTTGTTTGCCACTTTCCTGCTCGACAGCATGTAAACCCATAGATGCCTCACCCAAACCGTAACCTAATACCGTTAGAAATGCTGATGATTCCCGACTTATTTGCTCATCTGGCATGTGCGCAACAATTTGCGCTAAGGCTTGTCGTTCATCTTTATCATGAATATAAGCATGCGCCGCCAAACAGCGCGCACTGCTATTGGCCATATCAACCGCCAGTTGCTTTTGCTCATTGCTTAATTGCCCAGCCGAAGCCGGTAAGGCCAGTACCAAGCTAGCGCTAGCAGCAGTCACCAATGTTAGAATCTTATTCATCACTAATACCCTATACGTTTATGAATTAAGCAGCGGAATCAAATTCAACTGCGTAAGGCTAAAGGCCTTAATGCGGGCATTGTTGCACAACAGCGAGTATTGATTAGCTAGCGAAAATGGTTTGCATCGTTGCATAAATTGGAACAAGCACACTAATTCAAGAAAGCACTTACAAAAAACACCGATATTTACCTAATCAGCACACAAGACCGACGTTTGAGCCTTTCAATAAACCCGCAGCACGGTTAGACTTCATCCACTTTGGTATAGATATGCTGACCGAGAGTCATGGAACAAACATTTTTACCCCTAAGTCGCCCAGCGATTGAACAACAAGAAATCGACGCAGTGGTTGAGGTACTCAAATCCGGTTGGATTACTACCGGTCCTAAAAACGCTGAGTTAGAAAACGCCATAAAAAGCTATACCGGTGCCGAACACGCCGTAGCGCTAAGTAGCGCCACCGCTGGTTTGCACCTCACTCTGGTAGCTTTGGGCATTGGCCCTGGCGATGAAGTGATTACCCCTTCAATGACTTGGGTTTCAACGGTTAACCTAATCACCTTAATGGGTGCAAAGCCAGTATTTGTTGATATTGATGCAGATACATTAATGACCACGGCAGAGCGCATTGAAGCGCAAATCACCAATAAAACCAAACTGATCATTCCGGTTCACTATGCCGGTGCCCCACTCGATTTAGATGCCATCTACGCCCTTGCGGAACAATACAATATTCCCGTGGTCGAAGATGCTGCACATGCTATTGGCTGCGAATATAAAGGTCGACCCATTGGCCAAACCGGTCACTGTATTTTCTCCTTACACGCGATAAAAAATGTAACCACAGCAGAGGGCGGCATTTTTACCACTAATGACGCCGAATTAGCTGAGCGGATTCGTCGCCTTAAGTTTCATGGCTTAGGCGTAGATGCCTTTGATAGAGAAACTCAGGGGCGAGCGCCACAAGCGGAAGTGATAGAGCCAGGCTACAAATACAACATGCCAGACATTTGTGCCGTATTAGGTTTAGGTCAAATGCAGCGCTTAGCCAACATCACAGCTCAGCGCCAAGCCTTAGTTGCGCATTATCGTAAACTGTTGAGCGATGTTGAGGGGATTAGCCCCATGAGCGTGCCATCTTATGTGCATACTCACTGTTGGCACTTAATGATAGTGAGAGTAGAGCCGAGTATTTGTGGTTTTGACCGCGACCAGCTCATTAGCATGCTAAAACAACAGGGCATTGGCGCTGGCATTCATTTTAAAGCCTGCCATAGTCAAAAGTATTATCGAGAGAATTATCAAACTAGGTTTGGTGAGATTAACCCAGATTTAAGTAATACCGAATTTAACAGCCAACGCATTTGTTCGCTGCCATTGTTTCCAGGCATGCAACTAAGTGATGTTGAACGTGTTGTTTCCGCAATCAAACAAAATATTGGACCTTCTCATGAGGCATAAGCAAGACATCAATTTTGTATCCATTGTGATACCGGTTTACAACGAAGCCGATAGCTTACAAGAGCTAATCACACGCACTTGTGCAGCTGCTGACACCATGGGTAAAGACTATGAGTTGCTGCTAGTTGACGATGGCAGTAAAGATAACAGCGCAGATCAAATTGAAGCAGCTGCTGCCCAAGAAGGCAGCCATGTTGTAGGCATTATTCTTAACCGCAACTATGGCCAGCATAACGCGATTATGGCGGGCTTTGAACATGTACGCGGCGACTTGATTGTGACCCTCGATGCCGATTTACAAAACCCACCAGAAGAGATCCCTAATTTGGTGGCGAAAGCCGAAGAAGGTTACGACTCGGTTGGTACGGTGCGCAAAAATCGCCAAGACAGTCGCTTACGCCGTTACCCTTCAATGCTGATCAACAAGATTGTAAAACGCTCCACGGGCGTAGAGATGAATGACTACGGCTGTATGTTACGCGCTTATCGTCGCCACGTAGTGGACGCGATGTTGCAGTGCCATGAGCGCAGTACCTTTATTCCTATTTTGGCTAATGGCTTTGCTCGCCACACCGTTGAAATAGATGTGGAACATAGCGAGCGCCAACAAGGCGAATCAAAATACAACATCATGGGTTTAATTAACCTAATGTTTGATTTACTGACCAGCATGACTACTGCCCCATTAAGAATGCTTAGCATCATGGGTGGTGCAATTGCCGCACTAGGTGGCCTATTTGGTTTAGTGTTACTTTTTATGCGCCTAATCTATGGCGCGGAATGGGGTGTTGACGGGGTATTCCCGCTATTTGCTCTATTGTTTATCTTTATTGGTGCTCAATTTGTTGGCCTAGGTTTATTAGGCGAATATATCGGCCGAATATACTCCGACGTAAGGGCAAGGCCACGCTACTACGTACAAGATGTGCTGGTTGGCGAAGCAACCAAACAGGCCCGTGACAACGACGTTAACGCTGATAACAACGATAACTAATTTACCTATTACAGTTAAGGAATAAGCCATGAAAGCAGTGGTGTTTGCCTATCACAACATTGGTTGTGCTGGTATTAAAAGTCTTCTCGATGCAGGTGTAGAAATCGCCGCAGTGTTTACCCATTTAGACGATGGCAACGAAAATGTCTTTTTTGAATCTGTAGCTAAGCTAGCGGCACGTAACGGTATTCCAGTATTTGCACCGGAAGACGTAAATCATCCATTGTGGATAGAAAAAATTAAGGCGATGCAGCCTGAGGTATTCTTCTCCTTCTACTACCGCTCAATGATCAGCCAAGCAGTACTAGAGCTAGCGCCAAAAGGCGGCTTTAACCTACATGGTTCACTTTTACCACGCTACCGTGGCCGCGCACCGGTAAATTGGGCGCTATTAAACGGCGAAACTGAAACAGGCGTAACCTTACATGCCATGACCAGCAAAGCTGATGCAGGCGACATTGTTGCTCAAGAAAAACTTAGCATTAATGCTGACGACACTGCGGCCACCTTGCATAGCCGCCTAACCGAGCTAAGCAGCCAGTTATTGGCAACTGCCTTACCGCAATTAATCGCCGGTACGCATAGCTTAAGTGCACAAGATGAAAGCCAAGCAACGGTATTTGGTCGCCGCACTCCCGCAGACGGTGAAATAAAATGGGCCGACAATGCGCAAACTATTTTCAACTTATGTCGCGCAGTGACCGAACCCTTCCCAGGCGCCTTTACCTTTTTAGGTGAGCGCAAGGTGATTTTTTGGAGCACTAGTGCCAGCGAGCAAGAGTTTGATGTAACGCCAGGTACTATTGTTGCCACCGCGCCGTTAACCATTGCTTGTACTCAAGGATCTCTGATTGTAAATGCAGGCCAAACCGAAAACGGTTTGTACTTAAATGGCGAACAACTAGCAGCTGAAATGCACTTAGTAGCGGGCATGCGCTTTGGTCCACAAGCCAGCGCTGTTATTGCTGCAAAACGCCGCCAAAAAGTGCTTATATTGGGTGCTAACGGCTTTATTGGGAACCACTTAACCAAGCGCTTACTAGACGACGGTAAATACGAAATTTACGCCATGGACATGAGTGCTAATCAAATTGAACAGCACTTAAGCCACCCAGATTTCCACTTTGTAGAAGGTGATATTACCATTCATAACGAATGGATCGAATACCACATTAAGAAGTGTGACATTGTATTGCCACTGGTAGCGATTGCGACTCCGATTGAATATACCCGTAATCCGTTACGTGTATTTGAATTAGATTTTGAAGAGAACTTAAAAATTGTTCGCGAGTGTGTAAAGTACAACAAGCGCATCATCTTCCCGTCTACCTCTGAAGTATACGGCATGTGTACCGATGATGAGTTTAATGAAGACACTTCACCGCTAATTACTGGTCCAATTAACCGCCAGCGCTGGATTTACTCGACCTCTAAACAGTTATTAGACCGAGTTATTTGGGCTTACGGCAAGAAAGACGGCCTTAAGTTTACCTTGTTCCGTCCATTTAACTGGATGGGCCCACGCTTAGACAGCTTGAACTCAGCACGAGTTGGCTCTAGTCGCGCGATTACTCAGCTAATTTTGAACCTAGTTGAAGGCACACCCATCAAGTTGATTGATGGCGGCGAGCAAAAACGTTGTTTCACTGATATTTCTGAGGCCATTGAAGCCTTGTTCCGGATTATTGAGAACAAAGACGGCTTATGTGATGGACAGATCATCAACATTGGCTCGCCAGACAACGAAGCCAGTATCAAGCAAATGGCTGAAACTTTGGTTGAGAAGTTTGATGCTCACCCACTGCGCGAAAAATTCCCACCGTTTGCCGGCTACCATTTGGTAGAGAGCAAAACCTTCTACGGTGACGGCTACCAAGACGTGCAGCATCGTCGCCCAAGCATTCGCAACGCCAAGCGTTTACTTGATTGGGAACCAAGCATTATGATGGAAGACACCATCGAGGAAACCCTCGACTTCTTCTTAAAAACAGCTGTTGATGAGTAATAATGAGTTCGAAAGACACCATTAAAGTTGGCCTTCGTATAGATGTTGATACTTTTCGTGGCACGCGCTTAGGCGTGCCCAAGTTATTAGACATCTTTCAACGCCACAATATTAAGTCGTCGTTCTTCTTCACCGTTGGACCCGACAACATGGGGCGCCATATTTGGCGCCTTTTGCGTCCTGCTTTCTTGAAGAAGATGCTCCGCTCAAAAGCGGCCAGCTTATACGGTTGGGATATTATCTTTCGAGGCACCTTTTGGCCTGGCCCCGTGATCGGTAAAAAGCTTGCTTCGGTGATTAAAGATACCGACCAAGCAGGTCATGAAATTGGCTTGCACGCTTGGGATCACCACAAGTGGCAGATGAAAACCGACAGCATGTCGCAAGCCGAACTGGGCAAGGAAATCCGTAAGGGTTATCAGCTGCTTGAAGAAATCACCGGAAAAGACGTGCAATGCAGCGCAGTAGCCGGTTGGCGCTGTACCGAAACCACCCTAGATGAAAAAGAAGCCTTTCCATTTCGCTACAACAGCGATTGCCGAGGTGAATCTATTTTTGTTCCCAAACCAGGAATGGCACCACAAATTCCGGTTACCTTGCCAACCTATGATGAATTAATTGGCCAAGACGGCGTAGACGAGAGCAACTACAACCAAGCCATTCTTGAGCGAATTAAAGCCGATGCCTTAAATGTTTACACCATTCACGCTGAGGTTGAAGGCATTGTTTGCGCAGAGATGTTTGAGCAGCTGATTATTAGCGCTAAACAGCAAGGCATTGAGTTTGTACCGCTGTGTGAGTTGTTAGATCAAGATTATGTCACTTGGCCACAAGACAGCATATTAAATATAGAAATGGATGGGCGCGAAGGCTGGTTAAGTCATCAAGCCTCGGTTGTTCGCCCTCATACCAGTTAAACCAGGAAGTACCATGCGCCACTTACGAATTAACCTAGCTACTTGGGTGCCGATATTCTTTATCATTTTGTACCTATTACCCTTGGGTCTGCGTGATCTATGGTCTCCCGATGAACTGCGTTACGCTGAAATCTCTCGCGAAATGGTAAGTAGTGGCGACTGGGTAGTTCCTCGTTTTAACGACTTGCGCTACTTCGAAAAGCCAGTAATGGGTTACTGGATGAACGCGGTCTCACAACTTGTTTTTGGCGAAACTAACTTTGCGGTGCGTGCTGCTTCAGCCTTTAGCGCTTTAGGGGCGGCTTTTTGCATATTTTTGCTGCTCGCGCGCTTTGCCTCTCGCCCGGTTGCTTGGTTAAGCTCTGGCATTTATTTGAGCATGTTTATGGTGTCTGGCGTGGGCACCTACAGCGTATTAGACAGCATGCTTAACCTATGGCTAACCGCCAGCTTTACCGCCTTTTACTTTGCCATTCGCAGCGAAGAGCTGCGGCAACGGGCCAAATATTATGGTTTGGCCGGTTTTTATTGTGGCTGCGCAGTACTTACCAAAGGCTTTTTAGCGCTAGCTTTACCTGTGTTAGTGGTTGTTCCCTATATGTTTTGGGATAAGCAATTTAAAACCATTTTGAAGTGGGGTTGGTGGGTAATGCTGCTGGCCGTTTTAGTTTGTCTGCCATGGGGCTTAGCCATTCATGCTGCAGAGCCAGACTACTGGCACTACTTCTTTTGGATTGAGCATATTCAGCGCTTTGCGGCAGACAACGCCCAGCACTCGGCGCCTGTTTGGTACTACCTGCCATTTTTAGCGGCTGGCGTTTTACCTTGGTTATTTTGGTCGCCCAGTGCAATTGGTCACTTAAAAGGCCAAATGCACTCACCATTGTTACGCTACGCCTTATTGTGGGCGATATTGCCGCTGCTATTCTTCTCCATGGCTAAGGGCAAACTAGCAACCTATATTTTGCCAATAATGGCACCGCTGGCGATCTTGTTTGCCTTTGGTATTCAACAGGCTTTTGCCAAATCCTGTAAGGGTTTAACCTGGGGAAGCTGGTTAAATGCAGTTTTATTTGGATTACTTGCCGTAACCACCTTGGTACTACATTACGCAGGCAAACTGCCATTAGACGCCGAAGAAGCTTACCGCCCATGGTTGCTATTTAGCATCTTTGCTTTTTGGTCGGCCATGGCCTTTATAGCCATTAAAGCCACCAGCTTAAACGGCAAAGTCGCTAGCTACATGCTGATGCCTTTGGGCTTATTCATGCTAGCTTGGGCAACCTTTCCAAATGTAAGTATCTACTCAAAAATGCCGGCTAAGTTTATGCAGCAAATCTCGCATTTAGTAGAGCCGAATACGGTGTTAGTAGCCGATTACCCCGATACTATGTCGGCGTTTAACTGGTACTTTAAGCGTGAAGACGTATACCTAGTCGGTCAAAAAGGCGAAGTGCGTTATGGCTTAGAATACCCAGATTCCCAACATCGCTTTATCGAAACCAAGCACTTAGCTGAGTTTATTGAGCAGCAACGCCAGCATGCGCCAGTAATGGTTTATTATCGCGATAAGCCGGATATGGATGGCACGCTGCCTGAAACCACCGAGCGTATCGATAAAGGCCGCTATACCATCCTTTATTATCAAGCAGCAGCTGACTAAATTATGCTTAATATAATGCTGATTGTGGCGTCTATTGGCTGTAGCTCGTTAAGTCAGTATTGGCAGAAACGTGCGGCTTTGCTGTTTGCCGCTCAACCAAATTTAAGCACGCTCGAGAAACTACTGTCTAAACCTTTATTATTAGGCATTATTTTCTTGGGCTTGGGCGCTATTTTTTGGCTAGGAGTATTAAGCCAGTGGGACGTATCGGTTGCTTACCCGCTGTTAAGCAGCAACTTTGTCATCATGTTGCTTATCTCTAAGTTTGCATTTAATGAAACGGTTACTCCGCGTCAGTGGTGTGGCGTGGGACTGATTGTATTAGGTGTTGCCTTTCTTGGTGGAGTGGAACAGTTTTTATGAAAAACCATCCGCAAAGTGTGGTGCTAGCCTTACTAAGTGTCGCCTTTATTTCGCTGGCTCAGTTAGCCATGAAATGGGGCATGACCCAATTAAGCCTGCAATTTACAAGCTTGCAGGAGCTTTGGCATGCAGCGCAATATAGTGCTTTAGTCTCAGGTTATTTACCTTACTACATTAGCGTAGTAGCTGGCTTAAGCTTTTATGCCTTATCAATGCTGTGCTGGGTTATGGCATTAAAACACCTGCCTCTTTCACTTGCTTACCCCATGCTTAGCTTAAGCTATGTTATCGTGTATGTAGCAGCCATTAGTTTACCTTGGATAGGCGAAGCATTTAGCTGGCCAAAGGCCCTAGGCATAGTGCTGATACTAGCAGGAATCTATCTGGTATTTCCGAGCAAAAAGGCCAAGCAAAGTTAAGCTCTGTGTTTGTTGCGCCTTTATGTAAAAGGGGTGAAGCCCGTGCTGTTAAATATGTGAATACTCAAGTATTGTTGGATAGATACGATAAGTTATTAATAAGTCGCATGGAGTTTGCGCCAATATGAAACGCTTTTTCGACCTGCTTGCCATTGTTTTTTTACTGTTGCTGGCAACTTCGGTCTTTTTCTTATTCTCTTTCCATCCAGATCGCTACAAAAGCGATTTTTTGCATTGGTTCAATCAGCAAAGCGACTGGCAACTTAACTACAACAATACGCAATGGTCACTCAACAAGCCTCTCAGCATAGAGGTATTTGACTTAGAGCTCGCTAAATCTGGCCAAGCAGCCATGCTCACTAAGCAAGCCAAGTTAAACTTTGCCTTGATGCCTTTGCTGCAGGGCAAAATTCAGATAGATAGCCTGCTACTAGAACAACCACAACTAGCGCTTACTCAACAACTGTTTAGCCAAACATCAGACAGCAGCGAGCCTAACGAAGCCAACAACATCAGCTGGTTAAACGCAGTTCAAATCAATCAGCTATTGCTCAAAGACGGCGACTTATTATGGCAAGACCAGCAACAGTCTTACCGACTAGAACGCTTTGAATTAGCGATAGAAGACTGGCAGATTGATCTTAACGAACCCGCGCCAAGCCATTGGCAATTCACCTTGCATAGTTCAGCTCAGCGACTTACAACCCCATGGCAAGACATCATGTTGCCACAGTTAAGCCTTGCCTATGGCCAGCAGCAGTTAGTGATAGAGCACATTGGTGCCGATCTATTACAAGGCTCGGTTTATGCTTCTGCCGAACTGAGCAATAAGCAACTCACCATACGAGAGCTCGCTTTAAACAACTTTAGACTAGAGCACTTTGCTCCAGAACCTAGTGCTCAAGAAAATCAAGCTGCAGCCCCATCAACCAGTGAGCAAGATTGGTTAAATAACTTACCTGAGCTTGCTTGGTTAAGCAGTATTCAAATTGACAATTTATTACTAAACCAACTTAGCTTAGCCACTCAGTTACAAGGCCACAATGTGGTGCTGAACAAACTAACGGCAGAGCTAGAAAACATAGCCAGCCCTTGGCCTTACCAAGCCAACAAACTGCGCGGCGAATATGCTTTTATTGCCGATGAGTTAGGTATTGACCACATTCAGTTCAGCGATCTTACCGCTAGCGGACAAATAAGCGATGGCCTATTTGCCGTAGATGCCTTACGTAGCCAGCTATTTAAAGGGCAGCTAGGTTTGTCGTTAAGTTATCAATGGCAACAGCAAGCGCTGACTCTCCATCAATTGCTGCTAAGCAATAATGAAATTCCGATCCAACCCAATTGGTTACCTGTAAGTGACAGCACTACAACAAGCAACCAAGAAAAAAGCGCTACTAAAGCCCCTGCACCACTACAACAGCTAAACATTGAACAACTTGAGTTGCAGCAAGTGAAGCTGCTGTCTTACGCTGATCAACTTCCCTTTTCAGCTACCGGTTTAAATGTTGAACTGCGTCAACTGCAAGTAATTCAAGATGGTCAGTGGCAAAGCATTGACCAACTTTGGCAGCCACAAAGCCAAGTGTTTATTGAAGCTCCAGAGCTGGCTTATCGCGGTATGCTACTCAGCCATGTCAGCTTCGACTTGGGTGCAGACCAAGAGATTGGTTATTTTAACTTGTATGGTGAGCTACCCTTAGGCCAATTTGAGTTACAGGGACAAGCCTTGTTAGATCAAGAGCACAAACCTTGGCAAGCTGAAATCTCAGGCCTATTGCTCGATATTAGCCCACTGGCGCGCTTAGCCAATAATCGCCAATTTAACTTAGTGGGAGACTTAGAGCTTGCGGGAAAGTTAAGGGGTAAGCTCAATGACTTTGGCTCAAGTATTGATGGCTCGATTGATTTTCACAGTCAGTTAATTCAACTGCCAGGTGCCGATTTAGAAGTGACCCTCGACCAAATTATTGAAAGCCCGCGGCAGTATTATGAAAAACCCAATCCTTTTATAGCCAGTGGCTGGCCGGTGTTTTGGCAAGATCCGCAAAGCTTGCCTAAAGGCATCACCCAATTTACTAACTTGGCGCTACGCGCAGAGTTAGAGCAAGGCAAACTAAGATTAGCTCCTCAAGAATTATCCGGACTACGTTATGGACTCACCCTAACGGGTGAAATTGACCTAGCGAAGCAACGCTACAATCAACTAAAGCTTGTAGTAGCCGACCAACCTTGCTGGCGTTTAGTTCACACGGTACATGGTGCTTGGAGCAAGCCCCAAGTAAGTTTTGATCACTACCTTTCGCCACGCCGCTTCTCAGTTGATCAGCAAGACTTTACCCGAGCTCCCAGCATACCGCAGTGTCGTTACCCGTTAACAGAAGAAAGCTTGCAGTAACAACGATTCACTCGCTTAACGTTGCCAAAGCTAGTGACATAGCATGTTCAATAAAGCAGTCGCGCAGCGGGTTTTGGCTACTGTCTTTGCGCCAAACAAAGTTGAAGCTTTTGCACAAATCTAAGCTACATAGTGTATTTAGAGCAATCAGCTCGCCCGCTCCACAATATCGTACGATTTATTCGTTTAGTGTGGCCAAAGCTAATGACATAGCATATTCGATAAAGCAGTCGCGCAGCGGGTTTTGGCTACTGTCTTTGCGCCAAACGAAGTTAAAGCTTCTGCGCATATCTAGATCTGGTGTATTTAAAGCAATCAGCTCGCCCGCTTTTATCGCCTGCTCCACACTACGTAAAGGTAAGCAACTCAGGTAAGCCCCGTCGGCTACTAAGGCTACTAAACTTGGCACATGGCTATACTCTCGCCATACTTTGAGCTTAGTGATTTTGCCATGAATGGCGCCGTTAAATATGTCTCTAGTCCCAGAGCCTGTCTCACGCAGTACCCAACGCGCTCGGCTTAGCCGAGATAGATTTACTTGCTCTAACTCAGCTAATGGATGCTGCTTACCCGCCACCACGACCAGCTGGTCTTCACACCATACTTGCTGGGCAATCCGGCTATCTGAACAATGCCCTTCAATAATGCCAAGTTGCAAACGGTAGTCGAGTAAGCCTGCTATAACCGCTTCGGTATTGCTGATTTGTGGGCTAATCGCTAAGTCGGGATAAGTTTTATCTAAACCGGCGATGATTTGTGCCAAATAATACTCGGCAATGGTTTGGCTAGCGCCAACACTGAGTTCGCCACTGATCACTTGCTGGCCGGCAAAGCCTTGCATAATGTGCTGACTTTCCATCAACACGCGCTTGGCTCGCGGGCGTAACCAATGCCCCCAGTGATTGAGGCGAAGACGCTTACCTTGCCGCTCAAATAGCTTTTGGCCTAAGCCTGTCTCTAGCTGATTTAAGGCCATGCTGGCAGCAGATTGGGTCATTGCCAGTTGCTGAGCAGCAACACTCACACTGTGGGTTTCGGCTATAGATACAAACACCGATAACTGCTTAAGACTAAAGCGATAAAGATGTTGCATATAAGTTTTCCTGATTGTGTACGCCAAGTATATTTACATACTAAATATACTTGGATTTACACACAAGGATAGCTGGAGGATGTATCTAAACACTTAGCTATCGAGTTCAGCCTGGAGCTTAGGTAGGATGACATAGAAACCTTTGAATTCAGCTGCCACTTCTTTGTTATGGCACACTTGAACAGTCACGGTCATTTTGCATTTTTTGCCTTCAATGAGCGGCAGTAAACTGCCTTTCATTTGGCTCTTCTTCACCTTGGCTAAAGCATCTTGGTCAATCGCTTTACGATGTTTAATTTCCCCTTTAGCCAATACTATGTCACCAGCAAATCCATGCTCTTCTAACATCAACCAAATCATTCCCCAACCCGACAAAACCGCCTGGCTGTAAATGCTGCCAGCAAACATGGTGGAATGCGGGTTGCCGTTTCCGGCAATAGGTAATTTAGTGGTCAACTCGTTACCTGTGTATTGATGTAAACGCACACCCATTTTTTCGCTTAGAGGAATTTGTTGGTTAAACATCTGCTGTAGCTGAGTACATAGCTTGGGTTGCCTTACAAAGCGGTGCTCTGGCGACAACTCTTTAACCATTTGCTGTACTTTAATTTTCACTTTATCGAAGGTAGGATTGCCGGCAGGTTCAAAACCGCAACTGGTAAAAAAGGCTTGCGCATCGCCACGTGCGTTTACCACAATGCGTTCTACTCCTTCATCGTGAGCGGCTTCTTCTAAGGCCATCATCAATAAAGTGCCTAAACCTAGTTTTCGCTGCTCAGGACACACCGCTACATGGCGAATCAGTGCCTCTTTGTTGTCACTTAAAAACAAACGCCCAACCGCTAAAGGTTCACCTTGGCGGTCACGAATCATGCGATGAATACTGTGGTCATCATAGGCATCTCGTTCACTGCCTAGCGGCAGCTGCAAAGGCTTGTTCAATACTTCCCAGCGAAATCGATAATACTTATCCATTTCACCCGATGCATCCGGACAAATTACCTTAAACATGGCGGTTCCCTTCTTGCTTTGCTAGCAGACCTGCTGAAGCTCTCCAGTGTCTTACTATGACACTTGTCATTAACAATAATTCACTCAGCATAGCCTACATTTATTTTGTAGCTGCTTTGCCAACTTTACATATTGCACTTAATTGCAACAATAAACCAACACTTAACATGGTAGTTAGCATGTCCATCACACTGTGGTAGTTCAAAAACCACATCAGCCATAAATAAACAAAGTAAGCCAACCAAGAAACTAAGCGTTGTTTTGGCAAGACCCTATGAATAGCCAGCTGTAGACTAAAAGCAACAGCGGTATGGGTGCTGTAATCTAAGGCTAAACGCGGCCACCATTGCCAGTAGTTATCAGCAAACATCAACGAATAGCTAATCAAAATACTCAGCAATAAAAAACCACTAATTTGCTTAAGCTGCTGCCGAGAGTCACTGCCATCAAAAAGTCGCCATCCCAGCCAAAGCAGCACAACCACTTGCAAGGGCGTGTATAGATCAGCCAATAAGGCTACAAGTTGGTTTAACAAAAAATACTCCAAGTGCTTCAAGCAAGCCGACAAACTTATACCAATCACACTAAGTACGGGATCAGAAATATCGCAGGAAAAATATTCGAGAATAAGGCAGGATTTTTCGATAAGTAGTTATTCTACAATCAAAAATTCTAACGCAGTTATCGAGTATTTTAACCAGATAGAATGAACCGTTACTTAGTACGATTGGTATTACTATTGCTTAGCATTTACATATAGAATGCTTATTCGATAACACGATATTAAAGTAGGTTGCTGCTCAATGTTCAAAAAAAGCGTAGTTTTCTTAACCGTGCTAATGGTTAGTGCTGTTGGAGGTCAATTCTTTAGCCAATACCAATATCAGCGTCAAGTAGAGCAGCTAACCACTAAGCTCAATGAGCAACACGCTTGGTCTTACCAACAAAGCCTAATAAGTAAAGACTGGTTCACTCGCCAAGAGCAATGGCAAATAGAGGGTAACTTTGCAGATCTTGGTTTAGAGCCACAAGCTTTCACCATCATGTTGCAGCATAAAATCAGCTTTTGGCCCCTATGGCTTAGTGGCGAATGGCAAGTGGATGAGCAACAAGGCGACTACCAACAATGGCTGCAGAGCAATCAATTAAACAGTATCCCCCATCTTGGTCAGTGGCAGGCCAACTTACTTACCCAAAATTTAAAGCAATCGCTAAGTATCGATAGCTTCGAGCACAACTATTCGCAGGTAGACTTGCACTTTCATCCCTTGCTGATTACTTCAAATAGCGACCTAGATTTTGCTAAAGGCACTGCCAGCCTAAACTGGCAAGGTATGGAACTAGACGATAGTTCACAAAATGGTGACCATATTCATCTACAGCAAGTGAGCGCTAATGAGCAGTTTAGCCAACGCCAAGGTTGGACACTTGTAGAAAGCGCCAACTGGTCAATTGAGCAACTCACACTACAGCTAGAGCAAGGTAACACCCTGTTAGATTTGCAAAACTTAGTGGTGAGTAACCAGTTTAGCGAACAGCAACAGCGGGCATTTATGAGTGTAGATAGCTCATTAGAGCAATTTAATTTTAAAGAAGCTCAACAAAGATTCACCTTGAATGAACTTGTTTTAACTTCCAAGATCGGCGGCGTTCCAATGCAAAGCTTGATAGCTCTTGCGGGGGCGAATCGACAGCAGCGCTCAGAGCAAGACTTAGATGCCTTGGTGCAAGAACTTATTTCAGAAGGCATAGAGTGGCAGCTAGAACAATTAGCATTAAAGATTAATTCGAATTTTCAAGATCTTGCCATGGTTGGAGATATAAAGCTCTCGGGCAATGCAAAACTTCTGCCCTTTGAGCTAAATGCCGTAAACAGCCCACTGCAGCTACTCCGCTATTTAGATCTGAATGTAGAGCTAGATGCCAATGACAGCTTGTTTAACTACAGCCCCTTATCGGCTTACATTATGGCGCTGCGTAGCGCGGGTTATTTAATTCATCAAGATGGCCGCGACCAGAGTAAACTCATTTTTAATGACAGTGAATTTACAATGAATAGCCTACCGGTGAACTAAAGCTGACTTAACCAAGCAAACACAGCAAGCCTATTGATTTTTTCACACCTAGCCCTGAATTCCTAGCCAAAAAAAACGGCGCACTAGGCGCCGTATAAACAGGGATTAGAAAAAAACACACTTGTGTACTGCACTACTGTTGCTGCTGTTTCTTCAACTGCTCCATAAAATGGGATTGCGCTTTTGAAGATCCGGCACGCTCTGCCTCCTCAACTAGGTTTAAGGCCCTAGAGAGGTCATTCTTTTCTACCGCTTTACTAATCTGCTCAAGATAGAAGTTCTCAGTATCGCTGAGCATCTCTTCTTTAGTTTGGCTAGCCACTACTGCTGTAGTTGCTGTTGCTGCCGCGGCAGTGCTCGCTGACTCAGCTTTTACTGGTGCTGGCTCAACGGGCGTAACATTCTGTTGGGTTGTGCTTGCTGGTGTAGTAACAAAAGACGAACTAAACAACACGTCTACAAAGCGAATATCTAAATTACCAATAGGCGAATGCTTAGAGTAATATTTAAAGGTAGCTGGTAATCCCCCGCCAGTTTTTTCTTCATAAACAGTTTTAGGGTCGATCAATTCGGTTCTTCCAGCAAAGTCAGTTGCCTTGCTATAAACCAGCAAGTAACGAGCACGCTTAGCTTGCTCTGGCAGCAATTCCTGCTTCATGCTGAGGAAGCCTTCCGCATTTAAGGTACTGTCTTCAATTCGAAGCACTTCTTTTAGTCTTTCATCATAGAAAATAACAGTAGGTACAAATACCGTTCTGCCAACAATGCTATCTAAGTAAAAGGTAAACTGGGTAATGTTTTCAGGAATTAACAATGCGGCGGTGTAAGAGTTTCCTTCAGGAAAACGCACTACCGGTGATTTTTCGGTGACATCAATCCGATTAGTTCTATCTAAGGCTAATAACTGGTATTGCAGTTGCGAAGGAAGTAATGGTGAAACATTATTTGATTGCAGATTGGCAGCAATTTTTGCCTCATCTACATATTGGGTGTTCCAAGTGCGAAACGGGTCAGTGACTTCAAAAGGCTTCTCATCACTAGAGCTTGAACAGCCGCTAGCTAATATACAGCCCACAATTACCGTTAATACTTTTTTCAAATTTCCACCTCTTAATTGTGGGCGCTAACAACTTAGCGCCCACTCCTTGGTTGAGTACCTAATAAACTGTACTCAGCTTAGCTGGGTTTACCACCAAGCTTCAACCATGGCACCAATTTTTGTTAAGTCGTACTTATCGGCACCATCTGTTTTAATCTCACCCGTTACCGCGTAGAAGCGAACTACAGGGCGAGACCACATGAAGTGACCCACTTGGAAGTTTTGAGACAAGGTAACTTTCCATGCATCACTACCTTTACCGTCTTGCTCAGTAGCTTGGAAACCAGCTTCTACAGCAGTGGCCATGAACTCATTCCAGTGGTGTTGAGGACGAACCGCAACGCTGTATTCGTTGTTTTCTTTAAAGTTACAGGTTTGACGGCCATCTTCACACTCAATGCGTAACCAGTTGGCGTTGTATTCCATAGCAGTCATTTCGCCGAAGTTAACTGCACCATCTAAAAATACACCGTAGCTGTCTGCGTTAACATCACGAACATTCGACCAGTTGTGACCCGCTGAATTAGAGATGGTTAAAGCTGCAGCATCCGTCTCGTAACGACCGGCTAGTTGGAACCAACCATTGCTTAAACCTTGACGGTAAGAAGCAAAGAACTGGTGAGCTGAATCATTGTCATAAGCATCTTTTTCTGCACCGGTAGCAAAGGCATAGTTATAGCGGAACTTCAAGGCACCCTGCTCGCTTACCTTGATGTCGTGCCAGTTAAGCATTAACTGGTTCACTTGACCGTCGGCAGTACCCGGGTCGCCAGCACCAGAACCCGCTTGAGTCCAACCTAAATCTAGTTGACCTAAACCAACATTCAGATTATCAACACCAGCACCCGAACCATCGGCACTCATCATGAAGTAATCACTTAAACCGCCTTGCTCACGGCCATAGAAGCGTTTACCCGCCCATACGTAAGCATCTGGTTGCGAAGCAAAGATACCTTTACCGCCACCGTAGAACTGAGCTAGACCAATGGTGTCGCCCCAAGTTGGCGAGTAACCAGGAGTGTTTAACATTACATTCATGTCAAACTGCGCGTCACCATTCTCAAAACCTTGAGAAAGCATGAACTCCATCCAGTTACCTTCGTTACCTAGACGGCCAACACCATTAATTACACCGTAATCACCTTTGATAATTCTGATTTCATCGTCAGAAGTTTCTTGAGCATAACGGCCGTAACCAGAGAAATTAGGGGTACCAGCGAATGAGCTAAGTGAGGTTGCCGCGGACGCGACTGCAATTGCAATTGTAAGCGCTTTCATTTTCATTTTGTTCAACTCCGTGTGAATCTTGAAATTTTATTGGAAGCTTTTTTTATATATGGCCAACTAGCCATGGTTTAGCAGTATAGAGCTCAAAATAAGATAAATAAGTGACCTTCATCACTAATGAAAACGCTTGCAAATAGCGGCGATCACAAAATATACAAATTTCATACATTCTGTTTCATGAAATATTCTCGAAATCCACATCGTTTCAAGAAAGCACTTACATACATAAGGCCTTGTATTAAAAGTAAAAAACAACCCAATAATAAAGGCATGAAAGAGCCATGAAACAAATGATGTTTTTTCACATCAAGAAGTTCATTACAAAAATCGAACTATGTGAGGCATATCAAACAATTTTTCCCAAGTAAACATTTGCACATTTTTGAACGCTACCATTAGCGTTAACAAGCGATGTTAACTAGGCATTTCAAGGCTCTCAGTTATTTTCATTTGACCTTTTACTCTAAAAATTAAACAAGAAAGAGTGAAATAAATGTTAGCGCGCACCTCTATTCGCTAAGAGTTCAAACCTCATTGCAGCAGATTTCCCGCTCCGTTAATTAAGAAGAAACTCAACTAATGTTTTTTTGGATGAGCGATAGCCATAACAAGCTAAGAAACTTGTCACGCATGCACTTGGATTAAAAGAAATAGCGAACAAAGGCCGCACTACATATAGCTTACAGCCAGTTAGCAAGTAGGAAGAAACAACACTATCTAACGAAAAATGACAGCTTCTTTCATGGCTTTCCTATTACGAAATCTTTTATTGAAGCGGATCACTTTTTCGAATTGAGGCGCTAAACAAGCAAAGCTCAACTGTTAACATGCCATGTGAAAGCGCTTACACATCAAGGTATTTAGAGAGGTTGAACCAATGTTGCATCGTTATACCGCACAATCCAGTTATCACGGCCAAGTAAACGACTTGATGAGCCCAGGATTAGCGGATGAGT
Organism: Agarivorans albus; assembly: GCF_019670105.1. Classification (NCBI taxonomy): domain Bacteria; kingdom Pseudomonadati; phylum Pseudomonadota; class Gammaproteobacteria; order Alteromonadales; family Alteromonadaceae; genus Agarivorans; species Agarivorans albus. The sequence goes on along the minus strand of NZ_AP023032.1, from coordinate 238,058 downwards.
TTATTCAACCTTGGTACGTACCATTAAGTACGACTCCAGCAGATACAGGAATTGCTTTAGGTGGCATTGGCAGTGCTTATACCTTTACGCCAGCGGGTACAACGCCGCTATTACATATGCTTCCCGGCCTGCATTTAAGTGACCAAAAGCGTGATAGCCTGCGTTTAGAAGACTTCTATTTAAGCCAAACTCCGGCCGACCAGCAACAGCTGGTAATTGTTAATCTCAGTGATTTTCAGCAAAAGCAAAAATTCTTTGCCCTAAGCAAGGCTGAACAAGCACCGCTATTTACGCCTGACATGAATGTTGAGCAACAACTTGCCACGCTTCAACTGCTGCTTAGTGAACCAGAGTTCTATCAGTGGAATGCTGCAAACTTAGAGCGATGGAAAGTAGAACTATCCAGCAAGACTCAACAACTGATTACAGCCGCTAAGCAAACCACCAAGCTGAATATAAGTTGGCTATTAGACTTTTACGATGGAGCCTTAGGTCTGCAGCAACAATCACAGCAGGCCTTAATTGGCGATTGGGAGTCAGAACAATACAACGGTGTAGCGGCTTGGCCTTGTGAACAAATAGACTACAGCGCACTGTATCCGGTGGCTAAACAACGGTTTAGCGGCCAACAAGCGATTCAAGTGAGCAAGTATCACTACAGCCCGGTTATTCCTAACCATGAAGATTGGGCAGCGTTACCAATAAGCTATACCCGAGTGGTATTACACAATAGCAGCGGCCAGCGACAAAGCTTTAGCCTAGTGAGATGCCTAGAGAACCTCTCTGGTTTTCAGGCAATTAAACAGCGCCCTGGGGTTCAAGATGCAGCATGTAGTTTGGTAAGAGCAGCCAATACTCAGCAAGCTCATGCCACCAGCTGGCAAACAGAAGGCAAGCATCACTACGCCATAGAAATGACCGGTAAAGCCAGCCCTGGCGTGGATTTTGATGGCCAAAGCTGTATCTCGGTATCAGCGCCAACGCAGTGTTGCGTGAGTGCAAAACCTTATTTTTATAGCGACACCAGTGCCCAACAGGTTGCCGGTGCACTCGCCAGTGGTCGCTTTGCACAGGCGGTTGACCGTGGCATTTATAGCGGGCGCGAACTAAGCTCAAGCGCCTTATGTGTTAGCGGCGAGCTAGCCCCAGGCGAAAGTGTTGAAATCTTATTCTCGCTGGTTCTCGACTTCCCGCATATTCAATTACCCGGCTTAAGCAGCCAGAAAAAATACCGCCAGTTCTACCCTGAGTCGCAAGGCCGCGCCTTAGCTATTTGTAAGCACGCCATTGAAATAGAACCACAAGTGCAAGCAGCCCTAGCGACGGTTAATCAACAATTAATGCCCGATGCATGCTTGGATTCGCTGCCCATGTCCACCAGCGGCAAGGCCGAAACCCGCACGCTAGCGCTAAACACCTTGTCATTTTTGGCTGAAGCTACAGTATGGGATGAACAAGATCGATTCTTAGTACGAGAGTGTGCCGACTATCCATTTTTCAATTCCTTAGACGTTTACTTTTACGGTTCATTCTCGCTGTTACAGTGCTTCCCACGCTTAGATGGGGCAGTAATGCGCCACTTCTCACAGGCAGTATTGGCGGAAAACAACATTGTTCGTCGCCACCACGAATATGTCGGCCTGCCGCATGCGGACCTACCCAACAGCAAAACCGAAGGTCCTCGGGCAGTGCGCGGCGCGGTGATTCATGATCTCGGCAGCCCCTTTGATGCTAAACCCGATGCCTATGATTGGCACAACGTTAAAGAGTGGAAAGATTTAGCCCCTAAATACATCTTAATGCTATTGCGCCATTACCGCTTTCATGGCGATAAGGCTTTGCTGCAAGATTGCTGGGAAGCTTGCCAAGCAGCCATGCATTACCTACAAGCAATGGTTGAGCCTGGGCAGTGTTTCCCATTAACCCGTGGCACCGACGACACCTTTGATAACCTGTCTTCGCACGGCATTTCGGTATATTGCGGTTCTTTGTGGATAGCCAGCTTAGAAGCTTACGCCTGCATTGCAGAACTGCTAAACAAAGCCAGTATTCCACAGGAATACCGCTACCTTGCCAGCCGCGCTCGTAAGCAATTTCAAGCCAGTTTATGGGATGAAAAAGCCGGCTACTTCCACTTTTATGTTACGCCTTTGCAAATTGGTGACGTAACAGAAAAACGGCGCGAGCAACTGATAACCAGCTTACTCAACAGCCCATTTTCTCAGCAGTTAAAGCTAAAGCAAGACAGTTGCTCTGTGGAACTGGTGGAAGCGCTTAACCGCTGGTTATCTACTCCTGAACTGTTAGAACTTGGTGAGCTAACAACAAGCGTTGAGCGCTTGTGGGCTAAGTACCATAGCAGCCAAACTTGGCCGATTGACGCCGAAAATCCAAAATTATGCCGCCAACTTCGTAAATTAGCGCTAGTTGCCTTGGGCGATTTTTGGCAACCCTCATGGTTAGATAAGATAAGCCTAGACAGTGATGACAGCTTTGCCGATCAGCTATTGGCCGATAGCTACTGCCGGATGTTGCAATTGCCTGCAGTCTCTAGCGAGCAACAACAACGCCGCGCCCTAGAGTACGTTTATAAACACAACTACCAAATAAACAGCGCGCGAGTGGGAGCAGCCAATTTAGTTAGCCGCTACGGCGAGACTAAAGAGTGGGATAATTTTCAAGCTCACGATGTGTGGATTGGGGTGCAATACTCTTTAGTCAACGCCATGGCTGCCCTGGGCATGCAACAGCAAGCGGCGGATTTACTCAGCGCCTGCTACCGAAACTTGTACCTAGATGCTCGCGTTCCTTTTGCAGCACCTGAGGGCTTTAACGCCAGTTGCCGCTTTGACGCCAAGCAGTTTGCCCAGCTAGATGAGCCGGCAGCAGTCGAGCTTAGCAAAGCGCTTATCGAGCTAGGTTTACTTTATGCCGATGGCCGAATCGCGGCCGATATCCCGCGCCAACTCAGCGAATTTAAGCTGCGCAGTGCCGCAGTCTGTCAACAATTTCAGTTAGACAGCCAAACGCTGTTTTACGCCCTTCACCATACCGGATTGAAGTACACCGCTGGTCGTTACTTCCGCCCTGGAATGATCTTTTCACTGCCTTTGGTTAGCTCAACAACCAAATCAGAACAGCATTCAGCTTAATAATTTGAGGTAAATATGAACAAGCAATACGGTTACTTCGATGACCAAAACAAAGAATACGTTCTAACTACGCCAAAAACGCCGATAAAATGGGCGAACTACGTAGGAACTCTAGACTTTGGTGGCTTAATTGATACCACTGGTGGCACCGTAGTATGTAAGCAAGATCCGGCATTAAACCGTATCACTAAGTATATTGCTCAGCTGCCTCAGTCTGAGTTCAAAGGCTCAACCATTTACATACGCCGTAAAACTGAGCAGGGCTATCAGCTGTTTTCTCCGTTTTATACGCCGTGTTTAGAAGCCTTAGATAAGTTTGAGTGTCGCGTAGGTTTGTCTTACACCCGCTGGGTTGTGGAAGCTCAAGGCCTGCAAATTGACGTAAAAATCTTTGTACCACAAGGCTCTAGTACCTTATTACAAGATATTAAGGTGACTAATATTAGCCAGCAAACGCAAGCAGTAGATGTAGCGCCGGTGTATGAATTCACCCATTTCGATGCATTAAAGCAGCTGGTTAACGCCGACTGGGTTCCACAAACCATGACCTTGAAAGCGCACGCTGAAGACAGCGGCCATGTAGTGTTAGAGCAATACGCCTACATGAAACGCGATAGCGCTGTTAACTATCTAAGCTGTAACCGCCCTGTTGATTCATGGGAAGGTGATCGCCGAGCATTTTTAGGCGATAACGAATTTGGTTCTTGGTCTAAGCCTTTGTCGTTACAAGAAGAAAGCTTAAGTAATTCTGAATGCGACCGCGGTGATAACGTAGGTGCGTTGTTGGTTAAATTGGGCGAGCTGGCACCAGGACAAACAGAGCGAGTAATCACTCAACTTGGCCAAGTACCTAGCTTGCAAGAAGCTGAAGCAGACATTGCCTTATACCGCAACGAACAAGCCGTTGACCAAGCCTTTGCCGAGCTAAGCAACTTCTGGGAAAACTACCTTGATGTAATGCAAGTAGACACCCCAGACAACGCCATGAACTCTATGCTAAACGTGCATAATCCGCGTCAATGTCATACCACTAAAAACTGGTCACGTTACTTGTCGCTTTACCAGCTAGGTTATGGCGCTCGAGGTATTGGTTTCCGTGACTCCTCGCAAGATTTAATTGGGGTAATGGCGCATATGCCGCAAGAAGCACGTGAGTTTGCCGAACGCTTGTTGTCGGTACAGCTAGAAAACGGTTCTGCCATGCACCAGTACTTCCCACTCACTATGGAAGCCAATGAAGGTGACTCACGTGAAGAGCCTGATTGCCCAGATTACTACGGCGATGACCACTTATGGATTGTGCTTACTGTTGCGCAATACTTAAAAGAAACTGGCGATTTAGAGTTCTTAAACAAACCCATTACTTACTACAGCAAAACTCTGGAGCTGGCCGACCGCAGCCAAGGTAGTGTTTACGAGCATCTACTAAAATCCATTGATTTTACTTGGAACAACATTGGTGAGCATGGCCTACCGCTATTAGGCTTTGCAGATTGGAACGATACGGTTAACTTACCAAGTGGCGCAGAATCTTTATTTGTAGCCAACCTATTTGGTAAAGCCTTAAAAGAGTTAATCGACATTGCGTCAGCCATTGATGATAAAGCCAATCTAGAGCTACTTAACGGCTACTACCAAGAAATGAAACAACGAGTGAACCAACATGCTTGGGATGGTGAGTGGTGGGTACGCTACTTTACCAACGAAGGCGAGCCTATTGGTTCTCATAAAAACCAGCATGGTAGCTTGTATACCAACGGACAGTCTTGGCCGGTTATTTCAGGTTTTGCCGAAGGCGACCGGATGCTGGCAGGCCTAGATGCAGTAAACCACAAACTCAATACCAAGTACGGCATTATGTTATCGGGCCCTGGCTACAATGGCTTTGATCCTCAGCTTGGTGGGGTAAGTACTTACCCACCGGGAGCAAAAGAAAATGGCGGCATTTTCCTGCACTCTAACCCTTGGGTAATGATGGCTGAAACCATTGCTGGCAACGGTGACCGAGCCTTTGAGTACTACAACCAAATTAACCCGGCTTTCCATAACGACAACTTAGATGTGTTCCAATCAGAACCTTACTGTTACCCACAAAACATTCTAGGTGCAGAGCACAAACAATTTGGTATGGGGCGCAATGCTTGGTTATCTGGCACCTCAGCTTGGACTTACGTGGCGGGAACCCAATATATACTAGGTATTAAACCTACTCTGGTAGGCCTAGAAATTGACCCATGTATTCCTAAAGCTTGGCCAAGCTTTAGCGTGAAACGTCGCTACCGTGGCGCCCAGTACAATATCACAGTGAGCAACCCTCAAGGCGTTAGCTCAGGCGTAGCAAGCATTAAAGTTAACGGTGAAACAATTAGCGGTAAAGTGCTTCCGGTATTTAACGATGGTGAACATCAAGTAGAAGTGGTGCTAGGCTAAGCCTCGCAACAAACACAAAAAAGCCAGCGTAATGCTGGCTTTTTTATTTTGTGTCATAGCTTAGAGAATATTAAGGCTGAGCTAAAGACTCTTGTGTTTCACCATCAAATAAGTGTACGAAGGTGGCATCTAAAAAGATGTCTAATTCACTGGGTAATTTAGTGTGCTCAGCCGGCGCTTCAATAATAATGCTCTGTCCACCAAGCTCTGCTTTAACATGCATAGTTGCGCCCAATAGCTCACTATCTGTGAAAGTCGCTTTGGCAGCAATCACATGGCTAGGCTCTAGCTGCTTTTCATGCAAATGAATATCGTTAGGACGAATGCCCAAGATTAGCTCTTGGCCTTCTTGCAACTTCCCAACAAACTTCTCAGGAGCTTTAATCTCTTGGCCTGCTAACTCCAGTAGCCACTCACCCTGCACCTGCTTGGCCTTAGCTGGGATCATATTCATTGACGGAGAACCGATAAAGCCGGCAACAAACTGGTTTTTAGGTTGGGTAAATACTTCGTAGGGCGTGCCGATTTGAGCGGTAACGCCTTTGTTCATTATCACAATGCGGTCGGCAAGAGTCATTGCCTCGACCTGGTCGTGAGTCACGTATAAGGTGGTTACACCCAATTTGTTGTGCATATCTTTGATTTCTGCACGCATTTTGCCACGCAGTTTAGCATCTAGGTTAGACAGCGGCTCATCAAACAAAAATAGCTTAGGTGTGCGCACCATAGCACGCCCCATAGCAACTCGCTGGCGTTGACCACCCGACAGCTGCTTAGGTTTGCGATTAAGGTAATCAGTTAGCTGCAGCATCTCGGCGGCCCACTCTACCGACTTCTTAATCTCTTCTTTCTTAACTCCTTGAACCTTGAGCGCAAATGCAATGTTTTCATACACTGTCATATGCGGGTAAAGCGCGTAGCTTTGAAACACCATCGCTAAATCACGGTCTTTCGGGTCAACATCATTCAGGCACTTATCGCCCATTTTGATTTGACCCGAAGTGATGGTTTCCAAGCCGGCTACCATCCTTAAGATGGTTGACTTACCACAACCCGACGCACCGAGTAATACAACAAATTCACCATCACTCATCTCTATGTCGAAACCTTTTACGATTTCGACCTTACCGTAGCTCTTACGAAGATCTTTAAATGACAGTGACGCCATAATTATGCTCCTGCGCGTTGTTTTAGAAACTGCTGAAAGTAAGTAGCACTTTGTTTAGGTACCCGTTGCTGGGTATCGTAATCGACATATACGATGCCAAAACGCTTTTCGTAACCAAAGGCCCACTCGAAGTTATCCATTAAGCTCCAAGCAAAATAACCTTTTAATTCAACCCCTTGCTCAATGGCATCGGCAACCGCATTTAAATGTGATTGGTAATAATCACAGCGCTGCTGATCAATCACCTTGCCATCTTCTAGAGTATCTGCCCCTGCCATACCATTTTCAGTAATAAAAATTGGCGGGAGTTCATAGCGCTCATTTAGCTTGGTGAGTAAGCCAGTTAAGGCTTGTGGACACACTTCCCAACCCATGTCGGTACGCTCAACCCCCTCTAGGGTCACCTGTTTAGGGCCATCATCGGTGGCTTTTATCACATGGCGGGTGTAATAGTTGATACCCAAGTAATCGATGGGCTGTTTTATTAGCTCTAAATCACCCGGCAGAATGGTTGGCCACCAAAGCGGCTGCTGCTGGCGAATAGCCTCAGGATATTGTCCCTCGATGATTGGCTGCAAAAACCAGTGAATGCCCTGCTGTTCATCAAAGTCGGCAGCTAATACATCTGCAGCATTATTCGGATCTGCTGGATAAGCCGGAGTGAAGTTAAGCACGATGCCATGTTCGGCACTTGGGGCATTCTCACGCATCTTAGGCAAGGCTAAACCATGGGCTAAAAGAATATGGTGGGCAGCCTGAAAGCCAAACTTATCTTCAGTTAAACCTGGGGCATGTTGACCATAACGATAGCCTAAAAAGGCACTACATAAGGGCTCATTAAAGGTGGCATAGCTATAAACATCATCACCAAGCGCTTTGGTCATGATGTCGGCAAATTCGGCGAATTTATACGCAGTTTCACGACTTAACCAGCCACCTCTGTCTTCGAGGTATTGCGGTAGGTCCCAGTGATATAGGGTCACAAACGGCTTAATACCTAGTTGTTTAAGTTTGGCAATTAGCTGTTGGTAAAATGCGATACCTTTGTCATTAACTTGACCTTCTACCGGCATAATCCGTGGCCAAGCAATTGATAAGCGATAGGCATCAACACCTAGCTCTGCAATCATCTCTAGATCTTCTTCCCAGCGGTGGTAGTGGTCACAAGCAATGGTGCCATCATCACCGTTGGCTACTTTTCCTGGGGTGGCGCAAAAGCGATCCCATATGGATTCGCAGCGCTCATCTTCTTGGTTAGCACCTTCAATTTGGAAGGCAGCTGTCGCTACACCAAAAATAAAGTCAGAACGGCGAAACGGGGACGACTTTGGAAAATCAAAAGACATACAACAACCTCAAACTGCGCCCAATGGGTCGCATCTTACACATTTTATGGGATTAAAAAGACGACCAGTTTTCACTGGAGATCGATGTTAGCTATAAATTTGAAGAAACCTATAGCTAACACCAAGCAAGGAGTCGTTTAATGCTGGGGGGGAATAATCACATTCAAACTCCTTACATATAGATAAGCTTGTTAACTAACTGGTGGGGCAGTAGATTCACGCACAATAAGCGAGGGCTCTAATTGCACACCGTTTACTAAATTCTTGTCGGCCAAATTTTGCAGCACCATATTGGCGGCAATAGTGCCCATTTCCTCAATCGGGAAACGAATGGTGGTAAGCTTAGGGCGCAAATAACGTGAATAGAACATGTCATCGTAGCCTACCACCGAGATACGCTCAGCCGGTGATTCGTTATCTCGCGACAAAATGTCATAAACACTAATAGCGATGTTATCGTTACCACACACCACACCAGTAAAATCGATGCCACGTTGAAATAACTTAGCCGCCGCTTTAGTACCACCATCTTCTTGATACAAACCTTCAACAATAAGTTGCGGATCGTATTCTATGCCTGCTTCACTAAGCGCATTTCGATAACCTTGCAGACGCTCACGAGCATCAAAGTGCACCAATGGACCGGTGATCGAAGCAATCCGAGTATGGCCTAAATCAATTAAATGCTTGGTGGCCAAATATCCACCTAACTCATTGTTCAAATAAATACAGCGATGCGCTAGCTCTGGCACATAGCGGTTTAATACAAATACATTTGGGTTGCGGGTACACAGCTCAATCAATTCGTCATCACTCATGGCTTGAACCACCAGCAATATGGCGTCAACACGGCGCGAATTAAGAAAACGAATCGCTTCACGCTCTTGCTCGATATTGTCGTGCCCACTAGTGGCAATAAGGTGCTGACCTTCTTTGCGTAATACCGACTCAATACTGTGCATCATGGGACCGAAAAATGGGCCCGATAAAGTACCTACTACAATCCCAACACTGTAAGAGCGGTTGGTAGCCAGAGCCTGTGCAAAAGAGTTAGGTTGGTAACCCAATTTGTCCATGGCGGCCATAACTCGCTCACGATTAACATCGGAAACTTTGTTATTACCGTTCATTACTCTGGATACGGTTGCTTGCGAAACACCCGCTAGATCAGAGACTTCCTTGATTGTTGCCATTATTACTATAGCCTCTCTGTATTTGTAAGCGCTCTCACACAAAACCTTTCTGGGCACAGTCAGATTTTAAGTTTACTCGTGAAAGCGCTTTCTCTTAATATGACCGATTAAAGTCATTTGTGTCAATTGCCTTTCTAGGCAGCAAATCTGATATGTGAGCCGCCGCAAAGTTTCGATTTTATTGATGAAAATTAAACCTGCAGCCAAAAAGTCATAGGCCCATCATTGACCAAAGATACCTGCATATCGGCAGCAAATTCACCTGTTTCAGTAGGCATTCCGCGGTCACGACAAGCGCTAACAAAGTATTCATAAAGGTGATTGGCCTGCTCGGGACTGGCGCCTTTAGAGAAGCCTGGGCGTAAACCTTTGTCGGTGTCAGCCACCAAAGTGAACTGAGATACCACCAATAAGCTGCCACCCGCTTGCTGCACGTTAAGATTGGTTTTGCCTTGTTGGTCAGCAAAAATACGGTATTTAATTACTTTTTCACAAAGCTTGGTGGCCTTTGCTTGGTCATCACCTTGCTCAACACCCAACAACACTAATAAGCCAGGTCCTATTTCACCAATAGTTTGATCAGCCACACACACGCTGGCTTGTGTCACCCGTTGAATCAACGCAATCATTCAGACTCCTCAATGATACTACTGCTATCTTGTACTTGTTGGCCCTCGGTAAATTCGCCTAAAGCGGCGGTAATTTCGGCGCCAATTAACACCACTATCCAACTCACATATACCCATACAAATAAAATGGGTATGGTGGCGAGAGCACCATAAATAACTTGGTAGGAAGGGAATGAGGCAACATAGAAAGCAAAACCTCGTTTACCCAGTTCAAACAACAAGGCCGCCACCACAGCGCCACTTAAACCATGGACAAAACGGATCGGCTTATTTGGCACCAGCAAATACAACAAACAAAATGCCCCTACAGAAAATAACAACGGCACCGTGCGAAGCATTTTATTCCATATGCCTAATAATGTTTCATCGGCAAACAGTTGCATGGAGAAGATGTAAGAACTTAGCGCCAAGCTGCCGCCCATTAACAAGGGGCCTAAAGTTAGAATCATCCAATACATAGGAAAAGCACTACGCCAACGGCGTTTTTCCTCAACCCGCCAAATCATATTCAGGCTCTTATCAATCGCCGAAATGAGCATTAAGGCCACTACGGCTAAAGCTGCGATACCTACTGCTGTCATTTTCGATGCGTTTTCAACAAAGCCACGCAAGCTCTGCTTCACCACTTCACCAGAAGCCGGTACAAAGTTACTAAACACAAAATCTTCGATTAAGGTTTGAAAGCCGGAAAATACTGGGAAGGCGCTAATAATTGAAAACGTTACTGCTACTAAAGGCACTAAAGACAGCAAGGTAACGTAAGCTAATGAGCCGGCGATCATGGTCAGTTTTTCTTGTTTTATCCGCTCAAACAAGAAAAGCGCAAACGCTTTGCTTTGCTGGAAAAGCGCTTGCCAATTAGGCGTGTTTTTCTGCCCGCTCATGATTCATTTCACTCCTTTGCATTATCTCGCTAAAGGATGAACTAGTTAATGACGCAACTCAAGTTTAACAAGGGCTTAAGCCACAAACTTGGCTAAAAAAAGCTGAACAAAAGCTGATGTTTTTTTGAACTGAATCACATTAAGTGCTAGACTCCCGCCCCATTTCCTTTCGTTCTTTATTGGATCCTAAGAACATGTTTGAATTTCCTAAATTTCGGGGAGCAACAGTCAAAAATGACTTACTCTCCGGTTTAACGGTTGCGCTAGCTTTAGTTCCTGAAGCAGTTGCCTTTGCCTTTGTTGCCGGCGTAGAACCTTTAGTAGGTTTATATGCAGCATTTATGGTGGGGTTAATTACCGCTGTAATTGGTGGCCGTCCAGGTATGATCTCGGGTGCAACTGGCGCGCTAGCGGTAGTAATGGTGGCCTTAGTCGCAGATCACGGTGTGGAGTATTTATTTGCCACTGTGGTGCTCATGGGTATTTTGCAGGTCTTAGCTGGGGTCTTCCATTTGGGTAAGTTTATCCGCATGGTGCCACACCCGGTAATGCTAGGCTTTGTAAACGGCTTGGCTATTGTGATTTTCTTGGCTCAGCTTGGTCAGTTTAAAGTGCCCAATGCCTTTGGCGAACTAGAGTGGATGCAAGGCAGTCAGCTTTGGATCATGTTAGGCTTGGTGGCTATCACCATGGCAGTTATTCACTTCTTGCCAAAACTTACCAGCGCAATCCCTGCTTCTTTGGTGGCGATTGTGGGTGTTACCGTAGCAGTGCAGGTATTAAACTTAGATACCCGCACAGTGGTAGATTTTGTACGCGGTATGACCGGTGACGCTAACGCAACTATTGCTGGCGGTTTACCAAGCTTCTCTATCCCAAGCGTGCCATTCAACTTAGAAACACTGAAAATCATCTTCCCTTATGCCATCGTACTGGCGGCTATCGGCTTAATTGAGTCACTACTAACCTTAACCGTAGTTGATGAAATGACCGGTACCCGTGGACACGGTAACAAAGAGTGTATTGGCCAAGGTGTGGCTAACGTAACCACTGGCTTCTTTGGTGGTATGGGTGGTTGTGCAATGATTGGCCAGAGCATGATTAACATTCGCTCTGGTGGTCGTGGCCGCTTATCGGGCATCACCGCGGCACTAGCACTACTGGGTTTCATTCTATTTGGTTCTTCTCTGATAGAGATGATTCCTCTCGCCGCTTTGGTCGGTGTAATGTTTATGGTTGTGTTAGGCACCTTTGAATGGGCCAGCCTGCGCATGATTAATAAAGTGCCTAAAGCTGACTTCTTTGTGATTGTGCTGGTATCTGTCGTCACCGTATTTACCGACTTAGCGGTAGCGGTGGTGATTGGTGTAATCGTATCTGCGTTGGTATTTGCTTGGAACCACGCTAAGCACATTTACGTAACGACCACTAGCGTAGATGACGACCATAAAGTTTATGAGTTGGATGGCCCCTTGTTTTTTGGCTCAACGGCTAACTTCTTAGAGCTGTTCAATCCAGCTAACGATCCAAAAGATGTAGTGATTGATTTTGCCAAGTCGCGAGTAAGTGATCACTCAGCGATTGAAGCCATCGATACCTTGGCAGAGCGTTACGAAAAAGCCGGTAAAACTCTTCACCTTAAGCACCTTAGCCCAGAGTGTCGTAAACTGCTAACTAAGGCAGGAAGCGCGGTGGAAGTTAACTTAATAGAAGATCCAAGCTATAAAGTGGCCACCGACACCCTCGACAACTAAGCCTATCAGTAACTAAATCTAAAGCCGCTACTCGTTTGAGTTAGCGGCTTTTTTGTGCCCTTCATGCTAAGTTATCAATAGGTTTTTTATCTAAAGGCCAAACGGTGACGAATACCTACTTATCCGACTTAGGGTTGCTCATTTATGCCTTGCTAATTGTCGCGGTGGCGCTGCAAGTAATGCTAAAGCGCCGGCCTGTGGGAATTACTTTAACTTGGCTACTGCTGATATTTGCACTGCCACTAGTAGGTATTATCTGTTATCAACTGTTTGGCGAACGTTACCTAGGGCGGCTGCGAGCCAAACGTGCTCGCTTAATGGAAACTAAGTACAAGCAAAGCGTTCACCTGTTTAATCGCTCCCCCCACGTAGTAAAACAATCCTGTTCCGATGTAGCGGAGCCGCTGAATCAACTTACCCGCCGCTTACTGGGTTTGCCAATTCTAGGGGGGAATCAACTTACCAACTTCGAAGACTCTTTGGAAACGTTAACCCAGCTCACTAAAGACATACAGCAAGCAAAATCTAGCATCTACATGGAGTTTTACATTGTTCAGCAAGGTGGGTTGCTTGACCCTTTACTTACTGCTCTAGCCGAAGCAGCTCAACGAAAGGTGAGTGTTTACTTACTGGTAGATTCGGTTGGTTCCAGTGAATTTCTTAAGTCTAGTGCTTCATCTCAGTTATTGAATGCCGGCGTAAATGTAGTAGAAGCACTGCATGCCAACCCAGTGCGCATGTTGTTACAACGTATCGACTTACGCCTACACCGAAAAATTGCAGCAATAGACCAACAGGTTGCTTATACCGGTTCAATGAACTTAGTCGACCCACGCTTTTTTAACCAACAGCGCGGTGTCGGACAGTGGATAGATCTCATGCTAAGAGTAGAAGGCCCTGCAGCTTTGAACCTACAAGCGGTAGTTGCCTACGACATAGAAATGGAAACCGGCGAAGCACTTATCGAACAGCTTGATTTGCTTTCTACTACGGCTTCGGTAGGCCAACAACGCATGCAAATAATGCCATCAGGGCCGGGTATTTTTGGCGATCACATTATTCAGCTGCTACTTACCTCGCTATACCTCGCTAAAAAACAAATAGTGCTCACCAGCCCTTACTTTGTGCCTGACGAAAGTTTACAAATGGCGCTGGTTACCGCGGCTAGCAGAGGCGTTGAAGTTAACCTGATCCTACCCGCTAGGAACGATTCATTTTTGGTCCGCTACGCAAGCCACTCTTTCTACCAGCAGCTACTAAATGCCGGGGTAAACATCTACAAATTTAACGGTGGCTTGTTGCACACAAAAAGCCTGTTAATAGACCAACAAGTTGCTCTAGTGGGGACGGTAAACTTAGACATGCGAAGTTTGTGGCTAAACTTTGAGGTGACGTCGATTATCGATGACAAATCCTATGCTGAAGATCTAGATCGCATCATGCAGCATTATCTTCAACAAAGTACACGTATTAATGCACTCGCTTGGCGAAAACGGCCAATTTACCGTCGGCTATTAGAGAATATCATCCATATATTCAGCCCATTGTTATAGAAACCTGCAATCAAAAGCTCTAGTCGGACCAACTCAAAAACGCATAAATATGCACCAGCATTCGTTTCCGCCCCCACTATTCCAAACCCTCTCGAATAGCTAAAAGTGTTACACAGTTCCCAGCAAGGCTAATCGCACTACAATATGCCAATAAAATGAATAAGGCTTTCATAACACCAAATATGCGCTAGGACACATTTGTAGACAATAACCATCCATAAAAAGTGACTAAATTCATAAAAACCACTCTAATTGATAATAATGTAACTATGGTGAATGACTAGCCTTGCTAGACATTTAAGGGACTAATTAGGTTTACTTGTGAGTTATCAACAACCCAGTGCAATTGCTCCTAGAAAATTGCAATTATCAGCATCGTCAGTAAAGCAACTAGCTATACAGCATCAAGCGGACGAACTCGCGCAACGTTACCAACGTTACTTTCAAGCCAGTATTGCGAGCAATCAGGAAGAGGTAACCAAAATCTATCAATTACGGCATCGCGTTTACTGCGAAGAGTTTCAGTTTGAGCCAAGTAATAACCAGCAAATGGAGCGCGATGTTTACGATAGTTATTCCCATTACTGCCGAGTTCAGCACCTTAACTCCGGCTTAGATGCAGGATGCCTAAGAATGGTTAGCCCCAGCAAGCAGCAAAGCATACCTTTGCTAGACACTGGCCAATCAGTGATTAGTCATCAAGAGCTACACCCCGATAACTTTGCTAAAGAGAGCATTTGTGAAGTATCGCGGGTGGCCCTAGACACCCAGTTTCGTCGCCGAAAAATCGATCTCAAAAATGGCGCTGCACCAGCTGGAGCGGGTTTAAGCGTATTTAGCCAAAAGGAACTGCGAACTTTTCCCTATATCACTATGAGCTTGTATTTAGCGGCATCAATTGTTGCCGAGCAGTGCGGAATAAAACATGCGTACGTAATGGTTGAGCCCAAACTTGCTCGCAGCCTTTCTATGTTCGGCATTAAAATGACCAGAATTGGGCCAAATATCGATTATCATGGCATCCGCGCGGCTTACCATATTACGGTCGAACGTTTCCAAGAACACTTACCGCTGTTATATCAACCCTTGTTTGAACTAATAAAACAAACGGTCAACCCCAGCCCTGCACTATTAGCGAGCACTAATCAGTTAGATGCTGTGAGCCAGAATAGATAGTTACTTCAGGTATAAACATGCAATAAAAAAGGCAGCCTAGGCTGCCTTTATAAATCTTAGTTCACCTTAAGCTTTAGGCGGGCGAGATGCACGTTTACGCTCATTCTCAGTTAAGTGGCGTTTACGAATACGGATGTTCTCTGGTGTTACTTCTACCAACTCATCGTCATCAATAAACTCAAGCGCTTGCTCAAGGGTCATTACGATTGGCGGCGTAAGTACTTGCGCTTCATCGGTACCAGATGCACGAACGTTAGTTAGCTGCTTACCTTTCAAACAGTTTACTGTTAAGTCGTTGTCACGAGCGTGAATACCCACAACCTGACCTTCATAAACTTCATCAGCATGCTGAGTAAACAAACGGCCACGCTCTTGAAGGTTAAACAAGGCGTACGTTAAGGCTTTACCGGTTGCATTAGAAATAAGCACACCATTTTGACGCTGACCAATTACTCCACCTTTGTGTGGACCGTAATGATCGAACGTATGGTAAAGCAGACCAGAACCTGAGGTTAAGGTCATAAACTCGGTTTGGAAACCAATCAAACCACGTGATGGGATCATAAAGTCCATACGAATACGGCCTTTGCCATCTGGCGCCATGTCAGTTAGCTCGCCTTTACGCAAACCAAGCTGCTCCATAATGCTACCTTGATGCTCTTCTTCAACATCAATAGTCACTACTTCATAAGGTTCTTCTAACTGCCCATCTACAGTGCGCAGAATTACTTCTGGGCGTGATACCGCTAGCTCGAAGCCTTCGCGACGCATGTTTTCAATCAAAATACCTAGGTGTAGCTCACCACGACCAGAAACACGGAACTTATCTGGATCATCAGTCTCTTCAACACGTAGCGCAACGTTATGCACTAACTCTTGTTGTAAACGCTCAAGAATGTTTCGAGAGGTAACGTACTTACCTTCTTTACCAGCAAACGGAGAAGTGTTTACTTGGAAAGTCATGGTTACGGTAGGCTCATCCACTGACAAGGCAGGCAATGCTTCTACATTGGTTTGATCACAAATGGTGTCAGAGATTTTTAACTCGCCTAAACCAGTAATAGCGATGATGTCACCGGCGTTAGCTTCGGTTACTTCATGGCGATCTAGGCCTAAGTAACCTAATACTTGACCCACTTTCCCGTTACGGGTTTTACCATCGGCACCCACAACAGTGATTTGTTGGTTTGGTTTAACACTGCCGCGTGATACACGTCCAACACCAATAACACCAACATAAGAGTTGTAATCAAGCTGAGAGATTTGCATTTGCAAACCTTCGCCTTCTTTCGCTTCAGGTGGAGCAACGTTATCAACGATAGCTTGGAACAACGGTTCCATGTTATCAGTTTCTACGCCTTCTTCTGAGCTAGCCCAGCCGTTTAACGCTGATGCGTAAACCACTTGGAAATCTAACTGGTCATCGGTAGCACCTAAGTTATCGAACAAATCAAATACTTGGTCCATTACCCAATCAGGACGAGCACCTGGCTTATCGATTTTGTTGATTACCAGAATAGGTTTTAAACCTTGAGCGAAGGCTTTCTGAGTAACAAAACGGGTTTGCGGCATTGGGCCTTCTTGGGCATCTACCAACAACAATACAGAGTCAACCATAGATAAAACACGTTCTACCTCACCACCGAAGTCGGCGTGTCCAGGGGTATCTACGATGTTGATGTGGTAATCGTTCCACTCAATCGCCGTGTTTTTTGCCAAAATGGTAATACCACGTTCTTTTTCAAGATCGTTTGAGTCCATTACCCGCTCTTCAGCATCACCACGCGTTTGTAGGGTTCCAGATTGCTGCAGTAATTTGTCTACCAGGGTAGTTTTCCCGTGGTCTACGTGAGCAATAATGGCGATGTTTCTTAACTTATCTAGCACGGCTTTCAGCCCTTTTTATTGTGAGGTAAAAGTAAAAAGTGCGCCATTGTACATATAAACGGCAAATTCTCATAGTTTTAAGTTGATCACGGTTTTTCCGCTACCCAATTAGGGTATGATAGCTAAGGCCAAAAACTCACTGCACCAAAATGGACAAGAATAGCACCAACAAAGTGCAAAGCTCTGCACTAAATTGATGCCTAATCAATTTTTAGCCATTAAAATCAGCACCTTATGTGTTGGCATAGTTTTAGCTTGATGCAACACAACCACGATTATTCGTATAAATAACTATTAAATCGATTGAACCATCAATTTTGATGACACTGGAGGTTAAAAACATGTCTGCAGAAGTTTTAGCTTTGCTTAAAGAGCAAGAAGTTAAATTTGTTGACCTACGCTTTACTGATACTAAAGGTAAAGAGCAACACGTATCTATTCCATCTCACCAAGTTGACGAAGATTTCTTCTCAGACGGTAAAATGTTTGATGGCTCTTCAATCTCAGGTTGGAAAGGCATTAACGAATCAGACATGGTATTGATGCCTGATCCAGCTACTGCTGTATTAGACCCATTCACTGAAGAAGTTACACTAAACATCCGTTGTGACATTCTAGAGCCTTCTACAATGCAAGGTTACGACCGTGACCCACGTTCTGTAGCTAAGCGTGCTGAAGAGTACATGCGTTCTACTGGTATTGCTGATGCAGCATACTTTGGTCCTGAGCCAGAGTTCTTCTTGTTTGACGATGTTAAATACAAAACTGACATGTCAGGTTCTATGTACAAAATTGATGCTGATGAAGCATCTTGGAACTCAGACAAGCACTTCGAAGACGGCAACACTGGTCACCGTCCTGGCGTTAAAGGCGGTTACTTCCCAGTAGCTCCAGTTGATTCTTCACAAGACCTTCGCTCAGCAATGTGTCTAGTTCTTGAAGAAATGGGTCAAACTGTTGAAGCTCACCACCACGAAGTAGCAACAGCTGGTCAGAACGAAATCGCAACTAAATTCAACTCTATCGTTGAAAAAGCCGATGAAACTCAGGTTCTTAAGTATGTTGTTCATAACGTAGCTCACGCTTACGGTAAAACAGCAACCTTCATGCCTAAGCCAGTTGTTGGTGATAACGGTAGCGGTATGCACGTTCACCAATCAATTTGGAAAGACGGCGAAAACTTATTTGCTGGCGACCTATACGGCGGCCTATCTGAAACTGCATTGTTCTACATTGGCGGTATCATCAAGCACGCTAAAGCCATTAACGCTTTTGCTAACGCTTCAACTAACTCTTACAAGCGTTTGGTACCAGGCTTCGAAGCGCCAGTTATGCTAGCTTACTCAGCGCGTAACCGTTCAGCGTCTATTCGTATCCCAGTAGTACCATCGCCTAAAGCGCGTCGTATTGAAGTACGTTTTGCGGATCCAACAGCCAACCCATACTTAGCATTCTCTGCAATGTTGATGGCTGGCCTTGACGGAATCAAAAACAAAATCCACCCTGGCGACGCTATGGACAAGGATTTATACGACCTACCTGCAGAAGAAGCGGCTGAAATTCCACAAGTGGCAACTTCACTTGAAAATGCACTAGCTAACCTAGATGCTGACCGTGAATTCTTAACTGCTGGCGGCGTATTCAGCAACGATTACATCGATTCTTACATCGCATTGAAATCTGCTGACGTTGAGCGCATCAACATGACAACTCACCCACTTGAGTTCGAATTGTACTACAGCGTATAAACAAAACGTTACACGGCTTAAAAAACCCGCTTTAAAGCGGGTTTTTTTATTGCTTTTCAATACGTTTTTGCCCACCTTTAGCAAGTTGAATGGAGGAATTATTAATGAGCAAATGGTTTGCTATAGCTTTATTAATCAGTGGCGTAGTCTTTGGTGCCCAAGCTGCTGACAAAATTTACCAATGGGTTGATCAGGATGGTGTAACGCATTTCTCAGACCGCCCTCAGGTTGGTGCCACTGAACTCAAGGTAGACGTTGCTCCGCCAGCCACTGAAGGCCCTATTGTGACACCGCGTACCCCACTGAAAAAGAAACAAAAGCCAATTCAGTATCAAGTGAACATCACTAGCCCGAGCCATGAGCAAACCATTCGTGATAACGAAGGCAAGATCTCAATCAGTGCTAGCTCTACCCCGCTTCCCTTAAACAGCATGGGCTACAAATTGGTGCTTGACGGCGTGCCACAGGGGCAAATCACTAAAATGGGTAGCTTCCAGCTCACCAACATTGATCGCGGCGCCCATACAATTCAGGTGCAGCTAGTTGATGATTCAGGCAAGGAAATTGCATCGTCTAAGCCCATAACCGTATTCTTGCACCGCGCTAACGCATTTGGCGCTGGAGCGGCCGCAGCAGGGGGAGGCTAATTAGTCACTCTCTGCTTTTTGAGGTTAAACTCAGTGCAGGAGCACCAAAATGGTGCGCATCATTCAGGAGAGAGTAGTGTTAGATATTTCTGGGCTCGAGCGCTTAGTATTGGAAAATCAAGTAACTGCCATAGTGCTGCTTGATGCAGAGCTAAAGATTCAATACGTTAATGCTTCAGCCGAACAACTACTCGGTCAAAGTGCTAAGCGGCTTATAGATGAGCCGCTGGCCACCCAAGTAAAACATAGCTCACTGGACCTTAGTAAACTAGGCACTGTGTGTAGCTCTGGGCAAAGTTTTACCGATAATGAAGTGACCTTGGTTTTCGATAGTCATCATGCGCTGGTTGAGCTTTCTGCTACGCGCATCAACAACCAAAACCAAAATTTACTGATGCTGGAAATGCGTGCCATTGGCCAGCAAAAGAAGATCTCTCAAGAGCTTTATCAACACGCCCAGCAACAAGCAGCGAAAGAACTGGTTCGCGGCTTAGCTCATGAAATTAAAAACCCGCTTGGCGGCTTGCGTGGCGCAGCGCAGTTGCTGGAAAAAGAGTTAGTTAACCCAGAGCTAAAAGAATTCACCGGCATTATTATTGAGCAAGCTGACCGCTTAAGAAAACTGGTTGATCGCTTGCTTGGTCCACAGCGCCCAGGCTTGCATGAACTGCACAATGTGCATTCTGTACTCGAGAAAGTACGCCAGCTGGTTAAGCTTGATCTACCAGAAGGCATTAGCGTTGAGCGTGACTACGACCCCAGCATTCCAGATTTTGAGATGGACCATGAGCAACTGCTACAGGCTTTCCTCAATATTGTTCAAAATGCCGTTCAAGCCTTGGGAGAAAAAGGCGGGAGTATCAACATTATTACCCGTACCGCTCATCAAGCAACAATTGCCGGCCAACGCTTTAAATTGGCTGCAGAAATCAGAATTATCGACAATGGACCAGGCATTCCAACCGAACTGCTCGATACCCTTTTCTATCCAATGGTAACTGGGCGAGAAGGTGGTACTGGTTTAGGATTGTCTATTGCACAAAATTTAATTAATCAGCATAAAGGGAAGATTGAATGTGCCAGTTGGCCAGGTCATACCGAATTTACCATTCACCTTCCTCTCAGACGTTAAGGAAGTACTAACATGGCAGCAACAATATGGGTCGTTGATGACGACAGCTCCATTCGGTGGGTGTTAGAAAAAGCGTTAAAGACTGCGGGTTACGACTGCTTGAGTTTCGCCGACGGTGAAATGATGCTTCAGCAGTTAGATTATGAACAGCCCGACGTAGTGATCTCAGACATTCGCATGCCTGGTATGGACGGTTTGAGCTTATTGGAAAAGATCCAAAGCCATTTCCCTGAGATGCCGGTTATTATTATGACCGCTCACTCAGACCTAGATAGTGCTGTTAACGCTTACCAGCGCGGCGCTTTTGAATACTTACCTAAGCCCTTTGATATCGATGAAGCGGTGGCCTTAACCGAGCGCGCAGTAACGGTTTCTCGTGAGCAAAAAGGCAATAAAGCAAATAACAAACCTAGCTCGCCAGCGCCAGAAATCATCGGCGAAGCGCCTGCAATGCAGGAAGTCTTTCGCGCCATAGGACGCTTATCTCGCTCGAGTATCTCGGTGCTGATTAACGGACAATCAGGTACCGGTAAAGAGTTGGTAGCCCACGCGTTACATAAACATAGTCCTCGTGCCAGCGGCAGTTTTATTGCGTTAAACATGGCGGCCATTCCAAAAGATCTTATTGAATCAGAGCTATTTGGCCACGAGAAAGGCGCGTTTACTGGCGCCAACAACATCCGCCATGGCCGTTTTGAGCAAGCCAATGGTGGCACCCTGTTTTTGGATGAAATTGGCGATATGCCGCTGGATATTCAAACCCGCTTGTTACGTGTTCTGGCCGATGGGCAGTTCTATCGCGTAGGTGGCCATTCACCAGTGCAAGTCGATGTGCGAATCATCGCTGCTACCCACCAAAACCTTGAGAAAAAAGTAGCCGAAGGCGACTTCCGCGAAGACTTATTCCACCGCCTAAACGTAATTCGTATTCACTTGCCGTCGTTATGTGAGCGCCGTGAAGACATTCCGGCTTTAGCTAAGCACTTCTTAGAAATAGCCGCAAAAGAATTAAATGTAGAAAGCAAATTACTGCACAAAGATACTCAACGCTTTATGATGCAGTTAGCGTGGCCAGGTAACGTTAGGCAACTAGAAAACGTTTGTCGTTGGTTAACTGTAATGGCCAGTGGCCAAGAAGTACTACCAGCGGACCTGCCACCAGAATTGAGCCAACCAGTAGTGGCAGAAACAGGTGAAACAGCCGATGCTAATTGGCGTTCGCTGTTAAAAAGCTGGGTTTCTCAACAGTTAGTCTCCGGCCAAATAGACATTCTTGGTGAAGCAATGCCTGACTTTGAGCGAATCATGCTAACTACCGCCTTAGAGCACACTCACGGTCATAAACAAGAAGCAGCTAGGCTTCTGGGTTGGGGGCGCAATACTCTCACCCGCAAACTTAAAGAGCTAGACGTGGAAGCCTAGAGCACGACCAGTAGCAAAAAGGAGAACAATGAGTTCTCCTTTTTTGTATGAACGCTTACAACTACCGATATTGCTATATCTCCACCAAAGGCGCGCTTTTATAGCTGCAGGATTTTTGCGGGCAAACTTCTCGCTTACCAGCTGCGGTTTTCTTAATGACTAATAACTTCCAACCACAATCCGGGCAAGGCTTGGCGATAGGCTGGTCATTCACTGCATAGGAGCATTTAGGGTAAGCGTTGCAGGCATAAAACGTTTTACCATAGCGGGATTGTCTCGCGGCTAGCTTCCCCTTATTGCATGATGGGCAGTTTATTTCAGGCGTGCTTTGTGCCTGCGGTTGAGCCGATTCAATATGCTGACAGCTAGGAAATGCACTACATCCAATGAACATGCCGTAACGCCCTTGGCGCAGCATTAACTCTTCACCGCATTCTGGACACTCTGTCCCAGGCAGTACTTTATCCAAAGAATGATCTTGCTGGTGCAAAGCTCGGCTATAGTCGCAGCTCGGATACTGGCTGCAGCCTAAGAAGGGACCTGATTTACTATTTCGATGCTGCAGCTCACCGCCACATTTAGGACAAACATCGTATTCTTTTTCTAAGGCGTGTTCGTGGGCAGAAAATAACTTTGGATCTATCTTTGACATGCTGACACCTCGTTAAACTTTGCTAAGCATAACAAAATGGCGCGAATAGGCTATTGATTCGACGCAAGCACAGCCTTTATCGAAGCAATAATTGGTGCACAGCCCTAATTGCAGCGCACCTTTTATCGTTGAGTCAGTGTTTAATGCAGCGGACCATCACCCAAATCGAATAATAACTCTTCCATTTGCTGATAAGCCGACTCACTGCCTGGAACATTAAATAGCACCATTAAAATGACCCATTTTAAATCTTCCAGTTCTAACTCTGGTCCATCAAGTTCCATTACGCGGTCAATTACCATTTCGCGAGTTTCCGCATTAAGTACCTTCATCTGCTCTAAGAACAGTAAAAAGCCTCGGCACGGTACGTCCAACTTGGCGATTTCTGGTGCGGTATACACCCGTAATGAGGGAATCTCAGAAGGATTTAAATAAGGCTGTTTGTCGCTATCTTGCAAAGCTGCAAGCTGCTCCAACCAATCTAGTGCCTTATAGATTTCTTCTTTATGAAACCCTGCGCGACTGAGCTCTTCTGTAAGCTCATCGTGATCCATCAACAGCTCTACATCACTATGAATGTAGGTTTCGAACAGATACATGAGGATATCAAACATAGTTAGTTCCTCCTCAGCTTGACGTAACCACCTGGCACAACGGCCACAACACCCAATATCTCTAACTCAGTTAACTGAGCCAGTACAGCATCAACAGGTTGTTGAGTGCTTAAGACTAAGTCATCAATTGTTGTAGTCTCATAAGCTACGTTATCCAACAATTGCCGATAAGGCAAATCTTGTTCTTGCATATTTTGCTCCACCGCATGCAACGGTAAAGCTGTTTGCCCAGAAAAAACGCCTAACTCTTCTATTATATCGACCGGACAAGTCACCAATTTAGCTCCTTGTTGAATCAAATGATGACAACCGGCATGTAAGGGATCATCAATAGAACCCGGCATAGCAAATACATCACGGCCTTGTTCAGCAGCGTAATTCGCAGTGAGTAAAGAGCCACTGGGTAACCCCGCTTGCACCACTAAGGTTGCCAAACTTAAGCCACTAATAATGCGATTACGTCTTGGAAAATGATTGGCTTTGGCGGCTGTACCGGGCCAAAACTCGCTCACGATTGCGCCCTGTTCACTGATTTGATGCGCTAGCGCCTGATGACGCTTTGGATATACCCTATCTAAACCCGTTGCCACAACCGCAATAGTGGCATCAGGCTTTGCTATCAGCGCTCCTTTATGCGCGGCTGCATCAATTCCCAACGCCATACCACTAGTAATGGTGATCCCTTGCTCTGCAAGTTGCTGAGCAAAACGCTTGGCATGATTTAATCCCGAAACACTAGCATGACGACTCCCGACTATTGCTAGCTGAGGTTTATCTAACAGTGCGGGATTACCACGCACAAATAGCAACAGAGGCGGGCGTTGGATATTGCGTAAGCATTCCGGGTAGCGTGGATCAAAACACCCCAATAAATGGCAATCGTTTTGTTCAAGCCAGGTTAGTGCTTGTTCAATGCGCGCCTGTTTGGGTTGCAGTAGTGCAGAAATTTGCGGAGGGCTAAATTGCCAAGCAGCCAATTGGCTGGCATCAGCAGCAAATAACTGCTCGACACTGCATTGGCTTAAAGCAGCTTGCAAACGTGCCGTCGAGAAACGGGGCACGCCTGCAAGTTTAAGATATTGAACTACCGATAAATTCGGTAGCAACTATAGGTTCTCCACCAAATAGTGTGGGCGAAGAATAACTTTACTATCGGTAATAATCGCGTAGCTCAATTTCTCATAGCTCTTAAATACCATCAGCTCACCCACTTTCTCATTAGGCAGCGATACGCGCTCGTCATCGCTATTAAAGGCACGGTCGAAGTGATTAGCGGTTTCTTCGTAAGACTTGCGTCTTACTTTATCAATCATCACTTTACCTGGCTGCGCCACGGCAAACATATCACCTGGGGCCACGTTATCGCGAGTACCTTTGTTTATCACCACTACATCGTAACGGCTCATTACTGAGGTATCAGTTGCAGCAGAAAGAATGTAGCCACTGCTTTCCAACTGTTTGTTATTTGGAATGAAATAAGCAGGCAAACGATCTTGGTCTGGTAGCTCCAGCATAATATCGCCTTGGCGAATTTCTTTTAATACCTGCGTCACCTTAAACTGAGTGATGTTGTCTTCATGCTGGCGCTCAGACACCCCAACACCAATAAAGTTAAGCACCTGGCCTAGCTCTTCTTTAGTTTCCGGATCATAGTATTTATCCGCAACACGATATATTCCGTAGTATTGGCCTGGCTTAGTTTCACCACGAGCATACATTGCACGACCAATGGCAATACGCGACTGCGCATCATTGTCACCAAGCACGTAAGGTGCGCCTTTCAGCATATCTTCATCGGCAATGTGGTCATGTGATAAAAATGCGCTAATTGAGGCCAGAGGCACAGTAGGAATAGGGCTAGCCTTTTCTTCAATGCGTGCCTTAGGTGTTACTTTTACAATACGCTTACGTACTAAACGAGGCTCACCGTCTTCATAAACTAACGATAAACGATCACCTGGATAAATCAGGTGCGGATTCTCAACTTGTGGGTTGTATTGCCACAAGCGCGGCCAAAGCCACGGAGAATGTAAATACAAGGCAGAGATATCCCATAAGGTATCGCCTTTTTTCACAACATAGACTTCGGGAAAATCCTCCTTTAGTTTCAGTGTGTCAGCAATAGCACCTCCCACTAAAAACAACAAAGAGGCCCAAAGCCAAACTAATTTTTTCCCTTTCATAGTGTCTCCCAGCGACATCCCTATATCCAAAGCTGTTTTTTAGTCACATAAATGACTAGAATTACCGACAATCTACCAAAACCTGATTGAAGACAGAAGTTATGGCTGTACTTGAAGTATTGCGTTTTCCTGATGAACGCCTGCGTACTATAGCGCAACCCGTTAATAATATTGACGATAAAGTTAAAACTATAATCGAAAACATGTTTGAAACCATGTATCAAGAGGAAGGAGTTGGCCTAGCTGCGACACAGGTCAACATTCACCAACAAATTGTAGTGATTGACGTATCAGATACGCGAGATCAACGACTTGCGTTAATTAATCCTGAAATCATCGAAACTGATGGCGAAGCATTAAATGAAGAAGGTTGTTTATCGGTTCCTGAATATCGTGCCCAAGTGCCAAGAGCAGAAAAAATCAAAGTGAACTCTTTGGATGCCGACGGTAACGAGCAAATATTTGAGGCTGAAGGCCTACTGGCTATTTGTGTGCAACACGAACTAGACCACTTAAAAGGTAAATTGTTTATCGATTACTTGTCGCCTCTTAAGCGCCAACGAGTAAAAACCAAACTCGAAAAACTTGCTCGTCGCAAGTAAGCAACCACAAAGGTACAACACAGCATGACGCCATTGCGGATCATATTTGCCGGCACGCCGGATTTTGCGGCGCGCCATCTAAGCGCATTAATTGCCAGTGACCACCAAGTCGTTGCCGCCTACACCCAACCAGATCGCCCGGCGGGTCGCGGTAAGAAGCTGCAAGCTAGCCCGGTAAAGCAGCTAGCGCTTGAGCACGGCATTGCAGTTTTCCAACCAGAAAACTTTAAGAGCGAAGAAGCACAGCAGCAGTTAGCCGCGTTAAACGCCGATTTGATGGTTGTAGTGGCTTACGGTTTGCTACTTCCTCAAGTTGTTTTAGATACACCGCGTTTAGGTTGTATTAATGTGCATGGTTCTTTATTACCCCGCTGGCGCGGAGCGGCACCGATTCAGCGCTCAATTTGGGCTGGCGATAGCCACTCGGGCGTGACCATCATGCAAATGGACATTGGTTTAGATACCGGTGACATGCTGTTATTAGATGAAGTTGAAATCGCCAAAAATGAAACCAGTGCATCACTGTATGACAAACTGGCCGAAGTAGGCCCGCATTCACTGGTTAAAGCTGTAGAAGGTTTGGCCAACGGAGCGTTGAGCGCTACACCGCAAGACGATAGCCAAGCAAATTACGCCAAAAAGCTTAGCAAAGCAGAAGCCTGTATTGATTGGCAACAAGATGCCGAATTTATCGAACGCTGCATTCGCGCCTTTAATCCTTGGCCAATGAGCTACTTCACCCTAGCAGATAAAAACATCAAGGTATGGCAAGCCAGCGTACAGCAGCACTCTGGCCAACAAGCTCCAGGCACTATCATTGCGGCAGATAAACACGGCATTGTAGTGGCCACTGGCAAAGATGCATTGCGCCTTGAGCAAATTCAAATCCCAGGTAAAAAGGCCTTAGCCGCCGCTGACGTACTAAATGCTCGAAAAGAGTGGTTTGAACTTGGTACTAAGCTGGAGAGTGCTAATGGCTGAACAGCCAAAAAATAAGCAAATAAATGCCCGTGCAGCCGCTGCAAACATTTTGTATCAAGTAGTAGACCAAGGCCAGTCACTAAGCCAAATGCTGCCACGAGTATTGCCTCAAGTAGTAGCGCGCGATCACGCCTTGGTAAAAGAGCTATGTTTTGGTGTGCTGCGTTGGCTACCGCGTTTTGAAGCGGTTTTGCAACAGCTAATGGATAAACCGCTAAAAGGCAAAATCCGTAATGGTCACTTTTTGCTAATGGTTGGCTTGTACCAGCTGTTCTATATGCGAGTGCCAGCTCATGCTGCGGTGTCGGAGACTGTATCCGCCACCAGCCAGTTAAAACTGCATAGCCTAAAAAAACTGGTAAATGGTGTATTACGCAATGCCGAACGCCAACGCGAGCAATTAGAGCCCCAGCTAACTGCCAACGATAGCCTAAAATATTGCCACCCGAGCTGGATAAGCAAACGTTTAAAAGCCGCTTATCCTGAACAATGGGCGCAAATACTCGAAGCTAATAACCAACATGCTCCAATGTGGATAAGGGTAAACGCTCTACAAGGTGAACGCGATACTTACCAAACAGAGCTTGCGGCTTTAGAGATCGCCAGCCAAAGTTCCACTCTGGCGCAGCAAGCCTTATGTTTAGACAAAGCACAACCCGTGCATAAACTACCTCGTTTCACCGAAGGTGCATCTTCGGTGCAAGATGGCGCCGCGCAAATGGCAGCCAGTTTATTGGATGCGCAGCCCGGTGAGCGTGTATTAGATGCCTGTTCTGCACCAGGCGGTAAAACTTGTCACATTCTAGAACTACAACCGGCATTAGCTGAGCTAGTTGCGGTAGATACCGAACAAGCACGCTTAAACCGTGTAACAGAGAATCTTGAGCGAATAGGTTTAAAAGCTACTTTGCATTGTAACGATGCCAGCAAACCAGAACGGTGGAATGATCAGCCTTTCGACCGGATTTTGTTAGACGCCCCCTGCTCGGCCACTGGCGTTATTCGCCGCCATCCCGACATCAAATGGTTGCGCCGTGATAGCGATATTGCAGAGTTAGTGAAGCTACAAAAAGAAATCTTAGAGGCACTTTGGCAGCAGCTAAAACCAGGTGGAGTTATGCTTTACGCGACCTGCTCGGTGTTGCCCGACGAAAATAGCCAGCAAATTGCGGCATTTTTGCAACAAACCGCGGATGCTGAACTGGTGCCAATTAACCAAGATGAAACAGCAACTCAACCTGGTTGGCAACTTTTACCCGGCAACAATAACATGGATGGTTTTTATTATGCTCGACTACGGAAAACCCTTCCTTAGGCTTGCCTTTCACGCCATCAAGAGTAACACTAAAAAATAGCAATAAACGCTTAAGGTATTGTTAGCAAATGAAAATCATTATTCTTGGAGCGGGCCAAGTAGGTGGCACGTTAGCGGAAAACCTCGTGGGTGAGAAATCAGATATCACCCTGGTAGATACTAACCAAGACCGCTTGCGAGAGCTGCAAGATAAGTTTGATTTACAGGTTGTATTTGGTCATGCCGCCCACCCCAGCGTATTACGTGAGGCGGGTGCGCACGATGCCGACATGTTAGTCGCGGTAACGAACAGCGATGAGACCAATATGGCGGCTTGCCAGATTGCTTACACACTGTTTAATACGCCAAATAAAGTGGCGCGAATTCGCTCTGAAGAGTTGCTCGCCGAGAAAGAGGCACTGTTTTGTAATGAGGCGGTTCCGCTCGACCACTTGATAGCGCCCGAACAACTGGTTACCGACTACATCAGCCGTTTAATTGACTACCCTGGCGCATTGCAGGTGATGCAATTTGCCCGAGGTCGAGTAGGTCTGGTAGCGATTAAAGCCTACTACGGCGGTCCTTTGGTAGGTAATGCCTTATCGGTATTACGCGACCACATGCCCGATATTGAAACCCGAGTAGCAGCAATTTTCCGCCAAGGCCGCGCAATTCGCCCTCAAGGCACCACTGTGATTGAAGCAGATGATGAGGTGTTTTTTGTAGCAGCCAGCGACCATATTCGCAAAGTAATGGCCGAATTGCAGAAGCTTGAGAAACCCTATCGGCGCCTAATGATTGTTGGCGGCGGTAACATTGGCGCCGCGCTAGCTAAGCGCTTAGAAAGCCAATACAGCGTAAAACTTATCGAACGCAACCAACGCCGCGCCGAGCAACTGGCAGAAATGCTAAACAATACCATCGTATTTTGTGGTGATGCATCCGACCAAGAGTTGCTCAGCGAAGAGAACATCGAACAAGTTGATGTATTTATTGCGGTAACTAACGATGATGAAGCTAACATCATGTCGGCCATGTTAGCCAAACGCATGGGCGCTAAAAAAGTGATGGTGCTAATTCAACGTGGCGCTTACGTAGAGTTAGTACAAGGCGGCACTATCGATATTGCCATCTCACCGCAGCAAGCGACTATCTCAGCCCTGCTTACCCATGTTCGACGTGCCGATATCGTAAATGTTTACTCACTGCGCCGCGGTGCAGCCGAAGCCATTGAAGCCATCGCGCATGGCGATAGTAATACATCAAAAGTGGTGGGACGAAGCGTTGGTGAGTTAAAGCTTCCTCCCGGTACAACCATTGGTGCAGTAGTGCGCGGTAACGATGTGATCATTGCCCACGACGATACGGTGATTGAGCAAGATGACCACGTAGTGATGTTCTTAGTGGATAAGAAATTTATCCCTGAAGTTGAGCGTTTATTCCAGCCTAGTCCGTTCTTCCTGTAGGTTTTTTCACATGATGATTGCCCCCGATCTCAGGCCCATCATGTTTGTGACGGGTTTGGTATTGTCCAAGCTCAGCCTACTAATGCTAGCGCCCTTAGCCATAGGAATGGCTTACGACGAAACGGATTACGTCGAATTTTTCTATACCATCGTCATCACTCAATCTGTGGCTTTTGCCCTCATTCGCTGGGGGAAACGGCCCAATTTTAAACTCTCGGTGCGTGGCATGTTTTTGCTTACCACCACAGTTTGGTTAATCGCCTGCATATTTGGTGCACTGCCTCTTTATCGAATAGACCACATTAGCTTTACCGATGCCTTTTTCGAAACCATGTCTGGGCTTACCACCACTGGCTCCACAGTGCTGGCGGGCTTGGATGAGATGCCCAAAAGTGCGTTGCTGTGGCGCTCTATGCTGCAATGGCTCGGTGGAATAGGCTTTATTGTTTTAAGTGTAGCGATATTGCCATTTTTGAATGTTGGCGGAATGCGTTTATTCCAAACCGAATCATCTGATTGGTCTGATAAAAACACCCCAAAAACCAAAAATGTCGCCAGCAACATGCTCAAAGTGTATTTGTTGCTATCCATTCTTTGTGCCGGTGCTTATCACCTAACTGGCATGGACTGGTTTGAAGCGATTAATCATTCAATGACCACCATTTCAACTGGCGGTTACTCCACCTCCGATGAATCAATGGCGCATTTTAGCAATGCCAGCCACTGGGTAGGCAGCGTATTTATGTTACTAGGCGGCCTTCCCTTCTTGCTCTTGGTGCAATCGATTCGCCATAAAGATCCTCGCTACATCTGGAAAGACGCTCAAGTTAGGGGATTTGTGAGCTTAATTTTGGTGGTGGGTGGCATGATGAGTATTTGGCTATGGATGCACGGTACCTTTTCACTATTGGATGCGCTGCGCATCAGCATCTTTAATATCATTTCAATTGTTACCACCACCGGTTACGGACTCACCGACTTTAGCCATTGGGGTAACTTCACCACCGTGTTATTTATCTTTTTAATGCTGGTTGGCGCTTGCTCAGGCTCTACGTCTGGGGGAATAAAAATATTTCGTTTTCAACTGGCTAGCGGATTATTTTCGCGCCAACTAAAACAGCTAGTTCACCCTAATGGCATTTATCCACACCGCTACAATGGCCGTTTAGTCAGCGAGCAACACATTCGCTCCTTGGTGGCTTTTATTTTTGCCTTCTTCTTTACTCTTATCTTGTTAGCCAGCGGTTTAGCCTTGCTGGGTTTAGATCCAATAACGGCATTGTCAGGCGCAATGACTGCTTTAGCTAACGTTGGCCCAGGTTTGGGTAGAGTAATTGGCCCCGACCATAACTTCGACTTACTGCCAGACTCAGCCAAGTGGCTGCTGTCTTTAGGAATGTTATTAGGGCGATTAGAAGTGCTAACAGTACTGGTGTTGTTTCTGCCAGCCTATTGGCGTTACCGTTAATTTTGGCGGCGATTTCGCGCCAAATAGGGGTTTAACCACCACCATAAGCCAAGGTAAACCAAGTACAAACCTACAATTATGGTTTTATGTTGGTTGGTGCCTGTATCCACAATCTCAAAATCTACGTTCATAATGTGGCAATACAACCAAGCAATCACAATCGAGCTGTAGATAATCGAGAAGCGCCACAAAGTAAGTAACAATGAACGCAAAGCACCAAGCAGCATAAGCAATACCTAAGCAAATAAGCCCAACGGAGAGCGACTAAAAGCCACTACGAGTATTTGGGCAAATACAGCAATAGCGGCTAAACCGGCCAATATTCTCACTAGCTGATTTGGCGCGCGCTTAAGAGCAAACATCCCCAACACAATGTACACCACCAAAAGCACCACTTTAGCGGTCAGCCAATCTTGTGCGATGGGGTATTGCTGCAGCATCACGCAAAGCAAAATAGCCGCAACCAGCAAGCCAGTATCAATAATATGCGGTAGCACTTTTAACCAAGTACGCTTGAGTAATGACGAACCAAATAAGGCAAGAATCCAGCGAAAAATAAAGCCTAATATGCTTAGCATTGCCAAGGTCATATGTAGGTGTTTTACCATTGGATAGTATTCGAGCATTGCTTGTCCTTTCTGTATTCGCAAATTTTAGTCCGACCAGTGTATTAACTTGCATTTAATACCACAAACCTTTTTCTTAAGTAACAAACTCACAACATCTGCTAGGTAGCTGATTAACAAAAGAATAACTGGACAACAGTCACACCATAGCAGCAATACTGTTGTTTTATTCATCAATCCATCGCTAATAACGTGATCTAGCTCTCTTGGGGGATCTGCTAAACTGTGGGAGAGTGTCGCCACTATCTTATCTTTTTATTAACAAATGCCGGAGCTGGCCATGTCAGAAGCACCCAATATGCTACCTGCCATCGACATATTAATGTGTCATACAGGAGCCTCGTTTTTAGATGCATGCCAAGAATTAGGCGTAGACCCTAACGAAATGGCAGAATTTGGTTCCGCAGACCCAATAGACTCACAAGAAAATTAAGTAAAAGGCAGCGTTAGCTGCCTTTTTCATTTATAACACCGCCTAATTCCCCGCCTAAAAATTCAGCAATGACTAAATAAAATTATACTTAAAAGGCTTTTACAACATAGTGTTAGCTTAATTTGCAAATAAATGTAAATAGCTCACTTCTTCACTAGCTTTGCTTTCGTTTTTACAGGTACAATCGTTTGGATTTCTGCCTATTTGTAGGTATTTTTAACCAATACTTCGCTTTAAAAATGGATTAAACGGGTATCTCATGTCACAGCTGTATCGAGTGAATTTCATCTGTAACGGCAAAACCTACGAGCTGTATGCTAAACACGTAAATCAAGCCAGTTTATTTGGTTTTATTGAAGTAGGTGACTTTGTATTTGATGCCCGCGCCCAGTTGGTCGTTGACCCCAGCGAAGAAAAGTTAAAAACAGAGTTCTCTGGAGTAAATCGCACCATGGTACCTATGCATAACATCTTACGAATTGATGAAGTGGACAAACTAGGTAAATCTAAAATCCATGAAGCCAGCAACATAACGCCCTTTCCTTCTGCCATTTACACGCCTAAACCATGAACCAACAAAGCCCTATAGATTGGTTTAAACTAAAAGCGCAGTTTGGTAACGAACAGTTGCTTAAAGTGTGGTTAACAGATGTTGTTAATGGCAGCGAACAAGAAGCTCAACAGATTAGACAGGCCATTGAAGAGGGCAAAGTAAATAGCGGCTTATTACAACAGCTTCAAGGCATAGCCGCCTTGGTTTGTAGCCCGGCGCTTAGTACCTGGGTTAAGCAGCTGAAGCAGAGTGAACAGCCCCAGGCAGATCTTGAAAAGTGCTTAACTTGCTACCTTGAGGTAGTAGCTGAAATCACTCACTACCTCAAGCAACACTAGGGTCTGTTGATCTTTGCTGATGGTTTTTGCAGCAATTTATTAGCCATTTAGGCAAGGCAGTGAGTGTGCAGTTAAGTGGGCTTAATAATCCACCCGCTAACGTTGAATAAATGGCTAAGAAATGCTGCCCGAAGGGTTCGGATAAGCGAACTTTACTCTTTGTTAAGCACTTCTTGCTTAGCCCACTATGCTTCTAAGTGCTCGCCGCGATTAAAGCCCGCTTATCTCGAACAAAATTTCAACACCAAAGATCAACAGACCCTAACTACGCTGTAAATGTCGTAGTTAAGGTTTCTTCACCCAATCGCCCGAAGGAGATTGAATATAAGCGCCACTATCACTGCGCTCAATCGCTTTTTTGCCCGCCAGTGCGGCCACTTGTTGCTCGGTTAAACCGTTCTCTTTAGCAATTTGCTTGTATTTGGTTAAACGCTTTTGGTTAATACCATCGACTAAGGCCTTTACTTCAGCATTGTGGCTAACAATGCCTAACAAACCATTGGTTTGCTCACCCACCCAGCCATTATTCTTTGCTTCACCTAAATCCAAGGCCGCCACAGAAAAGCTAAGGCTTAACAGTAAGGCTAGTATCCAGCTATTCCTTTTCATCATGCTCTCCTAAAACAGTCCGCTTTCATCACTAAATAAATCATCAAGTTGCTTATCAACGCGCACTCGAATTTCATGATCAATTTTTACATTTAGATTAACCGTAATCGGCTTATCTACCGCTACCTCTACCTTAGGTGTACAGGCCGCTAGGCCTAACACTAAAACTAGGGGGAAGAAGAAGTATCGTCTATCCATTGCTGCAGTTGTCCTGACAGTTGTTCGCCAATACGCAAACTACGTAGTAGCTGATAAATGTTTTCTTGGTGACGATAATTCAATGTCACCAACCGTGGGCTAACCTGCTGATTGCGCCCAATAAGTTTTACCTGCATGTCGAGTTGCCCATCTTCGGCAAAATCGACTTCAGCTGCAAGTGTTTCATAATCAAAGTCTTCTAATAAGCTTAACGCAAAATCGAGCGATGGGTGTTGTGCTTTAATCGCCACCAGCGATTGGTGAGTAAGTGCAATATGCCCTCTTGGCTCCTCAACAGCCAGCCTCCCTTCAGCAATCGCGATGCCTTGCTCAGCAAAATGTACTGGTAGATTGCCCGATACCGACCCTTGCATGGTTAAGCCTAGTTCGGGATAAAGCTTCACTAACTCAGCGAGTTGCACCTTTTCCAACTCAAGATTGGCGACATTAGGTAATGCTAGCGCTAGCTGAGCTACCCTCGCTTCGCCGCCCAACACCTTAAAGCCAATATTTCGCATCATTATGCTCTGCCACTGCGCCAATGGAGCAAATTCTGTTTGCTGCCAATTAAGAGCTAACTGCGATAAAGGTATGCCAATATCCCATTGCGCTAAGGTGAATACTCCAGAATGCTGCCAGCCCAACTGAGGCTGAAATTTGAATTCGCTAGTTAACTCTCCACCGTCAAAGCGGAGTTCTCCCCATAGGGCATTAATATTCTGAGCTTTAAGCTCCCCATTAAGCTGCTTATTCTTCCAAGTAAACTGCAGTTCAGCCGCTGCTGACAATAGATTGGCTAGTTTAGGTAAGGAGTAAAAATGCTGCTGAAGCGCAATTAAGTCTTCACTGTTTAAGCGGCCATTAATCACCAACTCAGGCTGCAGTTGCCAACGTCCTTCCCCTATAAGCTGCCACTCTGAAACGTTCAGCTGCCATTTATGCTGTTCAAACTGCCAATCGGCTGCCGGTAGTGCTATTTCATCAATGCTAAAACCAGAGTGGGAAGCGGCTAACTGCCAGTTTTCCCAGCCAGACAACTGCGCATCGAGTGTAGCTGCTAAGCTTGGCAGTTTTAGATTGGCGTTAACCAGTAGATCATTCGCAAAGTTCGCCGCAATAGAAAACTGTAGCTTGGCCAAGCGCTCATCAGCTAACCAAACTTGATCAAAGTGCTGAGCTAAAGTGTTCAGCAGTAGCGGCGCTAGCTGCCCGCTTAGCTGCATGGTCTGTGCTTGCGCAGCAACGCTTAGCTCAATTTGACTGCCTTGTGTTTCGCTTAAGCTCAACTGCCATTGCTGATCTTGCTGGCTTAGCTTTAGCTTTCCTTCAACAAGAATTTGCTTACTGTGCTTTATAGTTAGCTGCTCAACTTCGATGCGGCTGCCATTAAACGCCACAGGAATACTGAGAAGCTGGGTAAATAGTTGTTTAACCGGTGCTTGCCATTGGGCAGGTTCAAAGGTGGCGCTTCCCTGCTTGCCTGAGCTCAGCAAACAACTCACATCAAGCTCTAGATGTTTAACCCTTAATAACAGGGGAAAGCTGCTTACCTTAAGCCCTTCAATGTTTAGCTGCGGGCAAGCTCCCCAAGCGCCCTCACCTAATGCGGCTTCCATTTTAGGGTTTGCGTAACAGGCAGCAGTAAACAACACGCTAAGCACCATGCTTAGTTGTAAAAATGTAGAGAAGCCCAAGAATAGGGGCTTGTGGTAACAACCACCCAAGCTAGATTCCTTTATTGCTATATCTCTAGCAGGAATACTAAGCGCTTTTGAGTGGAATAACGAGAAAACAAACAACACAATAAGCATTTGGGCTTGACGAATTGGGACTATCCGACAAAAACTTAGTAAAACCAGCAGCTAAGGCTGCAAAACAGAAAACAACTATGGTTATACCACTCACCCTAAGTAAGTGATCAGCAATAAGGCAGGAAGAATACTCGAGAACAAGGCAGGATTTTTCGATAAGTAGTTATTCTACAATCAAAAATTCTAACGTAGTTATCGAGCATTTTAAGCAGGTAGGATGAACAGTTACTTAGTACGATTGGTATTACACAGCAAAGCAGGAGGAAGCGCTAATGCCTTGGTGGTGGTTTTTAGTCATGCTCATCATCGTGGGCATGGTGGTATATCAATTATGGCGTAATGTTCAGCAGCGTCGCTGGGACTCAGCCCAACCGCTACACAGCCTTTGGGTAACTGTATCAAAACGCGATGAGATCCCCATTACTCGTCCCGGTAAAGAAAATGAAGACAGGCATAAGCGTTATCGTTATTTTGTGGAATTTACCCCAGTGGAAGGCGGTGAGTCGCGCCGCTTTCAAATAAAACGTAAACAGTTTCAAGATCTTACTCAAGACTTAACCGGTGAGCTCACCATTCAAGGAAGCCGACTAGTGAGTTTTGAAGCTGGCGAACCGCCCGCGGATAGCAGCGAAGGGCAGTAGCGCTACCAGTAAGCCAGCGGCGATTAGCAATGCCCCTAAAGCATGATAAGCCGCTAGTTGCTCACCCAAAAAAGTCACGCTCAACACGGCGCCAAATAAGGGCATTAAGTGAATGTATTGGCCAGCGATATTGGCTCCCACGCTTTTAACGCCATAATTCCAAGCTAAATAAGCCAGCAGAGATGGAAAAACCGCTACATAAGCCAATGCTGCAATAGCATCATTAGTTACCTCAAACGCAGCCTCAGGTAAATTTAGCCAATAGAATGGACTCAGCACTAAGGACCCAACAACCAGCGTGCAACCTAGAAAAGCTGCTCCACCTAGCTCGGCAGGTTTATAGCGTAAGCCAATGGAATAAAGCGCCCAAACTAAAGAGGATAAAACAATCCAACCATCGCCTTGGTTGATGCTAAAAGTCGCCAACTGCTGCCACTGCCCTTTCACCAACAAAGCCAATACACCAACAAAAGACAAGACAATGCCCGCCATTTGCCGCAGGGTAATCCGTTGTTTGAGCCACACCCAACTCACCAGTAAAATAAATATCGGAATCATCGAGTTAATAATCAGTGCGTTAGTGGCGGTGGTATTTTGTAAACCGATATAAACACAGGAGTTAAACCCCGCCACACCCAAGCAGGCCAAAACCGAAATACGTAGCCAATTTTGGCTAATCACTTCTCGCTGACGCCACATACTGCGATAAAGCAAGGGCATGGCAATCAGCATGGCTAAAGTCCAGCGCCAATAAGACAAAGACATCGCTGGCACTTGTTCTGAAATATAACGCCCAGTAACAAAATTTCCGGCCCAGAATAGTGGCGGTAGAACCAGCAAGCCATAAGCCAGTAGCTTTCCTTTCATAAAACCTTCCTTCTCCACTCTAGACGTCAGCGACTTAGGGCTGTTAGGGTATAGCATCGGGTTGGGATTTGCAGTACTATCCGCCATCGCGCGGTAGCGCTTTCTAAAACATTACTATTTCATGGATAACGATCAATGAGTCTAATAGAGGCGATTAATGCAGGACTGCATGTGACAGCAATTATTTTGCTGGCAGGTGCGCTGTACTCTGAAGCCTTTTTGTTCCGCCGTGGAATGACCCAAGATGATGTAAAAAAGTTGCTGTTGGCCGACGCCACCCACGCTTTTTCTACGGTATTGATTTTTATCACCGGCGCTTTACGGCTGTTTTTGTTTCACAGCACTAGCCATACTTACCTCGACAACCCTTTCTTCGCCTTAAAAATGCTGTTGTTTTTTGTTGTAGTGCTGTTGTCTCTTTATCCTTCAGCCACCTTTTATCGATGGCGCAAAGCCTTAAAACAAGGCAAACCCTCGATGATTAGCTATCGCCAACACTCCTCGGTTATTTGGTTAATTCGCCTTGAGCTAGGTGTATTGTTACTAATCCCAATGCTAGTTACGCTAGCACGTGCCGGTTTTGGCAGCTAAGAGTTACCTTGCGAAAACACCGCTGCCCTGCTTAAGCTAGCTTGTATTTGAACCAACTGGCCACCACCAAAACACCACTAATGAGCAACAGCCCCTAGATATTTCTGTTCTTATACATACGCTTGTTGTATAGATAAATGCTGATATTTAACCAGCAGGGGTTAGCACTATGAGTACATCCAATTATCAACTCAGCCAAGAGCATGAGCTGGCCACGGTGTACCCAGAAAAAATTCAACCTTACTGGGCTAAACATGCCAGCGAAGCCAGCTTTGTTGGCGCGCAAGGCTTAAGCATAAAGTATCTAAAACTAACGGCCGCCGAACCCAACAACAAGGTAATTGTGGTTTCGCCAGGGCGAACCGAAGCCTATTTAAAATACGATGAACTAGCTTACGACTTCGCCCAACAAGGCTACGATGTGTTTATCATCGACCATCGCGGCCAAGGCTTATCTGACCGTGAAAGCGCCCGCTGGCAACCCGGTGATGTAGCCAGTTTTCAATACTACGTTGATGATTTAGCCACGCTTATTGAACAGCAAGATTTGCTAGCTAATTACCAACAGCGGTTTATATTGGCGCATTCGATGGGCGGCGCTATCGCCGCTCATTACTTACAACAGTTTCCCAATACCTTTACTGCTGCCGCTCTATCTGCACCAATGTTTGGTATTAATCTAGGCATGCTACCTAAGCCAATTGCCACCAGCTTAGCAGCGATTATGAGCAAACTTGAACGGCAATTTAAACTCGGCCCCTACTATGCGGTTGGCCAATCAGATTACAAACACTGCAGCTTTAATAATAACCACTTAACCCACAGTGAACAGCGCTTTAAGCAGATGCAAGCCGTGTACTTGGCCCATCCCAAAATTCAGCTAGGCGGACCAACCAATCGCTGGTTAGATCAAAGCTTTACCGCTATGCAACAAATCATCGAACGTGCCAACACAATCAGCGTTCCACTACTATTATTACAAGCAGAACAAGATGAAATTGTAACCGCTGTAGGCCAGCGCGCTTTTTTTCAAGCACTAGGGCCTACAAGCGCGGCATCGGCACAATTCAAGATTATTGCTGGCGCAAAACACGAAATACTGTTCGAAAGCGACTCGATGCGAAACCCTGCTTTAAGCAGTATTCTCAACTTCTTCGAACAGCACGCTAATTAAGGGCTAGGTCGCTTTTGCGGGCTAGCTAAGGAGCATCACTATGTATCAGCTTATAGCCACCGATCTCGATGGCACATTGCTCAACGGCGAGCACCAAATCTCAGAATACACACTGCAAACCATTACCCGTTTGTACCAACAAAACGTTAAATTTTTAATCGCCACGGGTCGCCATTACATAGATGTGCGCCCCATTGCCGATCAATTCGATTTTCCAATGTATTTAATCACTTCTAACGGTGCCAGAGTTCACAATAAGCAAGGTGAAGTGCTATTTAGGGCCGACTTAAATTCACAAGAAATCGACCGCATTTTGGATATTTCTTCTCGATACACACTACATCGAAATATTTACCATGAAGATAACTGGTATGTAGAAGAAGAAAACGAATATGTCCGCTCGTTTAATCAACATTCAGGCTTTGATTATCAGTTAACCGACTTCTCCACCTTAGAACACCAACATATTTGCAAATTATTTTTTGTGGCCGAACACGAGATATTGCTCAAGCTAGAAAAAGACTTCATCGAAGCCTTTGGCGATAGCCTAAATATCACCTTTTCACTACCCGATTGCTTAGAAGTAATGGCGCAAAAAGCCAATAAAGGCGAGGCGCTAAAAGCGGTACTGGCACAGAAATCGATAGCGCCAGAGCACTGTATTGCCTTTGGTGACGGCCTTAATGATAAAGAAATGCTTAGTCTAGTAGGAAAAGGTGTGATCATGGCCAACGCGCATGACCGTTTGAAGTTGACTTTACCTCATTTAGAACAAACACTTAGCAACAAAGAAAATGGAGTTGCTGAATATTTAATCGGCACTTTTAAGTTGTAGTTGTCATCTTAAGGAAAGGTAATGAGGCTTGTTAAAACACTTAGCTTAGCAATTTTTAGTTGTATCACATTGTTAGGGTGCTCCCAAACGCCTCCGCCGGAACCGCCAAAAAAAGTAGAGCCCGTTAAGGTACCAGTAAAACTTAACCCGCTTACTCCGCTAAAAGGGAACCTCACCCTTAGCGCACCAGGCGCTATCTTCACTCCTTGTCAGGGAGATAAACAATACTGGGTTGAGCTGTCTTCAACAGATAAACAAGTACTTGGCCGTTTTGCAAACAACGCAAGCATCTACGTAGAGCTGATGGGCCGTTTTGCCAACGTAGGCAAGCAAGCGCCTCAAGCCGATTACTTGGCCAAGATCACCCCTGATGAATGGCAATACTTGGCTTCTGAAGGCCCAGGCTGCAAGCTTGATATTGCCGAGCTTAGTGCTTGGGGTAATGAGCCAGGTTGGCGAATAGATATTGAAGACAACAAATTGTTACTCAGCACACTGTCGGGCGCAGCCAATAAAACCATTACACGCAGTGGCATTGATAAGGGCCTGCACTACTGGCAAGCCGGCAGCGAACTCTACCTCAGCGTATCTAAACATCAGTGTTTAGATACCATGGCGGACAGCGTTTATTCCTATAGTGCCGAGTTAACCTATAAAGGCAAAATCTACCAAGGTTGTGCACGACGCCCATTCCAACAGAATGTGGAGCAACTTGCTGGCTACTACAAAGTTAAGCTTCCCACTGCATCTGGCTCTGGTCGCGTAGTAGATTTAAGCCTAAACGCCGACTTTAGTGCCGAACTGCAAAACACCTACCTTGAAGAAGAAAAAACCTTTAGCGAGAAAGGCTACTGGTACCCGCTTAATGATTCCAGCTTGGCCTTAACCTTAAGCCAAAGTAACCACCAGCAAGTGAAAAGCGACATGATATTTGACTGGGACGGGCGACTACTGCGTTTACGTAATCCAGAATCACAACAGCAAGGCAGTGCTGGGCTAAACATGATGAAAATGGATGGCCCCGCAGTAGCTTTAGGCACCAGCAAAAAAGTCTACCACCAACGTACCTTTGAACCTGCCACCTTAATGGCCAGCAGCGACTACGACCCTGAAGTTGAAGCAGCCTTAAAACAATACTTTAAGTTGCACCGCACCGAACTAAACGGCACCAAATACCAATGGTGGAAGTTTGATCTAAATGGCGATGGTAAAGACGAAATCATTACTTTTGTAGACTGGTGCGGCAGCGGCGGATGTAGTTTATTGATATTTGAAGCCAAAGATAACAATCACCGTTTCTTAAGCAAAACCACACTGGTACACAGCCCCTTCTTTTTGGCTACGTCTAGCAATGCTCGCTGGCAAGATTTACTACTAGAAGTATCTGGCGGCGGAGCCACTCCAGGTCTGCGTTTACTGCGCTTCGACGGCCTAAGTTATCCACTTAACCCAAGCATGCAACCAGAAGCACCACAGCCAGCTCCAGTAAGCGGGATTACCTTCCATGCAGAAGCCTTTAGCAAAGGGGCCGGACGAGCGTTAAACTAAGCTCACATCATTTGCTAGCTCAATACCTAGGCTAGCGGTACAATGCCCCTGATTTTTCAGGGGCAAGCTATGACACAGCAATTCGACGTTATCATTATTGGCGCAGGCGCCGCAGGCTTAATGTGTGCGGCTACCGCCGGCTATCGCGGGCGCTCGGTTTTGGTGATTGATAACGCCAAAAAAGCAGGTCGAAAAATCCTTATTAGTGGCGGTGGTCGTTGTAACTTTACTAATCAGAGTGTTAGCCCAGACAACTTCTTATGTGGTAACCCCCACTTTGTTAAATCCGCTCTGGCACGCTACCCCTCAAGCAATTTTATAGAGTTGGTCGAGCGCCACGGCATCGAATACCACGAACGCGACCATGGTCAATTGTTCTGTAACGACAGTGCTAAAGACATCGTTGACATGCTGCTCACCGAATGCGATTGGGCGGGCGTTACCATTAGCCTACGTAGTGAAATCAAGTACGTAAAACAGCTCGATGAACAACAGTTTGAAGTGCACGCTGGCGGTCAATGCTACCAAGCCAATTCCTTGGTAATCGCCACCGGCGGGCTATCTATGCCTAAACTGGGTGCCACTCCATTTGGCTACAAATTGGCAGAACAGTTTGGCCTTAAGGTACTACCCACTAGAGCCGGTTTAGTGCCATTTACTTGGCATAGCGATCAAAAAGAGCACTTTGAAGCCCTCTCGGGCATCGCGGTGCCAAGCTGCATTACTGCCGCTAACGGCAAACAATTTAGCGAAGCGCTATTATTTACCCACCGCGGCTTATCAGGCCCCGCTATATTGCAAATATCTAACTACTGGCA
Organism: Agarivorans albus; assembly: GCF_019670105.1. Classification (NCBI taxonomy): domain Bacteria; kingdom Pseudomonadati; phylum Pseudomonadota; class Gammaproteobacteria; order Alteromonadales; family Alteromonadaceae; genus Agarivorans; species Agarivorans albus. The sequence goes on along the minus strand of NZ_AP023032.1, from coordinate 195,635 downwards.
ACCCGGTGAAGCGGTAAGCATCAACCTATTACCCAAGCAAGATGCCGCCTCCTTGATCGAACAGGTATTATCGCAACATCCCAAACAAAGCCTAAAAAACACCTTAAGCCAATGGCTGCCCAAACGCCTTGTTGAAGCCTTATTTGATGAAAACACGCTAGCCAAAGCGCTTAATCAGCTAGGCCATGGCGAACGCGACAGTATTGCAGCCAAGCTAAACAACTGGCAAATAACCATGAATGGCACCGAAGGCTACCGCACCGCCGAAGTCACCCTTGGCGGCGTAGACACTAACGAACTCAGCTCCAAAACCATGCAAGCCAATAATGTAAAAGGCCTCTACTTTATTGGCGAAGTAATGGATGTAACCGGTTGGCTGGGGGGCTTTAATTTTCAATGGGCATGGGCCAGTGGCGTAGCCTGCGGCCTAGATTGTTAAATATCGGGAGTACAAGCTCTGCCAACAATTAGCAGAGCTTGAAATAGGCTTAATTTGCTTTAAGTGCTGCAATAATAGGATCTTCAGCAGCTTCCATTACTTTTGGATTCACACCGTAGTGACGAGTAGTGAAAGTAAAGTTAGCCCCTTTTGTATCAATGTTATTCTTTGCGCTCTCACCGCAGTTAAACGATACCGTAATGCTACCATCCTGATTTTCCACCCAAGTATGGGAGTTAACATTACTCACCCCTTCCATTAAGTACTTATCGCTATCATAGGCGGTAATAGACGTAAAAAATTTGTTCTGTGGATTTTCAAACGTCGAGCTGTAACAAGTATCCGCCTGCAATTGAGGGCTGTTCGAGTATTTATTACCAACGTAAGCTTCTGGACTAGCACCACCCCAGCCTGCCGCATTTTCTAGGTTCCACTGGTGCTGGTCAGTCACTAAATCGCTCGTTCTAGGGAAGGTGTAAGTAAAGCGATCCATTTGATTTACTTCTTGAGTATATTTGCTCACCCAAGCTTCAACTTCAGCGTAATCATATGGCTGGACCTGATAATCAGTGGCAAAATTAAAATCTGCGGTGTTTACTTTTTCTAGTGCTTGACGAGAAGCATCAATTCCATTCTCGGTTCCTGAACGATAAAGAATAAACGCGTATTCTGATTCTACCGGCAGCTGATAGTGGCCATCTTCAACAACATAGTGCTGGCCGTGTCCGCGCTCAGTTACCACCTGAACAGCCATGTAATTGTATGTTTGGGGAATAGAGAAGGTAACCTCGCCATTCACCGCTTTTACAATCGCTACACCGTAAAGCGTATCATCATTCATTTGCACTGTTGGAGCAGCCTTACCGCGTGGAGGAAGACCCTGCATAATAAAAAACTCGTGAGTTGCCCCCTTGCTTCCCCAGTTACGGAAGTTACGAGCCGTCTCTGCATGAGTAAAGTTCTCTTTCGTAACAGTCAATTTGCTCACTTCGGCAGTTTCTGTCGATGCTGAATCAGCTGAAGAACATGCTGATAAACCTATAACCACAGCAGCAAGGGCACTTATCTTAAATGTATTCATAGAAATTCCTCTAAGCATTAATTTGTTCATTGCACGTTCGCCCCAATTATTAACTAATTAATCATTTTCGTGTAAGAGTTTATTAAACAAGTTAAAAACCACCGAACAAAGGTGTCAAACCACCCATATAATAAAGACATATATTTGCTAGAACCGAAATAACAAAACTAGGTGAAGTAATACAGGTGCCTTAAACCTATCGCCTCAAGTAGCATCGTCACCACCTTGGAGAGCAGTAAGCGGCTCCCTCTTCTATTCACTCAATGTATGAGCACCAGCGACACAAAATTGACAAATTGCGACTGTAATAGCTTTAGAAGATAAGCCCAGGTTCCACACTATAAACGGATCTCTTAAGAACATGGTTTAACAAGTTGAATTTAAGAATGCATACTTTTAGCTTTAGAGCTTATGAGGAGTAGCCAGAACATGGACAAAGAAAACTACCTAGCATTTTGCAAAACAGAGCTGCGTAGCGTGTTTTTGAGCACCAAAGCGGGTAAACCAGATAACAAACTAAAGTACCGAGTTGAGGGCCTGTTTCACGCAGCAAAGTTACTAGGTTTACTCAGCACTGACCAAGCAAACGCCATCATAGAATCAGAACACCAAGCTGTATTTGGCGAAAGCATAGGTGAAAGGCTCAAGCGTAAAACTCAGCTCAAGCAACTAAGAGAAAGCGACCCCGATGCCTACTTTAATATTCCAACGATAGAGCGCCTTTAAATGCTGTTTAGCTTAAACACACGAATGATATAATATTAGAACAACACTTTAATTGATTAATGCTGCCCTAAAGTTACTCCAACTTTAACTCGAGCTATTATCAAGGCTTGGGAGGAGACTCAAGCTTTCCCCACCGCACTCAAAATACTGCTTCTTATCGTTTTTTATTAAGGTAACACTCAACTCGTCGGTAATCTCACCTAGCTCTTCACTATGATAATCGCTAACGGTAATGCTCGTGCCCTGAACTTGGAACGCTACGCTATGCTCATCCACCATAGAACGATGATAACTAGTCTTTAAAAATTGAATAGGTTGTTGGCTTAAATCAATTTGTTCATCACCAACAATAAACTGCTCAAGATAATAGCCTTTATAATCTTCACATAACTTTACCGCTAATGGCGTTGGCTCTTTCGTATAACAAACAAATACTTCTTTTTCACACGCAGTCTCTGCGCTACACGACACACTTAAAAGTGAGGCTCCAAGAAATGCAATGATGTTTAATGCTCGTAGTTTACGCATACTTTTTATAAGCCTTTTCTAACTTTATATCGTACTTATTTACCTGATATTGAGAGCCATTGTAACCTTTGGCAAAAGCAGCCCAATCTTTAGACTGAATATGTTTTGTAAGGTGTGACTTATCCACAAATGAAACAAACGCATTAAGTTGCTTGCGCTCGGATCCAAACATCGCTGAAACCAATCGTTCTGCAGTTGGGAATCCTGCGAGTTTGTAATTGAATCCCATAATCTGAAAACGCCCCCACGAGGCAGATTGAATAGCAGCATTAGAATTTAAGGTAATGGCTTTTTCTAAGCGTTTGTATTCAGCAATCCCACCAACATACAAACTACGGTTCCATTTTCTACTTGAAATATCTGGGTGGCTAGAATCAAAGACGCGCTTCGTTAGTTTAGAAAAGATGTGAGCCTCAAACAATATCTTAGGTCGACCGTTGCTGAAGAACGCGTCACCTGAACTTTCTACCTCGGCAACCGCTTTAATCGCAGCGACTTCACAGCCAAGTTGTTTAGCTACAGCCTCAAAATCAGACTCTAGAAGTGGATCGCTATTCCCAATCGGAGGCAACTTATAACTTTCGACAACGTTAGCCGTTAGCTTCTCATTGAACTTTCGATGGCTGCGTCCATTTGTATCAATTTTCCCATCAGGGCGAACCATACCCACAACTTTATTTTGAAAAGCTTTAATCGCCGCTACGGTTTTAGAATTTTCTGGTTTTGAGCCCAATTTGCCGTCCTCCACCAACTTATTAGTTGATGGAATGAGCCCCAGTAGTTGATTTAACGCCGCTTGCACTGCTTTTATGTCATTAGGTTTATTTACACCACCTAAACCTACTGACTGGGTGATTTGTAACTTAGCCATTGTTGTTCCTTGTGCAAAGCTATTCCAAAAAAATTCTACGTTAAAACCGTGACTTTAAAGCATATAAAACATCGCATGAGCAAATTAGTTTTTAATACGATTACAACAACCACTATAGGCGTTCTCACCCATGGCAAACGTAACATCATACTCATAAGCAAAATCAGACATATCATCTGAACATTGCTCTGTTTTACTAAGTGAAATTGTAATTTTTCCTTCTTTAGAATCAGCACCCTGTATAATCCAACGATTAGTGTGATTGATCGAAGCTAGCTTTTCCTTTAGTTCAAACATGGTGATATTGTCATCAATGTCACTATATTGAATCACTCCACCTTCTACATCTAAACCCCAAAAAGGCTCAGTACCTAAGCATTGCAATTGGGTCGCACTCGACGATGCTACTCCCATGAAGCTTAGGACCACAATTCCTAGACAAGTGCTTAGAACAGATACGACTTTTCTCATACTATAAACCTTAAATTAGTTGACCAGCTGAACGACCAAAAAGCTTTTCTTTAGTTTTCTTCCCTGCAATTCCATCATTCTTTAGCTTGTTGCTTAACTGAAATGCTTTAACTTGTTTTTCTGTACCAAGACCGAATTTACCGTCCGCCAACAGTTTGTAGCCTTTTACGGTTAGTTGTTTTTGTAGTAACTTCACCGCATTACCTTTACAGCCTTTTTTCAGAGTCCCCATTGCTTCTAGAGTTTTAGGTCCTACTATTCCATCAGCTTTTAAACCTACTGATTTCTGGTACGCTTCTACGCTTTGCTGAGTAGCTTGACCAAAAACACCATCTTTTTTTGTTGGAAAGCCAGCATCATTTAAGAAGGTTTGTAGCTCTTGAACTTTTTGTCCTTTCGCAAATAACTCCAGAATACCATTGAAGATAAATTGGCTACTTAAGTAACTTGAGATGGTTCCCGAAGTCTTAGTTATTTTGCCATTCTCATCTAGGCTCAATACTTTTTTGTAATCAAATACAGGGCATGTTTTAGCTGACACTTCACAGTGTCCTCGGAACACTATTTTCTTTTCTCCATAGCTACTCTCTATTTGTGAGCATAAAGATTTTAGAGAAGAAAATTGAGCTTCGGTAAACTTTGCAACATCTAAACCATGCAAACAAATAGCAATACTTCCAGTGTTATGACCTTTCTGAGCAGCAGGTACTTTTTCTATACTGCGTCCTTCATGAATATCTCCATTCTTACTAATAAAGAAATGATATCCAATTTCACTAAAGCCACGTTTTACGTGCCAAGATTGCATCGTTTTTACGTTATCATGAGCAGCGTTATCTGAAGCGCTACAATGCAAAAATACTGAATGAACGCTTCTACTTGGCCTCTTAAAAGAAAAGCTTCCTGCCGACATATAGATCTCCTTAGTTTTTAAAAATCAGTTATTTAATAGTTCAACTGGCACCATCACATGCTCACGAATAGCATTTGCTGGAATACAGAAAAGCGAGGCAACTAAGCTTGCTTCAAAGCACCAGTAACCAACGTAATAGTCGGTATATTCAAATTCGCAATCGCACAAATGATTATCATACCAATCTGCATCTTCTAGGCTGTCGTACCACTGTCGAATAAACACATTAAGATGCTCTGCCTGAACCTCTCCATCACTGTTGATGGCATCCAATAGAGGTTGATAAACAGTGGGGTAGTAAACTGTAGGAGACATGGGACGGTCTGTATCAACTAGCCTGCTGGCAATGCTATCTAAAAGTGCATCATTTCCTTGTTCACCAATTATGTCTAAAGCTTGTTGAATATGTGCTTTCTCTGCACCTACAGCAACCAACAAGGCTAACCACCATAAAGCATAAACATAGCGATTAACATTAGCCGAACCGCAAGCTTCACCCACACCACCTAAACGCTCAAAATCATGGCGGTAACACTGGTGTGCTGCGGGCAGTTTATCTGCAGTAGCACTTAGCTGTTGGCGATAAGGCAATATCGCCAACACAGATGACTTAAGAGAGGCCATATCGCTGCCATAAGAGTAATGGCTTACTGCCCGCATGATGGCAAGTTGATAGAGCTGCTGAGCAACATCGACTTGCTCACTGAGTGACGTAAACTCGCCGCTATCTAAAGCTTGTTGGGTTTCTGCTAAGGCATCATCTAAATCGCTTAACAGCTCGCTAAAATAGGCTTCGTCACGGCGTTGGTCTCGAATCACTGCTCACTCCAGTGAACTAGGTCTTTAGGGTAGTATTGATGGTCGATATACAGACTGTCGTCTATCTCATAAAGCTTAGTGACTAATGCCGCTTCCCAGCACCAGTAGCCTTTGTAAGTATCTGTATCCATTAAATGTAGCTCAGGGCTACCTTCTAACTTGTACCATGCCTCTAAGTAAGCCAACATCAGCTGAGGGCGCTGCGCAGGCTCTGCTTCAATTACTTTATACAGTTTATTGAAGCGGCGTTTGAACAAGACGCTCTCTGCCACTTCGCGCTCGGTATCGCCCAACTTAACGGCGATATTGTCGAACAAGGCATCACGACCTTGGTTTCCAATTAAATCTAAGACCTCTTGGTAGTAGGTTTGACCCATGTTTAGGCAATAAGCAAAACTCAACCACTTCAGAAAAATATTACGCATGTAATCTTCGCGAATTTCTTCCCAGCCTATACGGTCTTTTTGCTCCTCAGGGGGCAAAGCATCAGCAAAATATTTTTGCTGTTCTCTGCAATGTAAAACCTTTTTCAAGTGAGCCTTAAACAGGCTTAAGTCATCGCCTCTCGCATAACGAACATGCATCAGCCCCATAAATAAATTAACTAGACCAAAAGCAACCTTCATCTGAACAACGATTCGGCTATCAACGGTAGAACTTAGTTTTTCTAAATCCTCTTGAATACAGTCTTCTTCAAAATCAACGTATTCATCATAATAAGCTTTATCTCGTAGAGCTTCTCTTAGCATCACGTTTCCTTAAAAATTCAACTCTAATCCACTACTTGCAATCTTTGCATCAGCATCTAATTTTTTAACAACCAACGAGCCATCTGCTTTGTTGCGGATTAACAGTTTTTCTACCTTACCATCACCATCTCGCAAGCTACTTAAAACTTTACGCTGCTGCTTTCTCGTCATCCCTGCATTATCCAAGCGCTCATCTGTAACCCAATCATCACTCATCTGCTTGCCATCTTTGGGTTTTCCTAAGCGAGACTTGCCGTACTTGGCTTCAATGATAACAAAATCAGGAGGACGCTTTTCTACTGGGGGTTGGTAAATACCATCTATCCCCTGCTTTCCGGGGCTATATTTACCATCGGTTTTGCCTAAAGGTATATAACCCTTTTCTTTCATCAAAGCATGGGCATTATACTCACCCGCCGCCGCTTTTTGGTGATTGAGTGAACTAAACTCATCGGCAAATGAATCCGGTGAACGGCTATCCGTTGGCCGATGAGAAACATCTCTTGGGGGACTGGCTTTTCTTGTTTTGCTTGTTACTTGCGCTGCATCACCACCCGTATCAACGGCTTTAGCCGCTTTACGCAACTTCGCAGCTTTCCCCCCAGGAACTACATCTAAAGCACTGGTCGGCATCACTGCGGCTAAACTTGCATAAGCAATACCAGTGGCAACTCTACCGAAACTACCCTCTGGGTATTGGGAGCCATGCTCAACAGCAACATCGAGCGCATCATCTAATACTTCATTTAGGGCTTCTATTTCTAGCGCATCTAAGCCATCAAGTATTGCTTGGCCTGCTTTAGCTAAGGGACTTTCACCTGGCGCGTAAGGTTTGCTAGGCTTCCGTACTCGGCCAATGTTTTTGTTACCCTCTTTACAGGCTAAGCCTAAGGGGTCTACCCAGTTAGTTGGGCTTGGGGTGTATTGATAAAGGTTTAAGCCACCGAGTAATTCAATTGGGTCTTGTTGTATGTACCTGCCCTGCTGCGGGCAGTAGTAGCGGTGAAAGTTATAGTGAAGACCGCTCTCTTCATCAAAGTATTGGCCTTGAAAGCGCAGTGGGTTATCTATTTGCTTAACGCTTAACTGTTCTATCGAACCATAGGCTTGGTAATGGGCTTGCCATACTATCTTGCCTTGCTCGTCCGTTAAGCGAATTGGGGTACCGATATGGTCCAGATGGTAATGATAAACCTGACCCTGTTTAATCATCACTAAAGGGCGGTGACTATTAGGCTCGTAGACATACCAGGTATACTGGCCTTGGCTATGCTCACCAATTAGTTGATTACCTTCCCATAAATAATCGGTTTGCCCTTGGGCGGTAAGTTTGCAGCTGCGGCGACCTAGAGCATCGTAGTGATAAACGGTGTTGTCGCGGCCTTGGCTAAGCCTAACCAATTGGTTTAAGCCGTTAAATGCGCGTTGCTGACGCACCTTACTTTGGCTGGCGAGTACTTGGTTACCGTAGCGGTCATAACGGTAGCTACACTGCTCATCACCTAGCAGCTTGTCACCTAACATGTCGGCTTGTTTGGGGTTGGCAAAACTATCTAGCTCAAATTGCTGGTTATTGGCATTGTGGCTAGTAGCCTTGGTGAGTTGGCTAAGTGCATCGTAGCTGTAGTTATTATCTCCCAGCTCGCTGTCACTCACGCCTAAAAGTTGATCGCCCGCATCAAAACGGTAATGACGCTCAATACGGCTTGGTGCTTGTTCATTTTGTTCTAACTGCCATTGTTGGCTTAACAAGCGGCCTTGTGCATCATAGTGATTATGCAATTGGTGGCGCTTGCTTAGCTCGCGGCTTACCTCTTCACCCGCAGCGTTAAAGCTGCGACTTATCACAGGCTGCTGGTTAAACCATATCGCAGATAAACGCCCTTGTTCATCGTAGCGATAAGTTAAGGCATTGCCGTCGGGAAGTTGAGTATGGCTGCGCAATCCTTGTGAATTCAATTGATAAATAGATTGCCAATTGTCTTGCCAGTTTTCTTGCAACTGGCCATTAGCGAAGTAGCTAAACCGTAGTTTGCGCGCAGCATTGTTGGCTTGGCTCAACTTACCTTGTAAGTCATAGGTAAAATCGTTAATCAGGGTAATGCCATTAGCGGTGCTGCGCTGCTCGGTTACTTGACCTAGAGAATTGCGTTTTAGCTGAATCAGCCGCTCACTATTTTCGGCAACTTGAGTAAGCTGACCCGCTAGGTTGTATTGGTAATGCTGCTCGCGGCCATCAAAACCAATGGTTTTGCTAATACGTTCGCAACTGTCATATTCCAGTTGATAAACCTGCTCGTCACTGCGGGTAATGGCGGTAAGGTTACGTTCTTTATCGTAAGAAAAAGCTAACCATGAGCCGTCGGGGTTAATCTGTTTAGCTGGCTGCGACAAGCCTTGATATTCGTAGCTTGTACTGCGCCCTAGCGAGTCGCTCACCTTAGTAACACGCCCCGCATCGTCATGGCTATAGGCCCTACGCTGACATTGCTCTGGCGCATCCTGATGATAAGACAAGACCTCAATAATGTTGCCACGCTCGTCGCGTTTGAATTGGCCAACCCAGCCCTTTCCATCTACTTCGCCATTGCACTCACCAATGGCGTTATAGCTATAGCGAATTAACGCATCTCCCACTTGCTTGGCGCTCAACAAGCCTTGCTCATTCCACCAAAATTGTTGATTAGGCTGGTTACTAGCAGTTTTACTCACCAAACGGCTTTGCGCATCGTAGCGATATTCGGTCACCACACCTTGTACATCGGTTTCTGTGGTTAACAAACCAAGGCTGTTGTATTCACGCTTAAGCGATGAGCCGTCGGCATAGTCAACCTGTGTAACAAAACCCAAGCGATTATAGCTATAACGAGTAAGATTTTGATTTGGCGCTAGCTCAGCGTCTAACTGGCCGTGCGCATTGTAATGGTAACGAGTTGTGGCGCCATTTGGGTCTGTTTCACTAATTTTGCGCTGTAGTTCATCGTATTCAAATAACCAACAAGCGCCGTCGGGCGAAACTTTTTTAAGGATTTGACCTTGTGAATTATGCCAGTAAGTCCAACAGTTTCCGTAACTATCAAAGCTGCGGCTAAGGCCTTGCTCTAGCTCATACTCAAATCGATAGTGATAATGCTCGTTATCGCCCCATTGTTCTATACAACGCGCGTTTTGCTCACTGCCATCCCAAGAAAAGTAGTGAGAAAACCCCGAAGCGCGGGTTCGTTGAATCAATAAACCTTGCTGATAACGATACTGTTCTTGCTGACCCAAACGGTTGGTCGCAGTACTTAAATGCCCCTGTTCATCATAGGTATAACTTGCATAGCTTTGCGCTGTTTCGGCTTTAGAGCTGAGTAACTCAACCAGCCGACCTTCTAGGTCATAGCGTAGGAACAGTTGTTGGCTATGGTTGATTTCAATCTGGGTTAAGCGAGGAGCAACGGAGTAGCTAAGTCGATAATGCGTATCGACACCATCACTGATTTTGGTAAGCAGCCACTGTTCTTGCTGTTTAGAAAACTGCAAAGTTTTGCCATTGGCACTGCTAATAACAATGTTTTCAAGCTGATGTTGCAACACCATGCCCGATTTAACCTGGCTACTTTTAGCGCCGACAACCACATGAGGAAAATGCTGCTGATGCCCTAGTGCATCGGTAAACAACCAACCCGCTTGCTCACCCTGTAACTGTTCCAAACTGTAGTGAAAATTACTTCGCCAGCCTAAACCTAAACCCACATCTTGATGCGAAAGACTTGAGCGATAAGTGCGCTGCCAAACTAACTCACGATGACCTTGCAAGCATACATCGTCTAATTGCAGCACTTCTTCACCGCTGCTCATTACAATGGGGTCACCGCAAGTTTGGATATCGGGGTGGTCAACAGCTTGAGTGATGTCATCACTGCTATTTTGGTTTTTGCCTTGCTGTTGGGTCTTCGAGCGCCCTCCTGGAGCTTTGGGTTCATTTGGGACGGATGAACTCCAAGAGGGCCTCGAAGCTGGAGAATGTTGAGGAATAGCTTTTTCAGCTTGGCGCTGAAACCACACCTCACCATTCGTTAACGCGGTAATTAATTTCTGATGCGGATCGCCAGCCGGCGTAGTAGTGACCAAACGGTATAAACGGCGTAAACCTTTGCCGTTGCTATCAGCAGCACCTGCAAAGTTAGCTAAAAATGCTGCTGCTTTTTCGGCATCACTAAACGCAGGCTTGTTGCCCACATTACGTTTGCCGGTAAAAAAGTCATAAGCAAAGCCGTCAATTCCAGTGACTACTTCTTTTTGGGTTCCATCCATACTGCTGTTTTACACCACTAGGCGACCCACGCGAGCATCATTGCACTGCGGTAAGTCTGATCAGAAATATCCAATTGAAAACTCAAACCAGCATGTTTTTGCTGCTGATAGTGAGTAAATAAATGACACAAATTAAACAAGCCAGTACAGGCCGCTAAGTCCCCGACTCTGGCGTCAGCAAATATCACTTGGCTGCGCGAACCAACGCTATTTTCAAAACATTGAAAAGCCGCTAACCAACCATCCATTAAGTCACTGCTTAAGGCACTTGGCATATAGCATTGAGTTAGCTCTTGTCCGCACTGGCCACGATAACGTTGGATTAACGCCGCCACTGTTGCAGCAATGCTTTTATCTGAGGTTTGCACCTCATAGCTGGCCCAAGGCACAGCAAAACCACGCTTAGCCGGCTGTAACCGAGCAGCGATGAAACACTCACTAGCAATGCTAGCGGTTTGCTCAAGCGCTTGCGTTGCAGCTAAACGCTCATCTTGATGATAAGCCAGCACTTGAATTGAGCCCGCCAACTGCTGATTAAATAACTTAAGCGCTTGGCGCAGCGCTAATTGCATGGCGCAGCGACCATAGGGAAACAAATACACTTTTTTGCTTTGCGCTAACTGAGGCACCAATGCCAAAGTATCTTGATAAACTTGGCTTTTTGCCTGCTCTAGAGGCGCTTCAGGCAGCAATACAAACACCGCATCAGCATCGACTTTTAGCTTGGCTAGCTCGGCTCGACCTGCTTCATTAAAGCTGTAGTGACGTAGAGCCTGCTCGCCCTTAATGCTTACGGTTGCGGCAATCTCATCATCACTTAAACCAAAAATAGCGTTTGAATCGCTGTATTCACCAAGCTGCAGGGCCTCAATGTCTAGCTGCAAGTTCATGCCTAGCCTATTAACACCGTAGGGTTACCTACTACAATTTTGCCACCATGGGCAGTTGAATCACCTAATCGCGCTACTGCTTTACCACCAACCGTAACCGAAGAGGAACCCGACTTAATCGTATCTGGCGGTCCAATACACACCAACTTATCGCCCACGCAGGCAACCGGCATTCCGCCAGCGGTTACCGTACCGTTGCCGCCAACCACTGGGCCACCAACATGCGGTACTTTATTTTGCACTTTAGGACATACGTGAAATGACCCGAGCATTGCTACTGGCTTACCCATTATGTCCCTTAGTTCAGTGAAATAGCTGGCGCTTTAAGCGCGATAGAGGTGCCGTTAATCGATACCGAGGTACCTTTGATATCAATATTGCCGCCACTTGAAAGGGTGATAGAAGCGCCACCCGCTTTAATGGTGATTTTACTACCAGCCACTAAATCGATATTTTTGCCAACATCTATTACTAGGTTCTTACCTATTTTCTCAGACTGGTTTTCGGCAACCTCAATGCTAAGATCTTTACCAATTTTTTCAGTTTGGTTTTGTTTGATTTCGGTTTGCAGATCTTTCTCTGCCTGCATGTAAAGCAGCTCTTTACCGGCATCGTCATCAAAACGTATTTCGTTAAAGTTACTCTCGCCACCGCCTTTGGTTGAGCGAGTCTTTATTCCAGACTGCGATTTTTTACTAGGTAAGCCATAAGGCGGCATCTGGTCGCCGTTGTATAGCGCACCTGTAATCACCGGTTGGTCAGGGTCGCCTTCTAAAAAGCTAACCAGTACTTCCTGGCCCACTCTTGGCAAGAAGAATGCGCCGTAACGGCTGCCTGCCCAGTTTTGCGAAACCCGAATCCAACACGAGCTGTTACTGTCGCTTTTGCCTTCGCGATCCCAGTGGAACAGCACCTTAATACGGCCATATTTATCTACATGGATCTCTTCACCCGGATCACCCGTCACCAAGGCTGTTTGGGCGCCATGAATCACCGGCCGAGCCGTGGTTTGGGATGGTCTGAACAATACGTCAGCCGGGATGCAAGAGAACTGATTGTGTAGCACTTGGCCGCTGTTTTTAGCTGCGCCAGTTTGGCTGGTAATGGCAACACTCAAACTAAGTTGAGTAATTAAGTAGCTTTTCCCTACCTGAGCGGGATCTTCATGTGATTTAAAACCAAAGTACTGACCAGCGCTAAAAGTAGCGCAAGTACTGCCACCTCGGCACACTAAGGCATCTCGCTGCATTGCTTCTAAAGCTACGTTAGCAGCATTTTGCAAAGCAGGGTTAAATTCGGAACCGGCATAATACTCAAACACTTCGCCATTTTGCTGTTGTTTGGTTAACGCCGTATTTTGCTGTTCACCCTTTGGTTTTGCGCTTGGTTTTATAAAGTCGTAACCGCCTTTACTCGCAATACCCGGAGTGATGTTTAGGTTACCACTCCAAGAGAACACGTGAGATTCTGACAATGAACCGGTGGTAAAGGCTACTTTGCTTTCTTCTGCTTCGCGGTAGGCACTCAAAGCATCAGCCAATACAACACTGTGCTTGGCCTTACTATGTTCAATAATGTAAAAGATGCCTGCTTCTTCAAGCAAACGATGCACAAAGGCAAAATCACTTTCGTTATATTGAACTTTGTAACCCAAAGTTGGGTAACTGCCCTTAAGTTCACTTTTTACTTGCACGCCGTGTTCTGCAAAAATCTTTTTTACGATTTCGTCAGCGGTTAAGCTTTGAAAAATTCGGCAATTACTGCGCTGCTTAAGAAAGTGTAAATTCGACACGATCTGTAGTTGGTAATCTTGGTATTTTTCGCCTTCTGCTTCACTAGGAACACGACTACCTAGAGAAGTAATACTGGCAACAACGCCATTAAAAAAACGGGTAACACTGGCTTTACCTTTTAGATAATCTAAATTAATGGTAACCGGTTTTCCAATAACGTCGGACTCAGATATTATCTGTCCATTTGTATAACAAGAAACATTAATAGAGAAAGGTGAAGATATACCTTCCTGAATATCAAACTGAGTAAGATGTAATACATCTTTACCCAATGGCGTTTCTATTTGAATGATATTCTTACTTTGACTTGCCTTTTCCATATGCTTCATGTTCACGCTAGTTAAAAAAATAAGCGGGATAGATTAACTACCCCGCAGAAAGCCAATTACATTTGTTGGCCTTTAACACCGCTGTAACCGTAAACAAGCGGAGCTTGAACATTGTTTTGGTCATCGGTAGGTGTAACAGTCATCATCATTTCTGTGTAAGAAATAGTGATGTTTTCAACTGGGCGGTCATCTTGAATTGATACTGAGTAGCTAGAAATCATTGCGTCAGTCAGTTCAATTTTCATGATTTCTTCGATTTTCTCACCTTGTTTAGTAATGTGGAAAACCGCTGGCTTACCCTTACCAATAGTGGCTTCTTTGAAAAGATCTGGAGAAGCTTTATCTTGCATTTTAGTGATGTTGATGTCACATAAACGCGTTGCACTCGCTTCACGATCTTGAGCAGTACCAGTGTGAGAAGAGATTTCACGTGCTACTGACCAATCTACAGACAAAAGAGTAATTAAGTCTTTGTACTGTTCAGCTGTCGCTTCACCCTTGATATCGCCGTACTTCAAATAAGTATTCGCTTGCATGCTAATTTCCTTTAGCTAATTAAGTAAAAATAACCCTAATGGGTATGTTTTAATGCAGCGTTTTAACACGCGCAATTTTATTAGTCGAAACCGTAAAACAATTTAATAAATGTCAAAAACATCAAAAACTGAATAACAATCACAACCCAATTAAGTGGTACATTATAAATATTTTGATCAATAGTGAAAACACTAATTACAACATTTCGACACAATAAGTATCTTCAACTAAATCTACGCTAATTTTCTCTATATTAAGGCGTTGAGATATGGCTTCTAATACCTTATTAGAGATCACAGGCAACAATTCATTTTGAATATTATTTTGAATTGCCCTTGCGCCAACATCAGCATTTTGAGACTGGCTGTTTAGGTGTTCGATGACCGATTCAGAAAAACTTAATTCTGCTTGGTAATTTCGAGCAAATCGCTGCTCAACTCTACCTAGCTGTAAACGCACAATTTGATTTAGCGTGTCGCGGTTAAGTGGCACAAATGGGATGAGATTTAGGCGACCAATAAAGGCCGGCTTAAATACCGCGAGCAAATCATCACTTAGAGCGTGTTTTAGCCCTTCGATATCAGGAGCTGTTTCTTCATCTTCAAATAAACCGGTGGTAGTTTCGGTACCCACGTTAGAAGTCATGATGATGATGGTATTTTTAAAGTCGATGTCTCGACCTTCGCCATCTTTGATGGTGCCTTTATCGAACACTTGGTAAAAAATATCTTGCACGCCCGGATGGGCTTTTTCCATTTCGTCTAGTAGTACTACGCTGTATGGCTTACGGCGCACGGCTTCAGTTAGAACACCACCTTCACCATAACCTACATAGCCAGGAGGTGAACCCACCAACAGAGAAACTTTATGTTCCTCTTTAAACTCCGACATATTGATAACCGTTAAGTTATCTTCGCTGCCGTATACTTGCTCGGCTAGGGTTAACGCTGTTTCTGTTTTACCAGTACCACTTGGCCCGGTTAGCAAAAACACACCGTTTGGCTTGCGCTCATCACTTAGCTGAGCACGCGCTGTTTGCACCACTTTACTAATGAGTTCTAGTGCGTGGCCTTGACCAACAATTCGCTCGCCCATTTTTTGTGGCAAACCCAAAATGGTTTCTACTTCGTCTGATTGCATGCGGCCCAGTGGTATACCAGTCCAATCGGCAATAACTTCGGCGACTAGCACTTCGTCTACTTCTAAAAACACCATTGGTTGGGCAACTTCTGCCAAGCTCGCTTTAATCTCTACCAGCTGCTCTCGGGCATTTTCTTCGGTTTCTTCCTCGGTATTGAGAATGCTATCGGCATGTTGTTTAGCTTGAAGCACCATACCCTGCTCGTCTCGCCAAGTAGCTTCTGCTTGTTCAAAGGCACTTTGGGTATCAGCTAATTCTGCATTGAGCTGCTGCAACAATTCTTGGTGTTCAGAACCCGTTAACTGTTCGCGTTCCAATTGCTCAATTTGCGCAACCAACTGTTGCTGTTTGCGCTGTAAACGCTCTACTTGGCTAGGGGTAGCGGCTTGGCTCATCGCCACGCGGGCACAGGCGGTATCAAGCAAAGCAACGGCTTTGTCGGGTAACTGGCGAGCATTAATGTAGCGGTTAGATAAACGCACTGCGGCTTGCAAGGCTTGGTCGCTAATTGATACGCGATGGTGCTTTTCCATCACAGGTAGTAAGCCGCGTAACATCACAATGGCTTTTTCTTCGCTTGGCTCTTCTACTTTAACCACCTGGAAACGACGCGTTAATGCTGCATCTTTCTCAAAGTACTTTTTGTATTCGGCCCAAGTAGTTGCCGCAATAGTGCGCAGTTCACCACGCGCCAGCGCGGGTTTAAGCAGGTTGGCGGCATCATTTTGGCCAGCTTGGCCACCGCTACCAATTAAGGTATGCGCTTCGTCGATAAACACAATAATAGGTGTAGCCGAATTCTTCACTTCACTGATTACCGACTTAAGACGATTTTCGAACTCGCCTTTCATGCCCGCACCAGCTTGCAGCAAGGCTAAATCTAAAACATGAATTTTTACATTTTGCAGTGATTCGGGCACATCGTTATCAGCAATACGCTGCGCTAAACCTTCTACAACTGCAGTTTTACCTACACCGGCTTCGCCAGTAAGTATCGGGTTGTTTTGGCGGCGACGGGTTAAAATGTCGATCATCTGGCGAATTTCTTCGTCGCGACCAAGTATTGGGTCAAGCTTGCCAGAGCGTGCTTGCTCGGTAAGGTCGATAGTAAACTGATCTAAACTTGGTGTTTTGCCCGAGCCTTTAACTTGGCTTGCAGTTGCAGCTTCGGCATTTTGATTAAGCGTCGGCCATACATGCGCCAACTGAGCTGGGTCGATGTTTTCTAACTGCTTCAAGAAATGCATGGTGCTAAAGCTAAGGGTATCGTCGTTTAGCAAGGCATGAATAATGTGGATAGGCGCGATATTGTCTGCGTTGTATTCAATAGTGGCAGCCATCCAAGCGGCGCTCAATAAGCTGACAATTTGCGGCGATAAACCAGGAGTTTGCTGATTACCGGTTTTAGCCCGCTCGAGATTGCGATTTAGATCGGCAGTTAATGCATCAATATCAACCGCAAAATGCTCGGCCACCAACATAAGATCTTCGGTTTGGCCTTCGCACATCGCTAATAACCAATGCTGGATCTCTACACTAAAATGACTGCGGCTATTAGACAGCGCAGCGGCCGCTTCTAGGCTCTGCTTGGCTGTGGGCGATAGCTTCTCAACCATTGATTTTAAAGTCATTGTCGACATCTGTATTTCCTATAATCCTTTAAACAAAATCTACTACGCGATGGGGATTTTGGTTTGTTCGTCCATTCGCTTACTGTTAATGGTTAGCGCGCTACCTTGACCTAAGCCCAAACCGGTTTTACCTAAACGCGAACTAGGCATATCTCGATAACGGGCCATTAAGCTCCAACGAGGACGCACGTGCGCGGGCAAGTATTCGGCGACGGTTTCTTGTAATAATGAAAGTGTTTTACTGCCCGGCAGAAGTTGCTGAGCCCCTTGTGCATTGGCCGCATGAATTTCAATTTCTAAAGCAGAACCTACATCCCAAACCTTGCTGCCAATGGTGGCACTGCGTCCTAGTTGCGCATGCTGCCCCTCTGGATTAACCCGGCTCGCTAAGCTGGTTTGCTCTTCATCACTTAGCGATAGCCATTGTCCTAAATGCTCATTAATCACAACCTTGCAGCCTGAAATAAGCTCTACAATTTGCTTTAAACCTTGAGCACTACGAATAGACTGAGCAAACAAACCACCTAGGTATTGCTGGGTATGATTTGAAGTACCAGATAAAGAGTGCAAGGCACTAGAAATAGGGTCTTTCTTGTTGGTTTGTTGCTGACGCTGATACTGCAGTGGGAACTGATATTTCTCCCAAGCGCGGTGATACAAAGAGATCAGGCGATGATGGAAAATATCCAGAAAGTCTCGCATCGATTCGTCTTTCTGCTTGCAACGATCCATTACCCATTCACTGTAATGACGGGGCATCACACCACTTGGTCCAGTTAAACCAAAAAAGTTAACAAACACTGAATAAGGCTGGTTTTCAGAAACAGGCGCTTCTACCCGCTCCAAAGCTTTACCCGGAAAACCTAAGTTTTGCGGCACTTTAAAACGTAAGGCCTCATTTTTGGGTAAAGTATCAGAACCCACACCGTTGTGTTGTGCACCTCGACCAGCTTGAATAGCAACCACGCTGTGGTGGAAGTCTTGCTCGCTGCCACTATTTAAGGTGTCAAACAGCTTCATATTAGCTCCTTGTCACCAGCCATGGCTGGCCAACGGTGTAATACATTGCTGGCCCCCAAATGCTTAATCGATAAGCGAGTGAAGCTGTTTATGGTGGTGTACTGAGCGAAAAAGTGCGCCAATACATTGCCAAAAAAGAACAAGTTAATACCGGAGAGTTCTTGATTAACAAATTCCAAAATAATGTCTGAACCGTGGCAAAAACCCACTCGGCCGTTTTGCACAACCCGAGCTGTTGCCCGCTCGATGTTTACCTTAGCGATAGCTTCAATCAATACTTTGGTTTGTGGTGATTGCTTAAAATCGTAAAGCTGTAATAGCTCTTGGAGCAACTTAACCGCGTTAGGCTGGGCAAAGTGATTAAGGGTTAGATGACTAGCCAACTGCCAGCGAGAAGCATCAAACATAGCGGGGCGAATAGGCTCGCTAAAGGGCAATAAACAACGGACATTTTTAAGCGAATCGGCACGGCTTGGCACCACTATCGATGGCTGTCCACCACCAAAAGGCAAGCGCGCTGGCAAATTACGGTTACTGCACAATGCTTTAGCCGAAACCAACCACTGTTCATGCTGCTCGATATCTAAGGCTTTAGCGTCACCATCAACCACTGCTAAGTAGCTTTCAACACCAGGCTCGTCGTGTCCACCAGCCCATTTATTTAGTTCACGGCGTAGCGTCCAGAACAAATTTCCCGCTTGAGGGTAATGTGGTAATTGGCTACCGTAAAACGGCGTCACATCTACACTGTTATCGTGTTGATCGAAGGCTTCAACTTCGGTCACTCGCACTACTTCTGAAATATCTGCATCTCGATAACGAGGCACCAAACGGTGCTCAAAACGAGCGGGGTCTAAGCGTAAAGGCTCCAGCTCATCTTCAAATAGGTTTATCACTGGCACACAGCCCAGCAAAATATTATCGGCGGTTAATTGCTTCGCCAATATGTCTGAATCGCTATCAAGATAAATGTAAAGGTCCACCTCATGCTGGTCACCAAACCAACTAGGATCTAAATCTTGTAGCTCAAAAAACATGAATTTTTCAGGGCAAAGAAAGTGCTCAACCAGCAAGCGATAGCCATTAAAAGTTCGCTGATCATAAGGCACCACTTTTTCATCATCAGCAAAACCCACCGCACTAATATGACGGGCCTGCAAGTAGTGATTAGCTTGTAAACTGCCCGGAGAGGCAAACGCCAATCCCACACTAGATTGGAAAATAAGTTGATAAAGCTTGTAGCTAAGCTGCGGTTGTCCGTGAATGTAGAAACGCATTTTTTGCACGCCCACATCACTAAAGGCCACATCATCAAATTCACAGCTTAAACGCAGTTTTATTACCGCTGCAGCATTCTTTTGAAAGTTAGGGCGTGGCGCTTTAAACGGCGCACCTTCAAAGCTCGCTTGAGTAACTTCTACTGGCCACATTTCGGTATCGTAGCAAGTATTAAAACGACAACTTTTGTAACCCGGCACTTGAGTTTCTAACTCGGTGCCTTTGGGGATCATCAAGCTATAGTCAGTAACATTTTGGGTGCTCATTTTGATTACCGACATCGACGGAATTGGCGCGTGGTAATCGGGATATAATTGCCCTAACAGAGCTTCGGTTAGCTCTGGAAAACTGTCATCAAGCTTTTGTCTTACCTGTGCCGTAAGTAACGACACTCCTTCGAGTAATCGAGAAACATGTGGGTCTTCCACACTTTCTTCGCTCATGCGCAAACGGCCAGCCACCTTGGGATAGCGCTCGGCAAACTCAGCCCCCATGTGGCGTAAGTAAGCTAGTTCGCGGTTGTAGTACTTTAACAGCTCGTCACTCATGCTCTACTCAACTATTTTTATGCCAAGGCATACCGGTTCAACTTCAGAGTCAAAGGTCATTTCCTCTGGCTCAGGATCGGCATGACAAAGAGCATGAATACGCAAGCGCAATACCCGATCAAGCGGTTGCTCTTCACTTACGGTTGTCACCGATAAATCAATAAAACGAGGTTCAAATTTACGAATGGTTTGCTCAACAATTTGACACAACATCTCGCGGCCATCTTGGCTGCTCAAAGGCATAGATGAGAAGTCTGGCAAACCATAACTAAACAGTGATTTGTCCAACTCGCTGTACCATTCAGGCCAGGTATGCCAATGCAACTTGGCGTTGAGCAAAGCCTCTAAATCACGGCGAATACTGCGCCGATAAGCTTGTCGCCCATAGCTTGAATAGATATCACTGCTTGCAGCATTCTCATCCAAGTTATTACTTAACCTGTCGAGTAGTGAAAGCTGCAAAGCGGGTTGAACAGTGCTCATTACTCAGCAGCCTCGGTGGCTGTTTCTACAGAGAACGATTCCAACTGAGAAACAGCTAATGCGTCATCATTTACTAACCACATTTTTTGCCCTCGTCCTTGGTAAAACTCAGAGCCTAAAATGGCTTGCCAATCGGTTTCTCTACCCAGCTTTTCTGCATCGCTTTGGCTGTTTACATAGGTCATTGGCAAGAACACTTCGCCTGAAGGGCCATCTTTAATGTCTAACTCGGCGCGGCGCCAAATGTGCTCAAACAAGGTGGTTTCGGGCAGTAGTTTTAACCAAGTGATGTCAGAAAACGGCACAAAGTAATACAAACCATTAGAGCCAAATACTTCTAGGTAACCCGCTAAGCTGTCATCTAAATCACGCAGCTCGTTACAGTTTTTACCGTTAATCTCTACTTCAGCTGATTGGCGTAAGCTTTCTAGTTGCTGAGCAGCTTGTTCAAACTCAGTTTTGTTGTCACTTAACTGTGCCAAGCGCACTTCCACCAAAGGCGCTAAAGTTTGCGACGCGCCCGTCACCAAGCTTGCGGTATCTCCACCAGCAGCAAAATCTACCCGCGATTGCGCGGCATGCACTAGCTGGCGCATGTTTAAAGCACCAGGAACACACTGTGGATGCTGCTTAACCAACAAGTCCAACTGCTGATCAGCACGCTCTAGCTGGCCATCAATACATAACAATTCAATAAAACTGCTGCGTGTATCTAAGTCCTTAGGCATCACTTTTAGGTGGGCAATGGTTTGGGCGATTGCTTCACTTAATTGTCCTTGTTGAATCAACTGCTTTATTTGTTGTTGCATCTGTTTATCCTGCTTGGTTATAGCTTGGAGATAACTCAGTTATCAGGCGAATACTGGAGATCATTTGGTCGAGCTGAAAGTGCGGACGCAAATGGATAATGGAGTAATAATGGCCGGGCTTACCGGCTTGTTCTTTAACTTGAATCTTGGCTTCGTTTAGCGGATAACGCGCTCGAATCTCGTCGGAGGCTTCATCAGAGGCGGTGGTGTAAGCATGCAACCAACTTTGCAGGTCACGCTCAATCAAGTTAGCGTTATCAAATGAACCGACTCGATCTCGCCCCATCACTTTTAAGTAGTGAGCAAAGCGAGAAACACACAATACGTATTGCAACATCGACGATAAGCGCGCATTTACCGCTACCGATAAACTGTCGTAGTTTTTCGGTAAGTTGACGGAGGCATTGCTATACAAAACTAGGTGTTCTGTATGCGGAACTGTAGACACAGGGATAAAACCGCTGTCAGACAATTGCTTCTCTAAACGGTCGCCAACTTGCAAATTCACCGAGGGCTTAGCCGAGCGCATATGGCGCGAAAACTTAAAGCGAGAACTGGGTAAATCGAATACCAAACCATGCTTGTATTGGCCTGGCTGCAAGCCACGAATTTGGCTAAACCAGCCAGATTCTTTAAAAGCACGTAAGGCCACGGCAGCAACACCATATGCGGCGTTGCCCCATAGGTAGTCACCTTCGGCATCGTTAACTTGCTCAACAAACATAAAGCCTTCTTGGCGACGGCCATCTTGTTGATAGGGCTCACGCATTAGAATATTGGGCGCGGTAATGCCTAAAAAGCGGGAGTCTTCTTGGCTACGCAGCTTGCGCCAATTGATGTATTCAGCTTGCGAAAACTGCGCACTAATATCTCGAACTGATGCCAGCTCACTGAAGAAATCGACACCAAACATTGATGGCGCAGCGCCAGTTACAAAAGGCGCAAACGCGGCAGCTGCTGCATGGCTAATTGCCCGCAGCGCATCAATGTCGTTAGTAGGCATGCCACGTTTGGCTTTGTGCGAGATTTGGTAGTCACCCACAATCATGCCAAAGGGCTCACCGCCCGGCATGTTGAACTCATTGGTATAAATAAGCTTGAACAGTTCACTTTGATCAAACTCGATGGCACGTGATACATCGCGGCAAAGCTCGCGCCAGTTAAGGCTAATTAACTTAACCTTGGCAACCAGGCTGTGATCTTGAGTACCTGAATGCTCTGTAAGGTATTTCACCCCGCGCCAACTGGCTTCTAAGTCCTGAAACCGTTGATGGTGAATAATCGCGTTCACTTGGTCATTTAAACGCTCATCAATGTCACGAATGGCACGCAGCAAAATCGGCCTTAGGGTTTCCGCCGTCCAGGCCGCGTCATACTGTTGATTGTCACGTTCTAACCAAATTCGCAGTGCTAGATAGGCGTCTTCTGCCGCTAAAAACTTATCCACCACTTGGCTCTGGGCACACCAATCCACATCAACATGTTGAGTATCTAACTCAACTTGATGCAGGCTCTGGCTATCCACAAAACTCAGTGGTGGTAAAGTTTGGCTCATGGTCATAGTAATAAGGCGGGCCTTGCGACCCGCAATCTAGTTATCCGCCGATTTCAGGGATTTTTGCGACTAAGCGCAGTGAAGTAGTCAGTTCTTCCATTTGTAACCAAGGACGTAACCACGCAACTGCGTTGTACGAACCAGGCGCACCCGGAATCTCTTTTACTTGAACTTTGGCGTCAGCCAATGGGTATTTAGCTCGGATTTCTTGACCGCCGCCCTCAGAAGCATTCACGTAATTAAGAATCCAGCGGTTAAGCCAGTTTTCAACGTCTTCGGCTTCCATAAAGCTACCAATCTTGTCGCGCGCCATTACTTTTAGGTAATGGGCAAAACGAGAGGTGGCCATCATGTAAGGCAGGCGAGATGAGATAGCCGCATTTGCTGTTGCATCTGGGTTATCGTATTTCTTCGGTTTTTGACAAGTCTGCGAACCAAAGAACACCGCGTAATCAGTATTCTTGTAGTGACAAAGCGGTAAGAAACCTAACTTGCTAAGCTCTGCTTCGCGACGGTCGGTAATACCAATTTCGGTAGGACACTTAAGATCTGGGTCACCGTCGTCAGATACAAATAGGTGAGAAGGTAAGTTTTCAACTTTACCGCCACCTTCAGCGCCGCGAATTGCCGTACAGAAACCATATTTAGCGAAGGCCTCAGTCATACGTACACCCAGTACGTAAGAAGCATTCATCCAACAGTACTCGTCGTGCTCGGTGGTTTGTGCCATACCGGTTTGCTGATCAACTTCGAATTCTTCGTAGTTGAACTCTTCAATTGGTGTAGTTGCTTCACCGTAAGGTAAACGTGCTAATACACGAGGCATCGCTAAGGTTACAAAGCGTGAATCATCGCTTTCGCGGAATGAACGCCATTTAGTGTATTCAAGAGACTCAAATACTTTTTCTAAATCACGAGGCTTACTAAGTTCTGTCCAGTTATCAAAACCAAACAAGGCTGGCGAAGAAGCTGATAAGAACGGCGCAAAACCAGCGGCAGCAACGTTCGACATTAAGCTTAACGATTCAATGTCTTCTGGGTGATTGGTAAATTCGTAATCGCCCACCAAGGCACCATAAGGTTCGCCGCCTGGCGTGCCAAATTCAGATTCGTACACTTTTTTGAAGATCTGGCTTTGGTCAAACTCAACCGCTTTACTTAAATCTTTGTGCAGCTCTTTTTTACTCATGCTAAGCACACGGATCTTAAGTGTTTGGCTGGTTTCAGAGTTCATCACCAAGTAGTTAAGACCACGCCAAGAGCCTTCTAGCTTTTGAAAGCTTTCGTGGTGCATCACTTCAGCAAGCTGCTTAGAAATTAGCTCATCAATACCAGCAATGGCTTCTCTAAAAGTTACAGTTAAGTTTTTGTTCCAACTCACTGTTCCTTTTAACGCTTCATCGGTAAGCGTACGTAATAATTCTTCTGAACGAGAACTATCTGTTTGCTTAGTGGCACCAATCGCTTGTTCTAAAATTGAACCTTGTGCTTCTTCAACACTTGGATCTAGAGTAGTTTGGCTTTCTACGCTCATTCTGACCCCTCCGCACTAGGTTCTTTTTCAAGCTCACCTTTTAGCTTCTGCAGAGAATCAGTATTGTTAAGCACTTCTTCTAAGATGTTTTCCAGATCTTCTGAGCGGTCAACCTTAGTCATTAAGTCACGTAGTTTATTACGGGTGTCCATTAACTTACGTAATGGCTCAACTTGGTTAACTACCGCTGCTGGATCAAAATCTTTCATTGAGCTGAACTCAAGCGCTACTGACATTTGTGAATCATCATCAGCCAGCTTGTTATCAACTTTAAATTCCAGTTTAGGATTCATGCGCTTAAGTACGTCATCGAAGTTATCACGGTCAATTTGGATAAAACGACGGTCTTTTAGTGGCTTTAAGGCTGCGGTGTTGTCACCCGCAAAGTCGCCCATAACACCTACTACAAAAGGTAGTTCCTTTTTAACTGCAGCCCCTTCAGTTTCTACATCATAAGTGATGTGAACTCGTGGCTTGCGTACCCGAGACAACTTGCCGTGGATACTGTCCATATCAATCTCCTTGTTCTTGATTAACACGCAGAGCGCTAAGCACCACGTTAGTCCTGTGATTCCGATGAAATACCAGTCAATCGGAAATAACCGGTCCGAGCATCGTTGTCAGAAATCAGTTCTTGCAATAGATCTGGCAAGCTCATTCCACTCCAACGAACCACTTGTTCAATGGCATAAGCCATTGGCGAGTGAGGCTCGGTTTGCTTAAAGAACTCAGCAATCTTGCCGAGTTGTTGGATCGCGTCTGCGCGATTTCTTAGTTGATTACTGGGTCCTTCTGGCACTGCCTCACCGGACTGTTCATCAGATTCTGTTAGTGTTTCTTCAGTTACCGTTTCAAGCTCAACCGCGCTAAGTTTGTCGGCAGCCAAGTAACGCACTGCCTCCATGCAATCGGTTAAACGCTTAACTATGTGCGAACTAGGTTGTGGCTCACCCACCGCTTCATCCATTGCTGCAGATAACTGCAAATAGGCTTGAGAAGCCGCTTCAATGTCTTGCAGTAATTCTGTGAAAAACGCGGTACTGGTGGCTTTTACTGTGAGGGTGATGTCTTCAAGCTTTACTGCGCCAGAAGCATGGCGCTGGTTGCGCTTAGTTTCTTCTAAACGCTCAACTTCACTGGCTTGTTCAAACTCCCACAGCGAATACGGCTGCTCTTCGATTAGGTCAGTGAGTGGCACGCAGGCAATTGGCATTAACAGAGTGCCTTCGCCGTCGTAGCCGTTTAGGCCAACTAACGGAGCAACACGTGTCACTAAGCCATCTTCATCAGGGCTTGGATATAAATGTTCCCAATGGTTTTCAATTAAGGTGCGGGCAATATCAAAGCCTTGGCGTAAGCCTTTAAAGCCTTTGCGGCGCACTAAACCTTCGATTAACCAAGCCGCTAACTCTAAGTCTTTACAGCTTTCAACCAGTACTTCAGGTACTTGATTGATAATCGGGTCCCACTCATTAGCAAAGCTAAGTAAGGGTTCGTTATCCACCAAAGCATTACGTTCCGCGGCGCGAGCCGTATTACGCACATCTTTGAGGGTAAAATACGTAGATAAAGGTGACGCATCTAAACGTGGGTCTTCACCGGTTGGTAAGTCTTCTGACACAGGCTGTGCAAGTTTTTCAAAATCAATATCAGACAATTCTTGAAACATTCGCTTAGCCTCTCACCGAATTACGACGATTAAAAAACACCGGCACGGTGTCATCACAATGCTCTTCTTCGCTATCAGCATCGCTTTGGCTCACCTTAACCAGTACACAGCTCACGTTATCGCTAGCGCCTTTTACCAGTGCTGAATGCATTAAAGCCAAGCCAATATCAGAGACGCTATTTGCTTGCATGCACATGGCTAAATCGGTGTCGTTAAGCTCTTTAGTTAAACCGTCTGAGCACAATAAAAACTGGTCGCCAGGCAATAGCTGACCAGAATTTTGGTCAACGGTGAGTTCATCACTTACGCCAATGGCGCGAGTAATAACATTTGAAAGAGGATGATCTTCCGCTTCAGACTCAGGGATTAACCCCTGCTCCACCATGTCCATTACTTGGCTATGATCGCGGGTTTTACGCTGTAAATGATTTTGGCGCATCAAGTAGATACGGCTATCACCCACCCACAAGCAATGATAAAAACCATCGCGCACATGCAGTAAAACAGCGGTACTGCCAGCGGTTTTTCCATCGAGGTGTTGCTGCGAAAAATTGATGATTTGCTGGTTAGCTTGCAACAAGGCCTTACGTAAACAATCGATGCTTAAGCTGGCTGCTGGGGTTTGCTCAACACACTGCTTCACACTATCAATCACCATTTGGCTAGCAACATCACCCGCTGCATGTCCACCCATGCCGTCGGCTACTACCCATACGCCTTCTTCACGTAAATCAAGCACTGCATCTTCGTTGTAAGGGCGAACCTTGCCAGGATGGGTTTGCGCAAAACTAACAAAAAATCCATCCATCAGAGTTGGACTAGCTACCATCCCCATTGCTCCCATTGACCATCTAACATGGCTGAAAATTGGCTCACTAATGGCAAACTTTCGCTCACCAAACTGCACTCAGGAACTAGCTCAGAGCCGTTAGTCCACCAGATGCAGTAACGATCTAAACGCTTACGTAATTGCTGATGCAGTAAATGTTCAGCGCTAATCGCCTGCTCACTTTGCAACACTAATTGCTCGCTCTGCTTAGCATGGTTAAGCAATGGGTTAGCGGCTTTGATGCCATCTAACCAATCCAGTTCTGCCACGCTTTCTGCCCAGCGAACTACGTCGGTATCATCATCCAGCAGCTTTAATACTTTTTCTTCACTTAGCTCGCTCCACTCACGCTGCTGCCATACATCAACCGGTACTTGGTTAATCGGTTTGGCCATAGTGAAGTAAAAGTGTCGGCCTACTTGGTCAACACTCGGCATTAAGGTGCCAGCAATGGCAGACTCACCACATACCCCAGCGGAGAGAGCAAAGTGCCAAATAGGACTGGTTAGGTAGCAATCTAACCAACGCTCGCCTTGCTGCTCACGGCTTACCGCGATAACGGCCTGCAACCATTCACTCCAGCTGGCAACAAAATCACTCGGTAAATGGCTTTGAATAAAGTCACCACGTGCTGGCACTTTGCCAAAATAACCAAAACCATTTACAGCGTTACTGGACATGAGAACCTCGCTAAGTCTTTAGACCAGAATGGGTGCATAGCGGTTGTTGGAATCAACTCCAACTGCACTTTGTTACCCTTGAACTCAATATCCAACACGTTATCTTTACGTGAGTCAGGGCGCTGCTTAGCTAAACCATCAAGCATGCGGAACAAGCCCCAATGCCCTGGGTAAGTCTCTGAAATAGAGTGACCCGATTTAGGCGGTACAAAAGCTAAACGGGTACTACGGCTAGAGTCAGTTGGCCAAATAAAGTGAGAGGTACGCTGCGGACCATGGCGATATACCAATTCTTGTTCGCCCAACTCAACCCGGAAGTTATTAATGTGGCCATCTAAGTAAAGCGGCTTAAGGCCAAACTCCACCCGCGGCGTTTGCGAGCCAGGCTCAAAAAATACGTCGCGAATACGGCGAGCTTGTTGGAACACTTTTAGTGAGCCTGGGTCGATGCCTACCGAACGCTCTAACTTCCAGTTACGTTTGCTGGTATCAACGGAAGACTTCAAGTAACGCTCAAAGAAGGTATCCATTGTGCCGCCATAACCAAAGAAGCGACCAAAGTCTTTTAGGCGAACTTCATCAGCCGCTTTGCTATCAAAGGGATACTTTCCACGAATCGCTGCGCGATATTCTTTGTAAACACTGTCTTTCCAAATCGCATTAACATGTACCTGAGCGCCACGTTTAGCCAACGAAGAGGTTTGGCTAGAGAGCTCGCCTAGCATGGTTGAAAACGGCGCCGGTAAATCTTTGCGAGAGCGACGTAACGCACTAGTAACAGCAGCTTGGCTGTTGTCATCCATCAAACTGGTGTAAGCCCGTTTGTTGTTTGACTCAGACAGTACTTCTAGATAGTCACGTAGTTGCAGTAAAGAGACATGCATGCCTTCTAGATCGGCTTCGCTAATGTTCAAGAAGTCTTCAAATTCTGCTTCTACTTCTGCGCCAGGTAAGGCTAATTTTGCCTTGGACATATCGTTTGGTAAGAAACGGTTAATCCGTGCTTTTTGATTTTTCAATGCAACGTCAGCAACATTGCCAGCCACTTCACCGGCCATTTTAGTGTTGTCACTCATTGCCACTTCGGTAAGGCGTAGCTCTTTCTGTACAGCCAGAATAAAGCTTTGCAGAGGTCGCTCAGAGCCAGTTAAGTTCTTAGCTAGCACTGCGCCATCTTTAGCTGAAGCGTAAGGGCGAAGTTGCACGTCGGCCAGCAATTGCTCCCACTCAAAAACGTAATCTCGGAAGTAACGCTCACTCACCGCTTTAACCACTTCATCACGGGTTGCTTCATCTATCGATAAGCTGTCGCCATATACCCAGCTGTCTTCCATCAAGCGTTTTACAATGCGGTTATTTTCAATGCGGAACAAACCGTGGAAGCCGCTGTAGGTATAAAGGCCAGGAATGCCTTCATGTAACGGCTCACCGCTATTGCGGATGAATACTTGGCGGCCTTGGCGACCAAACACATCACTCAATCTAAAGTCGGCTACGTGGCTAGACAAAAACTCTATACGTAAACGTTGATAGGCGCGTTCGGCCAAAGGCATACGGGTTAACACGCTACGCGCTTGAGCAATCGAGTTGTCATTAACCGGGATAAGGTTAATTCCTTCAGCAAACAGGTTGCGAGTATGAGCCATTAAGTCTTGGCGAAGGCCTTGGTTAATTTCACCCGGTAAACGGCGCTCGTAAAAAATCTCAAACCAGCTATATATTTGTTCAATTTCACGGTGCTCGGCATCGTAAATCATCAAATAGGTTTTAAGCGTTTCGTAGAGGTACTCGAGGTATTCTTCGTTCTCGGCCAGCTCATGAGTAAGCGACTCAGTTAAGTAGGTAGCAAAGAAACCTTGCAATGCTCGCTGATAGGCCATTTGTGCCGGTTGGCCAATTTTTTCACCCTGATAAAGCCCCATGCGATGAACATCTTCATTCACCAATTGCTGGCTAAAGCCGGCCGGTAAATCGCGTAAAGCGTTAAGTGCCTGAACCAAGGTAATTACGTCGGTATCGGTAGACAAACCAGGTTTAACAATGGCCTTATACTGATCTACAGCCGCTTCGCTGGTATCAACCAATTGTTTGTTCCAACTGTAACTGTTGTACCACAGCAAACTACAGGTAAGTAAGCTAACCACACAGCCGCCAGCAACAATGCGTCGTGTCCACATTGAATGTTTTTGGTGGTGACGATTCACCGAACCAACAAATTTTTCTGGGAAAATCACGTCTTCAAGCAAACGCTTAATGAAGTAGCCCTTAGTTTCTCCACCTTGCTGTTTTAGCGGTACTTGCCCTAAACCCAAGCCATTTGAGGTTTCGGCCATAACCCGGTCAATCGGTTTACCCTCTTGGGTAGCACTCGCAATATACAAACCGCGCAACATCGGCGCTTCTTCAAAGGCATTTGGCGAGAATATTTCCTTTAAGAAATCATCAATGCTTGATTGCAACAGATGCATTTGCTTAGGGAATTCGTACATTAAAGTACGCTTATCAATATCGCGCTCTTGCTGTAAACGAACGTTTAAGCGAGTTTGAATGCGTTTCAAAAGACCGTGGAATTCACGATTAAATAAACCCACTACGCCAGTGTCAGCATTCTCAGCAGTAAGCGGGAAAGTAATCCCCCAAATTTGCTCACGTTCGTTAGCGTTTAAGTCGGCGAAAAACTCACTAAAGCCGGCAATCAAGTCAGCTTTGGTAAGCACCACATAAACCGGGAACTGCATACCTAATTGGTTCTTAAGCTCCTGAATACGTTGCTTAATCGCACGCGCATGCAAGTTGCGTTCGGTACGAGTTTGTTGAATTAGGCTAGCCAAGCTAACGGTAACAATTGCGCCGTTAATCGGACGTTTAGTACGGTATTTTTTAAGTAGGCCTAAAAAACCTAACCAAGCTCGAGAGTCTTTAGCGCTGTTGCTGTCTTGGGTGGTATAGCGGCCGGCGGTATCAATAAGTACCGCTTTGTTAGTAAACCACCAATCACAATGGCGGGTACCACCAACACCAGCTAATGGGTCATCACCTAGCTTGTCTTTTAGTGGAAACTCTAAACCTGAGTTTTGCAGCGCGGTTGTTTTGCCAGTGCCAGGAGGGCCGATCATAATGTACCAAGGAAGCTGATATACCCCTTGGCCCTTAGCCAAACTTGAATTTTTAAGTACGTCTAAAGCGGTAACTACGCGCTCGCGTAAGGTTTCAACCTCACGGCGGCTTTCTTCGTCATCGCCATGCTCATCTTGACCATCTAGTAACGATTGCACCGCTTCTTGATTTTGCTTAGTGCTACGAACGTGCTGCCAAAACTGATAGATAATGCAGATTAATGCCAGCGTAATGATGGTGAACCATCGAGCACTGGCGCTACCTAAAGGCTCGGCACCTGCAATCGCAATCAATGGTCCGCCAAACCAGATCAAAAAGGCCAGCGCCAAAAAACCCAGCAAGGTAATTGCCCATTTAGATTTAAGCATTTGTACTAAGCGTTGAAAAAACAAACTGTTAAACATTTCTCAATCCTTTAAGTTTGCTTAATAAAGCAAATCAATCTCTACTCGACGGTTCAACGCACGCTCAGATTCGGTGTTGTTACTCGCTCGAGGATCTGAATCACCTCGCCCTTCTGGCCATAAGCGCCCTTGTAGCAAGGTGCCTATCGACATACTGTTGGCAACGGCAGTGGCGCGAGCCAAAGATAAGTGCCAATTTGAAGGGTAGCGACTAGTGAAAATAGGTTGGTTATCGGTGTGGCCGGTAATCAGCACTCGGCCAGTGGTGGACTCAAGCGCCCGCGATAGCTTTTGCAGAACAGGAACTACCGAAGACTTCACTTCGGCGCTGCCAGGGCTAAATAGCTCACTTGAGTTGATGGTGATCCGAATCCGGTCACTCAGCGGTACAATCTCAAGCAGCTGGCGGTCTACTTCAGTTTGCAAGCGTTGTTGCAACATCAATACTTGTTGTTCATCAACTTCAGCAGTATTGGTGGTGGTGCTTTCCCAGCGGGCTAAGGTATTAATTTGGTTGAAAACTTGGTCTGAGTAGCTGTTAATGAAATAGCTACAAGCCATATAGATAGACAACAGCAATACACCAAATATTGCGGCAATCACCCAGATAGGTAATCCGCCATTAGCTTCACTGCCAATGCTCACACTGGCTTGGCTTTTGGGAGAAAGCTCAATATCGGCTTCGCCATGAATAGCTTGTAAACGCTCAAAAGCCTGCTGGCGATATTCTTCAAGTTTGTCTTGGCCGCGTTCTTCTACGCGCATTTTGCCAACAAAACCGAGTGACAAGCACAAGTATTGCAGCTCAAGCAACTGAGGTTTAGCGTGCGGTGCAGCAAGGTTTTCATCTAACAAAGTAAAGAAGTGTTCACCGCCCCACGTTTGCGAATGAAACGTAGACAACAGGCTATCGCTGGCCCATACCGACTGGCCACCCCAGTTGGTGTTTAATACCGTTTCATCAATAAAACAACATACGCAGTAGCGAGAAGCTTCGATAATTTCGGCACTCACCTGCTGGTGACGTAAGTTGGCTTCGTAGTCACGAATTTTATCGATACAAACCTGACGCAATGAAGCGATGTCGCCGTGTTTTACGGTGCAACGAATCTGTCCCACCATCGACAAAAGTGCACTAGCTTCATCAATCAGCGGGTTATCGCCAAACTTTGGCAATTGCACACCACGCTCTTTGTTTTTAGAAGGCGTAATCACTACGGTGCATTCAGCCTCTGCTGCTGAAGCTGCAATTTTGCCCAAGTCGCTTACTGGCTTATTGCCACCGCGACTCCCAGGTCGAGGCTTCATTACTGTCGCTTCTGACATCTTATTTCATCCTTGGAACATTAATTACTGGCTAATTGCCCAAATTTGCATTTCAAGCTCGGGATAGTTACCCGACAGATGGATGGCTACGCCACCACTGGCACTAAGCCGTGACCAGTAATCGTTGCTTTTATCCAATTTGAAATAGTGAAAGCCGGCGTGATATGGAATTTGTCGCGGCGCTACCGGTAAGCCAATGGCAGAAATACCTGGCAACTGGTTATTCACCAAATCTCGAATGTGTTCAACCGGTCCGATTTTCACTTGAGCAGGGAAGCGCTTGCGCAGTTCATCCGGGCTGATGTTGGCGTTTACCGCTAACACGAATTCGGCGCGTTCTAATAAACCTTTGTCTTGAACTTGAGCAATTCGGATACCGTAGTTGGTTTCGTCCAGTGCAATTTGTACTGCCGTTTGCTCCAGTACCATGCTCATAAACTGGTTAAGCACCACCATCACATCGCCAAATACACGAGTGAGTTCATCGTGTTGATAACTAGGGAGCTGTGGAGCGCGTTTATCTTTGCTAGAAAAAGTGGCTAACTCGCCGGCCAAACCCGCTAACTCCTGGAACAATCGTTCTGGGTGTAAGCCGTTAGTTGCTAGAATGTGAGCAATCAATGCGTCGTATCGGTTTAATAACTGCAACATTAAAAAATCTGCAATTGAGCTGGCACTGCCCTGGCCTGCGCCAATACGTGCAGCTAAGGCTTCAGCACGTTGGCGTAACATGCCATGCACTTCGGCCAATTGTTGCTTAAGCACCGAGTTAGCTTGCGCATTTAAACTTGCGGGAATAAATTTCTCGTCGAGGCTAACTTGCCCCTCTTCCGAAACTTCAATGATCTTAGCGATAGCTAAGGTGTCGTAGCCCGATAAGTTGTCACTTTCTAACTTAAGCTCAAAGCCAGCCTGGGCTAGTTGCAACACTTCCACCGCGTCGTTACCAATGTTGGTATCTACCACTTCATGATCAACAAAACGGTAGCGAGTCACACTACGACCTTGTGCCGATACATTCAGTCCATTGGACTTTTCGGTAGGTAACGCCAAATACACCAACTGATCTCGAATACTGCTGTCCAGCGATAACGCTTCCGGCAAAGGATCACGAGTGGGGCTAACCATTGCCGCACCATCTTGCAAACACGCCCTAATACTACTTAAGCCGAATTTACCGTTACTTAGTAGGGAGCGGTCTACACTTAGCTCTGTTACTCCCCAGTAGTAGCTGGATTGCTGCAACAAATTCTGCTGCAACTGAAAATTCAAACTGCGTTCTTGCTGCTGAAAGTGTTGAGGACGCAAAAACATCCCCTCGCTCCACGCGACACGACAAAAGTCACTCATGTTTAATCCCGAAATACTGCTTATGGATTGCCAACAAATACAGCGAGCTCACCTACGTGAACATCAAAGGTTTTGTAATTAGTAGGGTCGACAGTGACCACTTCACGCCAGCTGGCGGTGTCAATGTCTCGGTAGGCGACAAGCACGCCGGCATAACGAACGCCAGGCGATAAAGAAAGCTTGTATTCAAATTGGCTACCGGGTTCAAACTCAAACTCGGTGCGATTGATTAGATCAGGGCCAAGCACTTGTGAAGCGTCATCGTACAAGGCGAAGAAATCTTGGCTATCAAACAAGGTGCGTGAAGACAGCTCAAATACTTTAACCACCACAGGCGAAGCTCGGCCGGTGATATCTGGGTTAACATTGTTGGCTACATGAAACTGTAGCTTTGAATATGGTTCGACTACGTAGTTGGCTACAGTACAGCCCAACATTGACATACTCAGTAGCACACTAAGTACTAATTTCCCTACTTTGCTCATCGTTGTCCCTTTTGCTCTATGCTTTTTAAGGTTGATTCATAAGCCTTGGCAAAATCTTCCATGTAGAAGGCATTGCTGTTTTGGCTAAACTCATTTTCCAAATCACTGTAGATCGAACAGTAACGGTTCCAGCTTTTATGCTTTTCTATTGCCGAATACATCTTGGCAATCCCTTTGGCGTTCTGATCTTTGGATTCTATCGATTTAGGGTCGAGCAGCTGCATAACACCTGCTACTGCACCTTCAACCCCAGATAACAGCGCATACTCGTGGCGCTCTAAATCGATAAACGCTTCTTTAACGGCTCGTTCTGGCGGTAAAAATCCAGCCGTTTTGCGTTGTAATAAGTTATGAATGGCATCTTCTGCATTAGTAGAAAACTTAAGCGGGTTGTTTTCATTCCTTCTGAAAGTCGTTTGATTGATGCGACTGTTCTCTTTAAAGGCTGCGCGATTGTGTAAGGTATTCATGATGCCATCAAGGGAGTCGCGAGTTATCACGCCCAACTGATGCCACCAACGTACAGGGTTATCCTGAGAAACTAGCTCGGGAGATATTCCCATTCCTTCCAAAAATGCGGCCAGATGAGCTTGCTCATCTGCGCTAGAATACTGTGGTTTAACGGCAGCTGCAGGCGCTGCCGGAGTAGCTTGCTTGGTAGTAGCAGCTGCAAAAGCGAGTGGATCATTGGCCATTGTATTTGCTACTGCAGCAACTGGCTCTGCTACCGCAGGCTGCTTAACTTCAGGAACAGCAGCACTTGGCACGGCAGCGGGTTGCTGCGGAGCGCTAACGGCAACGGGTTCTTGTGGAGCGGGACTGGCAAACAAAGCATTCCAATCTTCCGGAATGCTGGACTGCTCATCATTCATCGATTGCGGCAATGCAAAAGCGTCATCAAGATTGGCATTAAGCTTAGCGTCTAAACTACTGCTGTTGTTTGCAATAGGCTCTGGTTCAGCCAATACACCAAAATCTTCTTCAAGATTAGTTGCTG
Source organism: Agarivorans albus (assembly GCF_019670105.1). Classification (NCBI taxonomy): domain Bacteria; kingdom Pseudomonadati; phylum Pseudomonadota; class Gammaproteobacteria; order Alteromonadales; family Alteromonadaceae; genus Agarivorans; species Agarivorans albus. The sequence continues at coordinate 160,334 of NZ_AP023032.1, read as the reverse complement.
GCATTGCAGCGGGAGCTTGAACAGTAGGAGCAGCTGTGGCTACCTGAGCAGAGCTTGGCGCTTGCTGAGCAATAGCTTGAGCGGATATCGCCACTTCTATTTCGTAGTCGCCAATTGCTAAGGTATCACCGTCGTTAAGCTGATAAGGCTGGTCTTTTGCTAAGGCCTCTACCGAGCGGTTAACAAACACGCCATTGGTAGACGTATCGTATAGCCAAAACTGCCCATTGTTTGACTCAATACGCGCGTGACGACTAGAGATAACTCTTTCTGGATCGAGCAAACACCAAGAGCATTGGCTTGCCCTACCAATGGTAATAACTGACTCCCCTGACGTAGTAGAGAGCGTCTTCTTCTCTTCCACACCAGAGGTAAATCTGTGATAACTAATCACAGATAAACTCAAATTCATAATCTTCCGTCCCTTAGAAGTCTTTTTATTTTGAGAAGAACCCATTCCCTCAAAAATACTAGTGATTTAGATATCACTAGAAAAAGAGCCGCTATTATTACACTTAATAAATAATCCAATCAATAGAGATTATAATAATTTTAACAATAAAATTTTTCTGGCTTTCTTTGTGTTTTGATATTTTTATTGTTAGCATCCAAGCCTTTGTTTTAGCTGCATTGAGTGTCGGATTTCTTTACAGTGAACAAAAAACAAACAAACGCAATAGTCATTTTAAATAACATGAATATTGTTCTTGTATGGCTACAAGTAATTTAAAAGTAATATAAATAACAAGATCTAAAGAATTCTAAATAAACGGTAAAATTTAATTAATATATTTGTCATGCATTATTAAAGTAATGTATATGGCTAGCGAATTAGGGTAGTACTCATGGATGATGCAAACAAAGATCAAGCTGCTTCGCCAAACACCAAGGCTGAAAATAAAACTGCAAGCTCAACGGCATCAGATAAAACCGTTGTAAACAACACCGAAACAGCAACAAGCAAAAAAACCAATGCACGCTCCAACAAAGAGCAAGTGATAAATCGGGTGATTAAAAAGCGCTACCAAATCGAAGACCTAGTGGGTCATGGTGGCATGTGCGATGTTTACCGAGCAAAAGACTTGTTGCTAGAAGCAGCTGGTGACAGCCAACCTTATGTAGCCATCAAATTGCTGCAGAAAGAATTTCATGACCAGCCAGATGCTGCTCGAATTCTTATCCGAGAAGCACGCAAGACTCAGCGCTTAAGCCACCCAAATATCATCCGAGTACATGACTTCGGGGTAGATCAAGAAGATTACTACCTGGTTATGGAATGGTTAGATGGGCAAACACTTGATGAAGTCATTAAAAGTCATCGCCCCAATGGCCTTACCTTTAAAAGCAGCTTGGCGCTGCTCACTCAGTTAACCTCGGCGCTTCGTTATGCCCACCAAAATGGCGTAGTACACGCCGATTTAAAACCGGGTAACATCATGTTATCGCGAGATGGCACCATTAAGATTTTTGACTTTGGTGTATCTCGCGCACTCAACCTAAATGCCGATCAATACGCTGCCGACAAACCTGAAGAAACTTCACCAGTTAGCGGATTTACACCAACTTATGCCTCGCCAGAGTTGTTAGATGGCGCCGCACCAAGCATTGCAGACGACGTATTTGCGTTTAGTTGTATTGCCTACGAGTTGTTGTCGAGTAAACACCCCTTCAATCGCAAAACCGCTAACCAGGCGGCTAAAGAAAACATTACTCCTAGTAAGCCAAAGCATGCGCCTTTGTTACGTTGGGGTAAGTTGAAGCGCGGTCTCAACTTCAATCTAAAACAACGAGTAACCGATTTAGACCAAATCGAAAAAAGCCTTACCCAAAGCTTTTTAAAGCCCAGCTTAAGTGTGATTGCCATTGTTGGTGTTGCCGGTGCGCTCAGTTATGGTTTCCAGCAAATGGATGGTCAGCTAAAGCATAGCCAACAAGAATTAAGCCGACTACAGCGAGAGAACTCAGCCAATCAAGACTTAGTGAGCTTAAGCCCGCAGCAGTTTTTGCCTATGCTAAATACCATTCCGGCAAAACAGCATGTGCCAAAACAAGCCTTGCTAAGAGACAAGCAACGTTTGGTGATCGATTTTTACGAGAAACAAATCGACGATTTACTTAATAATCGCCAAAACGCTTACCCAGATTATTACGCTATCCAATCTTTGCTGCAGGAAGTAAACCGCATTTACCCAGATTCATACAGCTTGGCCTTAATTGCTGAAGACGTGAACCAAGGGTGGATGGGCACGGTTGAAGCATTGGTTCAGCGACTCGACTTACATTTAGAGCAAGGTCGTTATCAACATAGTGAAGATGGCGATGACGTTTACACGATTTACCAAGATTTGCTGCAAGTGAGAACTGACTACCAGTTTGCGCCTAACGAAAAATCTGAACAGGTATTTACTCAGTTATTTGATAAAGCGGCCGACCAGCTTGATGTGGTTGCGTTAGCGCAAATGATTGAAACAGGTGAAACCTTCTTCGCCAACAGCGAACAACAGCAAGAGCGTATTGCTCGAGCACTTGAGCTAAAAACGGCCATTGCAGCTATGGCTAGCTACAAACAAGCTATCGCCGATGAGCAAGAAGCAGAGTTTCCCTATCAAGCTGCTGAAGTGTTTTACCAAAACCACTTTAGTCAATTACAAGAGCGTATCAATGGCCTTACTCGGGTGAAAACCCTAGATAAAATGGCCAAAGAAGTAGACAGCATGGCTAAAGACTTGCCCGACGATTTTTCTCACTTAATTGAAACTCGCCAAACAATGGCTAACAAATACCTTCGCTTCTCTGATTACTTGCTGAAAAAACGCCGCACCAAAGAAGCTGGCGCAGTAATGAAGAAAGCCCAAGACTTGATGACGAAGGTGCAAGATGCACGAGTGGCAGATAATGCCTAACAACGCTGTTGCCCGTTAGTTCAAAATAAAAAGGCCGAGAAATCGGCCTTTTTTCATTCCGCGTCGCCCGTATTTTATCTCCTTTCAGCCAAAGGTAGCGCCCCTAGCTTCGTTGGCTATCTGCGGATAAAAGCCATTACCTTTTAATGATTTACAAAAAAAGTTACCCGCTAAAGCCCCTTTCAGAGTGTAGCCATATTCAGGTCTTTTAACATGTATAAAAGGTGTTCAAAAACGCGAGAATGCTCACAGCACACCGCGGTTAAATTATATAATAATACAATTAATCTGGAGAGACGTTATTAGTAACTAAAGGGACTACCTATGCGCATACAAAAAAAATTAGCTTTAAGTGCCACCATGTTTACTGCTTGTTTAGCATTTTCGGCTCAGGCCTATGTTCAAGATCCGCAGCTTACCGAGTACCGTGCAGATAAAGGTAAAAGCTCGGTTTGGTTGTCTCATGAAGACTCAAGTGGCGGCTTAGGTGATGTTGGTAGCTCTAAAGATAGTGCCTTTGGTGACGAGGGTTCTTCTCGTTTTCGCTTTAAGCGAGACGTATCAAACCATGACTTCAACTCTAAACCGGGCTTAAGCCAAATTGTTAGTGGTTTACCTGCCAATACCGATATGAGCTTCTCACTTTATTACTGCGACAAAAAAGGCGCTAACTCTCCTACTCAATTACACTTTGGTGTTCGCGAAGTGATCCCCAATGCGCCTTTGGCAGGCACCGTGTTAGCTGATGCTAAAGCGCACGTAAAAGACCTAGCACTTGCGCCTCAAGGCGATAATAAAAAGTGTTTCAGACAGGTCGCGGTAGATTTCAACACTGGTAACAATACCCAAGTGGAGATATTTAGCTTATTAGAAGTCGACACTAGCCAAGAACTTAGCTTAGACAAAGAACTTGAAGTTCGAGTCGATGGGTTCGCAATAGAGAAAAAGTAACCTCGATATTCTAAGCGTAGTGACGGCTTTCCTCGTTTAAGCCATCACTATGCTTATGCCAGATCTGCTCCTCAAAATCCCGCATACATTTTATAATTTTAGACGCTCAATGAAACCGGTTACAAATGTTTTATCACATCAGGTGATGTTTATTCATTTAGAAAAGCGCCATTTGTAAGACCCTGCTCACAAGCCATTAACAATTACACCGATCAAGGTCACAGACACTTAACCTTAGGTGGTGATTTTGTAGCCGCCGCAGGAAAATTAAAGTGAGATAAACATTCAGGCTTTAGATTTAAATAACTGAAATAAAACAAAAAATTAGATTTAGAACCCTTTTTTAGCGGCTGACTACGAGTTAGCACAGCTAATCAAACTAAATGCGAGAGATATATGGACATACAAAAACCGCAACTCAGCCTGTTACGCTGCGCACTCATTGCTGGAGCAAGTTTAATAGTCAGCAATGCTTACGCTGCAGGAAAGCCAAGCATACCTGTTGATGGTAAACGCTTATTTATTTTAGGTCAGGACCAAGTCTCTATCGAGCAATACATGGCCGACCCTTCATTACCTCGTCCACATGGTTTTACCATGTACACCACCCTCACCCGCGGGGCGACCGAAGACGTCACCAACTACTGTTTTAAAGGTTTAGATGGCTTAAAAAACCTCGACAACTACAACTCCAATCAAGCCCAAGGCTGTGCCGATAGTGAGCGCCGAAACCAATGGGGATCAGGAGTACAAAACGCGCAATGGGTGATTGAAAACTATCAACCTGAAGTAGTAGCACTTGGCATGTTTTGTCCTGGAAACGCGCAAGCTCCCAGCTTATATAACGACGGCGCTTATGACGACCTGTTAATTGAGTTAGCTGATTTTTTCAAACTTCACAATGAAACCGGTTTCTTTTTGCGAACCTGTTATGAATTTAATGGCGATGCCCATGGTTTAAGCTTCGAACATTTCCGCGGCATTTTTAAACACGTACGCAGCTTTTTAGACGCGCAGGGAGTAACTAACGTTGCTCATGTTTGGCAATCAGACGCCTACCACGGAACTGGACGTCCGAGTAATCAGGCTCTGGGCAATACCGAACAGGGGTATTGGCCCGGTAAACAATATGTAGATTGGGTGGGGGTATCGCAATTTAACAGTGATATTAACGAAGAAGCCGAGATTGCCGAAATTGAAGGCTTACCGCTGTTTATTGCCGAAGTTACTCCACATGGCGATCTAGGTGTGCAGTACGACTACAAACTTCCCTTCAATTCGAGTCAGCAAGTTGCTCAAGGCAGTGCTAACCCAGTAACTATTGTTAATAACCTCGATTGGTTTACTGAAAAAAATGCCGAAATCATGCGTACAGTCAATAAAGCATGGCATTACATCAACGCAGACTGGACCGCTCAACCGCAGTGGGAAAGTGCTGCCGACCAAGCGGGCGCTAACTTCTTTAAATACACTGACTCTCGTGTGCAACAAAACCCTGAAATTAAGCTGCACTTTATTGATTTAGTCAGTTCAGAAAATGGCTTTATTTTGGCAGGTGAGCAAAACAATGGTCCAGTATTCTCAAATTGTTCTGCACAGCCCAGCAGCCCAATTAACCAGGGGCAAGATCTCAACTACAGTTGCACCATTGTTGATAGCCCAGAGGGAGTAAGTCTAGTTGACCTAAACATTAACGGTATTGCCTACCCTAGCCAAAATCTTGGCAATTCAGTTTACAACTGGACTATCGCCGCTAGCAACTTACAAGCTGGCAGCAATAATCTAACGATTACAGCCGTAGACGCAGCAGGCTCTAGCAGTAACCACAGTGTTAATCTTGAAGTGATTAGTGCCAATACCCAAGTGGCAATTCAAGCCAGCGGCAATATCGAAATTGTGCGTGGCCAATCGACAGAAGTAACAGTGAGCGCTAGCGACAGTGATGGCATAGCCTCAGTTAGCTTGCTGGTAAATGGTCAAAGCCAAGCAAACTTGGTAGCAACTACCGCCCCCTATGTTTTTACTCTTGCCAGCCAAGTTGATGGTAACGATGTAAGCAGCATTCAAGCACTAGCCACAGATATCACTGGCGAAACCACTTTAAGTGAAGTGGTAAACGTAGTAATTAAAGATGTGCCAGTGGCAGAGCCAAAACCAGCTTTTGGCATTAGCTATATAGACGACACCACCATGCGTGTTTATCACCTCGACGAAGGCTGGACTGCGACTTGGAACTACTTGTGTATTAACGGTGATTGTCGACCAGCTACGCTAGAAAATGGCGAATACTACCGCGAAGTAAGTGCCACTTTAGGCCAAAGCTACGACATCGAGTTTAAAGTTCAAGATGCGGTACTGAGCCAATACATTGTGAGCGATACAGCAGTATTTGAACAAGGCACAGGTGGTGGCGAAACGCCACCTAGCAATCAACCACCTACTGTGTCTGTATCCGCTCCTAACGGTTCGCTAAACGAAGGTGATGATGTCACTATCACCGCAACAGCTAACGACAGTGATGGGTCGATAAATTCAGTCAACTTTTACCTAACGGCTCCTGGGGCAAATGAACAGTTGCTGGCCAGTGATAACGCTGCCCCTTACCAAACAAACATTACCAATCTAAGCGCTGGCACTTATCAATTGCGTGTTGTAGCCAGCGATAACCAAGCGGTCACAGCAAGCGACAGCACTAGTTTCTCGGTGAACACTAGCGAACAACCTGAAGAGCCTACGGAAGAATTTGGCATAAGCTATATCGATGACAATACCATGCGGGTTTACCATGTTGATCAGGGCTGGACGGCTGACTGGAACTACCTATGTATTAATGGCGATTGCCGCTCAGCAAACTTAGACAGCGGCATCTACTATCGCGATGTCTCTGGTGCACTCGGCCAAAGCTACGATCTAGAATTTAAAGTTCAAGACAATAGCCTAAGCCAATTTATTGTTGAGCGAAAAGGCGTAGTGTTTTTAGCAGGCAATACCCCGCCAAGCAACCAAGCTCCCAGCGTCAGTTTAAGCACTAGCCCAACAAATACCGTGCTTGCTGGTGAAACACTTGCTTTAAGCGCGACAGCAGAAGACAGCGATGGCAGCATAACAAGCCTAAGGTTTTACGCTGCAGCACCCAACGCAACAGAAAGCTTAATTGCAGAAATCAATAGCGCGCCATATACAACAACTATTAGTAATGTGATTGCTGGCGTTTATCAACTTCGTGTAGAAGCTAGCGACAATGATGGTGCGACAGCAGAAGATTCTGCAACAATAGAAGTACAAGCAGGTAGCCAGCCAAGCATTAACTTAAGCGGCCCAGCAACGATTAAGCAAGGCGAAGACTGGATTATTACGCCAAGCCTTAGCAACTGGCCAATTGCCGAAGGCGAGCAGCACTTCCACTTAGTTATTGATGGCGAAGACTTAGGGCCTCAGTATTCAAGTGCAGCCATCACCATTAGTGACCTCGCAGTAGGCTCTCATACTGCAGTAGCAAAATTAGCCAACGCTGACCACAGCTTTACTGGAGTAGAAGCGAGTTTGAGTGTAAACGTTGAAGCCTTTATCAACGACACGGTAACTCTAGTTAATGACCCGGTATTAGGTAATTACCTAAGTGCAGGAAGCGATGCCAGCCAGCCAGGGCTAACGCTTTACACCTTTGATGTTGATAATGCAGGTGCCAGCCAATGTAACGGTAACTGCGCCACCACCTGGCCTCCATTTATCGTGAACTCAGCCAGCGAGATTAAAGCCCCCAGTGGCGTAAGCGGATTAGGTGTTAGTGCCCGTCAAGATGGCAGTTTACAACTCACCTTAAACAATGAACCGCTTTACTATTTCTCTGGAGACAACAATCTAGGCGATACCTCCGGCCACGGCATTAATAGCGTATGGTGGGTGGCAGACTTGCCTAGCGCAAGTTTCGCCGACAATACTTGGCAGAAATCGGTAGTGCCAGCCTGCGCAGATATGTACAGCGGAGGCTCTATCCCAATCTATGGCTACCATATCTATACCCAGAATAACCAAGTGATCTTCCAAGCGGGCTCGGAACTAGCCAGCAAAGTATGGGGGAGCAATGCCCGTACGGTATTCTTCCGCAACAATAGCGAAGGCCGATTAAAACTGCTTGGCAGTGTTGAAGCTACGCGTAACGGTGACAGCGCAGCCATGACCGTGCCTAGTGATTGGCTCACAGGCAACAGCGTTTACTATGTGTCTTTTGAGCGCCTAGTCACACCACTAGAAAATGAGTTAGGTGATGCGCTTGCTTACCACGACAGTGCTTTATATGGCTTAAACAAAGGCTGCGTGAATGGTGCTTACACCGGCGAATCAGAAGACTTTGCCGGCTGGTTACGCTTCCAACACCCACAGGGATTTTTTAACGACCATAACGTATTTAACGAGCGTATCGATCCCGTCAACCAAAGTGCTGGCCATTTTAAAAATGTTCCACGCTTCACGATTAGTTTGTTGCAAGACGAACCCGGTAAAGACTTGTTGTTCCAAGTGGATTTAACTTACGAGTCTTACTCAACCCTCGACTCAACCATTGATATTACCTGGTCGGGCATTGAAGGTAGTGAAGAACGTGCCGGCGGCGGCAGCCCTCGTCATTCTTTAAGCAATCAATGTGCACCAAGCGATGCCAGTGGCAACATCGCCATCTGTAACCTTGGTCAAGGCCTGTCTTATGGGCAAAACATTGACTGGGAACTACGCGTTATTCCAAAAGACAGCGCCGACTTTAACCTTTACACGCAAATGCTTTACTACGTGAAAGGCCATGGTTGGGCAAAAGAATCGAGCGATCCACGCGCCTTACTCGGTGGCGAGGCAAGTATCGATGCCTTTGGTGCTAACGAGTTTGAACGCGCAGCCGCATTTATGCAGCACGAGCACACTTCATCGTTAAAAGTTGTTCGAGACTTTGTTGAACAACACGAAGACTTACGCGTAAACATTGGCGACGATGTTAATCCAGGCTTTAACACCTGTGAAAGCTGCCATATTAACGATGGCCGTAGCCAGGTGATCTTTGATGTGCCCAATGTTGGGCCACGTATTGCGCCGCCACTTATTGGTTTGGGTTTGTTAGAGCAAGTTAACTTTGCCGGTAAAGCAGGGTTTGGCTGGGAAGGTAATCGCGCCACGATTGAAGACTCTGTGCGTTTTGCCCTAACAACCGACTTTGGCGTGAGTAATCCTGACGCCACTATGGTGGAACGCCTCACCAACTACAGCCAATTTGTTGGGGTGCCACAGCGGGATAAGAGTTTGTTGTTTGATGCTGATGTATTGGCTGGTGAAGACTTGTTCAACAACGCTATGCAATGTAGCGGCTGTCATACCGAAACACAGATAACAGCCAAAGGTGATGTGATTCGCCCATATTCAGACTTACTCACCCACGACCTTGGTGATGGCTTGTTTAGAACGACGCCACTGTGGGGTTTAGGCCGCACCGCTGATGTTGCCGCATTTAGTATGGATATGATCGTAAATGGCCAGAAAAATGCTGCACATGCGGTCGCTCAGCGTGAATCTCGCCCAGCCGACGAGAGCACGGTGCTATTTATGCACGATGGTCGCGCCAAAGGATTAGACGCAGCAGTGCGCGCGCACAATGGTGAAGCCAGCGCAGCACGAGAGGCTTTTGAAACGGCCACACCAGCAGAGCAAGAGCAATTGCTGAAGTTTTTGCGCTCTCTGTAGTGAGCATAATTTAAGCTAGCCCCCGTTTTTGCTTATTCACATCAGCAAGAGCGGGGCTTTTTAATAGGAGCATGTAATAATGCTTGCAACATCAAATAGCCGCCAGCCATTTCATAGCCAACCGCTAAGAGAGCGCCTAGTGAAAAAAATTGCCGTATTCGCCGATGTACAAAACATCTACTACACCTGCCGAGAGGCCTACGCAAAACAATTTAACTACCGTAGGTTATGGCAACAATTGCAAGAGCAGGGCAGCATTGTTGCAGCCTACGCTTACGCCATTGATCGCGGCGACAATCAACAACTTAAGTTTCAAGATGCATTAAAACACATTGGTTTTGATGTAAAACTAAAACCCTTTATCCAGCGCAGTGATGGCTCAGCTAAAGGTGATTGGGATGTAGGCATTACTATTGACGTGCTAGAGGCAGCACGAGAGGTAGACATGGTTGTATTGCTATCTGGCGATGGCGATTTTGCCATTCTGTTGGACAAAATAAACCAAGATTATGATGTAGAAACACTGGTGTATGGTGTGCCTAGCCTTACCGCTCATGCCTTGATCAACTCCGCCAGTTTATACCAAGCCATCGAACAACCGCTGCTTCAATAGCAGCTCAATCCACTCGGCTTTTAGCAGTTTTTGCCACTTACTCTTCCTAAGCGTCTCCAGCACTTTTGACAAAAAGTCCCCTTAGCGTGAAAAACTTGCTATTTTTTACCCAATTGTTCGCGTTTTCGGCTATTATCCCGCCCCCAATGCTAAAGCAGCAGCGGTAACACTTTTATTTTTCCCTCGAAGAGGACGCCATTGTGAGCCAAACAGATTTTTCCACTCTTGCCCTACACCCCGATCTACTTAAAAACTTAGAGACTCTGGGTTATAGCTCAATGACGCCAATTCAAGCGCAAAGCCTACCGCTGATTTTGGACGGTAAAGATGTGATTGCCCAAGGTAAAACCGGCTCGGGCAAAACCGCTGCCTTTGGCCTAGGCCTGCTAAATGCCTTAGAGGTAAAACGCTTTCGCATTCAAACCCTAGTATTGTGCCCAACTCGCGAACTGGCCGACCAAGTAGCCAAAGAAATTCGCAAATTGGCGCGTAGCATTCACAACATTAAAGTACTTACCTTATGTGGCGGCATGCCTTTTGGCCCGCAAATCGGTTCTTTAGAACACGGCGCGCATATTGTAGTGGGCACGCCAGGGCGTATTGAAGAGCATTTACGCAAAGGCACATTACGTTTAGACAACGTGAAAAACTTAATCTTGGATGAAGCCGATAGAATGCTGGAAATGGGCTTTCAATCGGCCATTGATGCGATTATTGAGCTGGCTCCCAAACAGCGCCAAACCTTGTTATTTAGTGCCACCTTCCCCGAGCAAATCGAAAGTATCGCCAACAATATTATGCACCAGCCAGTGCGAGTAGAAGTGGCCAGCACCCACGACAATAGCTCTATTAGCCAACACTTTTTTAAAGTAGATGATAATGAACAGCGCATGCTAGCTTTGCGTTTATTGCTATTACAACACCGCCCTAAATCCAGCGTTGTGTTTTGCAATACCAAGCGAGAAGCTCAAGAAGTGGCCGATGAACTGAGCTTACTCGGTTTTAGCGCTTTAGCCCTACATGGTGATTTAGAGCAGCGCGAACGAGACCAAACCTTAGTGCAATTTGCCAACAACAGTGCGGCAATTTTAGTGGCAACCGACGTAGCAGCTCGTGGCTTAGATATTGACTCTTTAGATGCAGTATTCAACTACCACCTAGCGCGCGATACCGAAGTGCATGTGCACCGCATTGGCCGAACCGGTCGTGCCGGCAGCAAAGGTATTGCCTGTTCTTTCTTTAGCGATAAAGAGCACTATAAAGTGGCCTTACTTGAAGACTACCTTGGCCGCAGCATTAATGATGAAGAGCTTCCATCAATGGCTTTGCTTAACAAAAAGCCAGCCGCTCCACTTATGGCTACCTTGCAAATTGATGGCGGTAAAAAGCAAAAAGTGCGTGCTGGAGATATTCTTGGCGCGCTCACCGGTGAAAATGGCATTGCAGGCGCACAAGTAGGCAAAATTAACTTGTTTGATAACCGCGCCTATGTGGCTGTAGAGCGAGAAGCACTTAAACGTGCACGCAAAAAACTGGAAGACGGTAAAATGAAAGGACGCTCTTTTAGAGTTCGCCACCTGCCTTGCTAATAGTTGCCAACAACTCGCCAGTTTTTCCTGGCGAGTTGTTTAGGGTCTGTTGATCTTTGCTGATGGTTTTTGCAGCAATTTGTTAGCCATTTAGGCAAGGCAGTGAGTGTGCAGTTAAGTGGACTTAATAATCACTCGCTAACGCTGAATAAATGGCTAAGAAATGCTGCCCGAAGGGTTCGGATAAGCGAACTTTACTCTTTGTTAAGCACTTCTTGCTTAACCCACTAGGCTTCTAAGTGCTCGCCGCGATTAAAGCCCGCTTATCTCGAACAAAATTTCAACACCAAAGATCAACAGACCCTAGTAAGTATTGTAATTAAATACTAGGCTGCCGCCTTTCAGCACACTGCCATAATTAAACAGCAAACCTATACTCACATTATCTAACCAACCTTCGCCGTAAGCGCCTGTTCCCATTAATAAATCAAAACCAAACTCGTAATAATGCGGAGTTTGAAAGGCCTCGTTAGTATTCCCCCCTAGGTCTACACGCGAAGCAGAAAGCTGCCCGGCAAAAGAAATATCCAACATTCGCCCAATAGGATGAGAGTAATACAGCGTATTTCGCCAAGAACTGGCCGCAATGTCTACTTGGTGCGAGGGCACATCAGCGCCAAAGCTTTCACCGTACATATAAGCAAAGCGCGAACGATACTTAAGTTTGTGTTTGGTCCAACGCTTTTGATACTGCAGGGCTAGACTGGGCTGTAACATCCAAGCGTTCAGCGAAAAGTTAGTTAACACCCCATCGAATAACGGCTGAAAAATCTGACTAATCGAATTGTTGTAAATATACTCTTGCTCTAAGCGTCGGATACTGCCTCCCAACTCGGCCGTAAATCGCCAATTCTCAAGGCCATCCCAATGCGCACCACCAGCTAAGAAGCCAGAATAAACTTTAAGTTTTTCATGGTCGCGAGTGGGGTCTAACTCTTCGTACAAGGTAATGTCGTGAAAACGTTGGGTATAACCCAAACGCCCGGTTGCGTAACTTTCCCACGCTCTTCCATGCCAAGGTAAAGCCAGCGTTAAGGGTAAAGTGATGGTTTTCAGCTCATTTTTCAGCCGGTTAGCGTCATCACCTCCCAAGTTGTCATCATCAATGGGAATAAAGCCAGAAGGGTCAAAGTTAACAAAACCAATGGTTACCGTTTCACGGTCGTGAATCACCGCATCGGCGGCAAAGGTGCCTGCCAAGTTACGCTGCAATACCGGCAATATCTCATCTTCTAAGTGTCCTTCTACCAATGCGGCTTGGCTATAGCTTGCGGACAACAACAAGCTACCAGCAAGCCAATAGTGGCTAGCTTTCCGAATATTCATCCATGAATAAAACTGCAACGACGTCTCCTGTTTAACGGTGAGTAATTAGCGTTTTCGTTTATCTAAATGATAGCGCAGAGCCATAGCAATACAGATCCGCAACTCTGCCAAAGGCCATTCGGAGTCTAAAGGGAGCAGCAAAGCGCGCTGCTTTTGATAAACAAACAATCCCGGAAACAAGGTTTGGTAGCTGTTCACCAAGCTAGTTTTACAGTTTACATATAAACCCAAATACTCGGCCTGCTTGGCGTTCCATGCAACCCGTAAAGTACTGCCCGATTTACTTTGTTCGGTCACAAAGGACAGTTCTCCCCACTTTAAGGTTTCTAGCAGCTCCCCCACCCCTTCAGAACCTGCAGCAACTTCCAGTATCTCGGCCCTTAGCCTTAATACTTGTTGCTGCACCGCTGCAGGATAGCGTGCAATGGCGGCCTGCAATTCAGGCTTTAAGGGCTTATCCATTACCACTGCTTCGCTGTGTTTATCGCTCGCTGAAATAGCGGCCAAGAAATAAGGTGCTGCTGGTAACGCCCCGCGGCCCCTTCTAACTCGATGCCATAGTTGGCTAGGCGTAAAGCCATTACCGCATAAAAAGCATCTATAGCGCCGGCTTTATTAAAGGCAAAGCAGCCGTCGAACTGCTGCCAAATCTCGCTCAAACGTGCGATTTCAGTATTAATCTCAGCAGATAAGCTGGCTGGCCGTGCTTGTTTTTCAAACTGAAAAGGTAAACCTTGACGAATTGCCGCAAAGCCAGCATGTAGCTCCGCTAAATAGCTACGAGCTTGAGCACGCAAATCGGCTTGAACAGGGTAAATCTTGCCTGAGGCTTGTTCATTTAGGTACTCACTAATGGCCAAAGAGTCATGAATGACCAAATCATCGACATGCAACACCGGTACGAGTTTACTGGGTGACAACTTAGCGAGTTGCTGCTGATAGCCCGCTTCACCAAGTGCGATGGCATTGCAGCTAAACTCAAGCTCTGCCAACTGCATACAAAGGTAAGCCCGCAATGACCAAGTAGAGTCTCGCCCTACAATGAGTTGATAATGTTGCGCCATATTAGCCTCCTTGCACAGCGGCTTTTAGTCCTCGCTGGCGACTGTAAATAGTGAGCAAAATACCCCCTAATACTAAACCTGCCGAGAGCATAAAGCTAAATCCAAGCGGCTCGCTGGCAAAAGCCCAGCCGCCCAAAGCTGCAATAAGTGGCACCAATAACTGCAACACAGCAGCTTGGCTAGCCGACAATCCACCCAAAGCAATGTACCAAATCCAATAACCGAGTCCCGATGCTAGCGCACCAGAGCTAAGTGCCAGTAGCAAGCCATAAGTACTTAAGGCTGATTGGGTCACCAACCAAGGCAGCAATACCACTAAAAAGGGCAAACTACGCCAAAAATTAAAACAGGTATCCCTACTAGGGCTTAACGAACCGCGACCATTCAAGGTATAGATACCCCAGGCGCAGCCTGCCACCACCATGAGTATAAAACCTAGCACCGATACCGACGCTTGCTCACTGGGTGCTAGCAAAATAATCAAACCACAAAACGCCAAAACAATGCCTGCCAGCTCGCCCAAACGTAAGCGTGCACCTTTAACTATCGATATACCCACCATGCTTAGCTGCACCGCGGCAAACAATATTAATGCACCGATGCCGGTGTCTAAATAAAGGTAAGCAAAGGAGAAGCATGCCGCGTAGCTAAACAACATTAAACCAGACCACCAACTGCCTTTACTTTGAACCTTGCCAGAAGATGGCCTAAGGCTAAGCAATATTGCTAAGGTAACGGCGCCCGCTAATAAACGCACTGCGGTAAAACTAGCAGCATCAATTTGCGACTCGCCGAGTGCTAAGCGACATAGCACCGAGTTGCCTGCAAATGCAATTAAGGCCACCACGGTAGCCAACCAAGTTGTTACAGGGGATGCTTTATTCACTGTCTGACCATACCGCAAACTCATTACCACTAGGCTCGCAAAAATGAAAACGTCGACCACCAGGGAAACTAAAAATGTCTTTTACTATTCTCCCACCTGCCGCTTCGACTTTAGCCAAGGTTTGCTCAAGCTGTTCACTATAAAAAACCAGTAAAGCAGCACCATTTTCAGTACTAGAAGCTAAAGGAGCGTGGAAAAAACCGCCATCTAAACCTTGACCAGAAAAGGCCGTATATTGCTCACCAAAGTCTTCAAATTGCCACGCAAAGGCTTGGCTAAAAAACTGTTTAGTCGCCGCTAAATCACTGCTGGGAAACTCAACATAGTTTAATTTTTCGTGCTGATTCATTACGCGTTCCTTGGCTATTTATTTGAATAAATTACAAAAACACAGTGCCTTCAAAATAGGTTTTGGCATGACCCGCAATAGTGACTCGATCGCCAAGCTGCTGACAATGTAATACTCCACCACGCTTAGAAGCTTGGTAGGCCTGTAGCTCATCTTTACCCAAGCGCTTAGTCCAAAACGGTGTTAGGCCCGCATGAATTGAACCAGTGACCGGATCTTCAGCACCGCCATTGGCTGGCCAAAAATAACGTGAAACAAAATCATGTTCTTCACCAGGGGCTGTCACTACAACATCATAAGGCGCTAAGGTTTTGAGCAGATCTAGATCAACCTCAAGGGCCTCAACTTGGGCTTGTTGTTGGTAGACCAGAAAATAGGCTTGTTGATTTCGCCATACTTCACTGGGTTTAACCGATACACCATCAAGCAACGCCGACGGCGTTTCAAACTCCATGTGTGGCGGGCAACTCGGAAAGTCCATTGCAATTAAACCATTATCACCACGGCGCGCTTTTAGTTCACCCACTTGCAAGGTAGTAAAGTGGAGTTCTTGCAGCGTGGGTTGTTGATTAAACAAAACATGAGCTGCTGCCAATGTAGCGTGGCCACAGAAGTCAATTTCGCAGATGGGAGAAAACCAACGAATAAGGTAGGAGCCCGGTTCGTCGGCTACTAAAAAGGCTGTTTCAGAAAGGTTATTTTCGATAGCAATGGCCTGCATTACGCTATCTTCTAACCAAGCTTCTAAGACAATAACCGCAGCAGGGTTGCCGCCAAAAAGATCACGGGTGAAGCTATCTACCTGATGCATTTTTAAGTTCATAACAGTCCTTGTTGATTAAACTAAAGTCTAATAGTTAGCAAGCCCGCGGGTATGCTTGGCTCAAGAGAAGTCACCCAACTGATCTGAACAGTTGACGAAAGATCACGAATACACCTTTACATTACCCCAATATACGTTACACTTCGCTCGCTGGTAAAGGTTACAGCGGATATTTATGCCCCATACAAATACGTTGATTTTTCGCAATTTCACCCTGTTTGTTCGTAAGTAATTTCTGCATCTTTCGGCACCCTAGATTTATCTATTTTTGGATAAATTTTATTTATTATTTTTGGAGATTACTCATGGCTACAGGTCGCGTAAAATGGTTCGACGAGCAAAAAGGTTTTGGTTTCATCGAGCGTCCAGACGGTAAAGATGTATTCGTACACTTCCGTGCTATTCAAAGCGAAGGTTACAAAACTTTAGCTGAAGGCCAAGAAGTTACTTTTGAAGTAGAAGAAGGTCCAAAAGGTCCTCAAGCTGCTAACGTAAAAGTTGCTTAATCTGGCTTTTAAGGCATAAGTCTCCAATTAGTCTTCAGATTAATTAGACACTAGCTTTAAGCTTAAAAAAACGGTCCCTACGGACCGTTTTTTGTTTTTCAGTCACTAGCTTATTTAGCTAAAGACTCTGCCGCAGCGGCTGCAACATGAATGGCCGTGGTATCGTATAAAGGCAAGTCACAATGGTTTTGTTGCACTAGTAAACCAATTTCTGTACAGCCCAAGATCACCGCTTCGGCACCTCGCGCTGCTAGCTCAGCAATTTCTGCCAAATACCGTTCTCGAGAGTCAGCATTGATATTACCTAAGCACAGCTCTTGGTAAATAATCTGATGAACTGTCTCAATGCCCTTTTCTTGTGGAACCAAAACTTCTAAGCCGCGCTGCTCTAGTCGCCCTTTATAAAAATCTTGCTCCATAGTGAAGCGGGTACCCAGTAATCCCACTTTCTTAATACCATCCTCCAGCAGTTTATTAGCAGTGGCATCGGCGATATGTAACAAAGGGATCTGCAGCGCTTGCTCCACTTCTGCCGCAACTTTATGCATGGTATTAGTGGCAATTAGTAGAAAGTCAGCACCCGAAGCTTGCACCGATAACCCAGCGTCCACCATTTTATTGGCTAAGGCAGCCCAGTTACCTTGATGCTGCAGGGCCTCTATTTCAGCAAAATCTACGCTCACTAAGTGAATCTTCGCCGAATGTAATCCACCCTTTGCCTGCTTAATGGCTAAATTTAACTGCTGGTAATAGCTAAGACTAGATTCCCAACTCATTCCACCAATAATGCCAATAGTTTTCATCGCTAACAGTTACTCCTGTTACCACTTAGTGGGTTTCTCTATTTCATAGAGCTCGTCGGCAATACTATCGATACGATTTTGTACTACTGCCTGAGCATCTTGTAAGCCTTGATTGTAGTAAAAAGCCCCTATTTCTTCAGAGAAGAAGTCCAACAAAAACTCTGCATCAAATTGGCCTATCTCAATGTCTAATTGCTGCTCGCAATAGCCTTGAATTTTGTTTACCAACGCTGTTTTCTGCTCACTAGAAAACTCTATTTTTGACATGACTAGTCCTTATTCAAGCACTGATTAATCTGCTCTTCAGTTTTTATCTGTTGCTGCCAATAGCCCACATTTATCCAGTTGCCAAACTTAAAACCCACACGTTCAAACTCTGCCACTTTATGAAAGCCCAAATACTCATGCAGTTTAATGCTTGCTGGATTTGGTAACGCTATACCTGCAATTACCGTGCTTATAGGATAGTCGGATAATCGCTCTAACAAGGCTTGATACAATCTCTTACCAATGCCTTTACCTGCTGCATTATTGGCAATGTAGATTGAGCTTTCTACGGAGAAACGATAAGCACTCCTCGGCTTCCAAGGGCTCACATAGGCGTACCCGAGGATCTCTCCAGATTCTTCAAATACCAACCAAGGCAGTTGTTTCTGAATACTGGCTATACGCTCCGCCATAACACCTTGACTCACTAGCTGCTCTTCAAACGTAGCACCACTAGTCTCAACGTAATAATTATAGATTTGGCAAATCTGCTGACTGTCACCCTCTCGAGCATCCCTAATACATTCTGTCATAAGCTAAATATCCTTACTTCTGCTCAACAATTGCTCAACTCCAGTCAAACTTACAACCTAAATAAGCAACGGTTTTTCAACACAATTACCTTTTTACATATAGGAATGACCTAATTATCTTAACTGTCACAATTATTGGCTTTAATATTATTAAATACCATTTAAGCAAACGCTTTAACGGAAGTTAATCAATGAGTTGGAATATTACTCTAGAATTTCAAGGACTAGACATGCGACTCACACTAATGCTTATACTTATAATAAGCTCAAACCCCAGCCTAGCGTTCAATAGTTACAAACTTCATCCTTTGCCTAATGAGCGAATCAATGAAAACGCCCAAGTTAACTATTTATATCAAAACACCAGCAAAGGGCCATTTAGGGTACGTATTGAAGGCTTAGTTGGACATGTTGAGAACTACGCAATCTTAAAGATCAATTGTGCGGCAGATGGCGGCGTTCAAGTACACCATAACCTAGTTAGCAATAACAACGCTCGACTAAACAACCAACAAGCTTTTCCACCTTTTAATCAAGTGTTTAGCCCTAAACAAACTAATGCCTTAAACAATCAAAAGAGCTTTCAGCTTACTCACGCAAGTATTAACATCGGCAACCTTAGCATTCCAGCATCTACCATTTCACTTGCCGGTTTTTCCGAAACTTACCAACGAGTAGAAACACTCTGCTCAGAGCAAAAAATCGCCTCAAAACGTTAGCGCTAACACAGTTTAATTAAAAAGCTCACGAATTTGTCATACAAACTTGAATGCACTTTTTAGCTTCTGTATATTCCAATCAAAACGGAAAAACAGGCTAATAATTAAACGAATTATAAAGATATTTATCAAGGAACTTTCGTGAGAACATTAGCAACAATGATTGGATTGCTTAGCACGCTGTCTTTTCAATCATGGGCATTTAATAGCCATTTGGTAGAAACCACTCCTGCGGAGTTTATCAATGCCAATGCCCAAATAAACTATCAAAGCTATAGCACTAGTAAAGGTAAGCGCCCAGCGGGAATCCGTGGCTTAGTTGGTATCGTCGATGGCTATGCAGTTTTAAAACTAAGCTGCGCCAATGATGGTAGCGTTTCGGTTAAACACAACCTACTAAATGGCCCAAGCCAGCATGTATCTGTTGATAACCAAGCACTTAAAACTACTCTTAGCCAAGTTAACTATAGCTTGAGCTCGATGGAGCAAGTTGAGCAACTAAAACAAGGCAGATACTTGTTATTTAGTGAGCAAGCTATTACCACTGGAAACTTAAAACTAGATAGAAAGGCAATATCGCTTAAAGGCTTTACCGCCACTTATGATCGCATGCAGCACTTATGTACTACTGGCCATTTTGATTTGGCGATGCGCTAGATAAAAAAGAGCAGCTCTTGGCTGCTCTTATTATAGCTCTTACTACACTTACCCTTTCACTCAGCCTAAACTAATTGTTTAGTAAAATGATGGCTCTTAATATCAAAACCATTACGTAAGTAAAAGCGGTGCGCACCAAAGCGCTGCACACCAGAGCCTAAATGAAACTGCTCGCAACCCTGTTGTTTAGCGTAATTTTCCAACCACTGTAGCAACTGCAAACCAACACCTTTAGAACGTGCGTTTTCTATCGTGACTAAATCATCTAAATACAAATGTTTTCCCCAAGACAGCTTCCAGCCGATAACAAAACCAGCCACCGCAGCAACTTGCTCATCCATGGTTAAATAAGCCAATTGATAGCCCTGCTGCAGCTGTAAGCTAATTTGCTCAATCAACTGCTCCTTACTAAAGCAGGGGCGAAGCAGCAACATTACGTCGGCAAGTTTGGCTAAATCATCTTGAGGCGCGAATAATTGAATATGCATTACTTCTCTCAATTAAGTATTTACAGTGTTTTCATCATCCACACATTACAACCGCTGTGAATGCTATTAAAAAAAGGCTCTGACAAATGGTTAAAACCTAAAGACTGGTACAAGGCAATAGCCGACTCCATGGTGCTTAAGGTATCTAAGTAGCACTGCTTATAACCACGTTGTTTTGCTTCTTGTAAACAATGCTTGGCTAAGGCCTTACCAATACCTTGGCCTCGGTATTGTGGATTAACAAACAGCTTACGTAGCTCACAGGTTTTTGAAGCATCGTCTAATTCTGCAATACCTCCGCAGCCTACAACTTGATTTTGCAGCAATGCCACCCAATAACCCCGTTGAGGCTCACGGTAGTTCAGGCTCATTGCTTCTACTTCTGGATCAGAAGGTCCAAAGCCATCACCTATAGCGCCAAATTCACGGCCGCCACGCTGAATCAGCTGTTTAACTGCTTGATTATGAGAGGCATCAATGGGATGAATCGTAAAACTCAAAACCATCTCCTAGTATTAAGCTTTATACTGTAGAAAAATCAAAGCCTTGTTAGAAGGACTCTAACAAGGCTGTTTGACAATATTATTTCGAGGCTACGCTGGCAGTTTCTTCTTCAGTGTCAGGGTCTGCAAACACCTCGGCCACAGAGCTACGGGTTAACTCACCCTTAAGGTTGCCATCTTCATCTACCACCGGTAAAGAGAACTCGGTTTCTAAACTCTCGGTAAGTACACTTTCAATGATCGCATCAGGTGAAACCGTAGGCACATCTTGATACTCACAAGATTCAAACTGCTCATTATCTTTGTTGATTGAAGCTTCTTCTAAAGCATCTTGAGTAACAATGCCTTGATAACCTTCTTCGGTTACGTGGTAGGCATAATCCCCCTTGATTTTCTTCATCTGCTGTAAGGCTTCACTGATGGTATCTGCCGTAATCCGACGAGCAGGTGGCTGCATCACGGTTTCTACCGTTAAGGCGCGAGCTCTGTTCACGTCTTTAACAAAAGCTTCAACGTAATCTGTTGCTGGGTGCAACAAAATGTCATCTGGCGTGCCTTGCTGAACCACTTCACCGTCTTTAAGGATGGCAATTTTGTCGCCCAATCGTAGTGCTTCATCTAAATCATGAGTAATAAAGATAATGGTTTTGTGCAAGGTTTCTTGTAGCTCGATGAGCTGATCTTGCATTTCACTGCGGATCAGCGGGTCAAGAGCTGAAAAGGCTTCGTCCATCAACAGTATCTCTGCGTCGGTACACAAAGCGCGAGCTAAACCAACCCGCTGCTGTTGTCCGCCAGAAAGTTGCGCCGGATACTGCTGCTCATAACCATTTAAACCTACGGTATCTAACCACTCTTGGGCTTTAGCTAAACGTTGTTCTTTAGCCACACCTTGTACAGTTAAGCCATAGGCTACATTCTCAATTACGGTGCGATGTGGCATTAAACCAAAGCGCTGAAATACCATCGACATTTTATGACGACGAAAATCTTGTAACTCTTTAGAGCTCAACTTCATCACGTCGGTGCCTTCAATGCTAATCACCCCTTCGGTCGGGTCGATTAAGCGATTGAAGTGACGAATAAGGGTAGATTTACCCGAGCCCGATAAGCCCATGATGACGTAAATCTCACCCTGTTGAATCTCAAGGTTAATATCTTTTAGACCTAGAGTATGGCCAGTATCAGCTAAGATTTTGTCTTTGCTTTCTCCGGCTTTAACCCGCGGCATTACCTGTTTAGGGTTCTCACCAAATAGCTTGTACAAGCCCTGAATTTTAACGAGCGGCTCAGTCATGCTTTAGTCCTTGAAGGTGAGCTTGGGTGCGCTTGGCGTAGGCTTGCGACACACGGTCAAAGATAATCGCTAAAGCAACAATGGCTAAACCGTTAAGTAAACCCAAGGTGAAATATTGGTTAGTAATAGATTTTAATACTGGCTGGCCTAAGCCTTTTACCCCAATCATAGAGGCAATAACTACCATTGATAAGGCCATCATAATAGTTTGGTTAATCCCGGCCATAATAGTTGGCATTGCAAGAGGCATTTGCACCCCAAACAAACGTTGCCAGGTGCTAGCGCCATAAGCAGTGGCGGCTTCTAGTACTTCTTTATCCACTAAACGAATACCAAGATTAGTTAAGCGAATAACTGGGGGAATGCCGTAAATAACCACCGCAATCACACCCGGTATTTTCCCAATACCTAACAGCATCACTACTGGAATTAAGTACACGAAGGCGGGCAGCGTCTGCATAACATCAAGCATAGGCGTGATAATGGCTTGGGCACGATTGGAGCGAGCCATAATAATACCGATGGGTATTCCCAAGGCGATTGCCAGCATGGTACAGACGGTAATAATGCTCATGGTTCGCATCATGTCTTCCCACATCCCAAAGTAGCCCACCAACAACAGCGATACCACTGAACCAATTACCAATTTCCAAGATCGACTGGCTAAATACACTAATCCGGCACAAACAATGAGTACCAACCACCAAGGCGTGGTGATTAGCAATTTTTCAAACCAAACTAAAAACTGCAGCAGGGGGTCAAAAAACGATTCGATGGCCTCGCCATACTCGCGGGAAAAATTACGATAAGCACCATCTAAAGACTTACGAATAACGGTGAGATCGGCTCGACTCATTTGTGGAAAACGTTCCAACCATGACGAATCCGCCATAACAAACTACCTCTATATAAAAACGCGAAAGGCCAACCTAAGGTTGGCCTTTTTGTACTTAAACTACATACTGGCTAGGGCTTTACTTACCTTAGCGGCAACATCTTCTGGCACCCAAGCCTTCCAACTTTCTGGATTCTCGCTTAGGTAGTGATACATAGCAGCATCACCATCGGCTTGGTTATCTTCCATCCATGCCAATAACTCGTTCATTTGCGCATTAGTAAACGAACGCTTAGTAATGTATTCATAAGCAGCTGGTGCTTTGCTAGCAAAATCTTCAGTAGTAACCGAATGTACAGCCGAAGGTGGGTACATAGTTACTTTAGGGTTTTCACAGTCTTCTTGAGTAGTACAGGTCAAGAATTCCTGCTCGTCGATACCATTACCAGTATCCACTTTAACCATTTTGTATTTACCTAGCACTGCGGTAGGTGCCCAGTAGTAACCAAACCAACCTTGCTCGCGAGCGTAGGCTTTTGCAATTGAGCCAGACAAGCCCGCGCCTGAGCCTGGATCAATCAATTCGAAACCTGATTGTTCAAGTTCTAAAGCGTTAAAGAGATTGTTGGCAGAGATTTGGCAGTTCCAGCCAGCTGGACAGCCATAGAAGCCCGAAAGCTCTTTGCTTTCTGGGTGAACAAATAATTTAGAGTGTTTTTTAACACCTTCGATAGTGGCGATTTCTGGGTATTGGTCAACTAAGTATTGAGGAACCCAAAAGCCTTCTTCGCCGCCGTCAGATAATGATTTACCTGCAAAACGTAAGCGCTTTTCAGCTACACCACGTTCCAGCGTTTCTTTAGCAGAGTTAGTCCATAACTCGGGGGCAATATCTGGTTCGCCTTTTTCCATCATAGAGACGGTAGTTGGCATGGTATCCCCTGGCACCAATTCAGCGTCACAGCCGTAGCCATGTTCTAAAATAAATTTATCTACATTGGCAATAACTGTTGCAGAACTCCAGTTCATGTCGGCAATGGTTACACTGCCACAGCTGTCTTCTGCTTGAGCAAAACCGCTCACCAAAAGCAGTGCTGCGTATCTTAGCTTCATATCCCTATCCTTCCCTTTGTGTGCTTTCTTAGCGCCTAGGATCATACACTTCAAATAATTAGAGTTCAAATTAACTGCTGTGTATACCCTGCGCCTTAAGTATGGGATATACTCCCGAAAAAACCAATTTGGCCCGCTACCACTTATGCAAAAACCTGCTTACTGGCAAGACGTTCTCATTTCTTTGCGAAAAATTATTCGCGCGACCGATCTACAATCTAAACGGATTGTGAAAGCCTGTGGATTAACCATTCCGCAAGTTATGGTATTAAGGGCAATAGAAGATTTAGGAACCGTAACAGTGAAACACCTCTCCGATGAGGTATCGCTAAGCCAGGCTACGGTTACAACTATTTTGAATCGTTTAGAAGAACGCCAATTGATTGAGCGAATTCGCAGCGCAAGCGATCGACGCATTGTTAACCCGCGGCTCACCGAGCAAGGTATTGGTATTCTCACAACAGTACCGCCACTGCTACATGAAGAGTTTATTCAACGTTTTGAAAGCTTGCAAGACTGGGAGAAAACGCAAATTCTGTCATCTTTGCAGCATATTGCATCAATGATGGACGCCCAATCCATCGACGCATCACCTTTATTAGATATTAATGCACCACATAAAGATCTAAACAAATAAACCTAAAATAGTTATAGCTCAAACTAATTTTCAGTATCAGCAGCAAGACCCGAAAGGCTCAAAATGTCGGTAGCAACACCATCTAAACTATGTTGATTTTTCTTCGCCCAATACTGCTTAATACCCTGCTCTCCTTGTTTGCTTGCCCAATTGGCCAAATCGTCACGCTGTGCCACAAAGTCATAAAAGGGTACCGACATACCACAAGAGCTTTGCACCATATCAATGTCTAACAAGTAAAGTTGCCGCGCTCCTGCTTGCTCTGGAAACAATTCAATATATTGCTGCCACTCAGCATCACCACGGTGCAGTGCTTTAGCTTGGCCATATAATCGCAGAATCACAGGCTTGCCTTCAAAGGCGCAAAACATAATGGTCATACGCGAGTTTTGTTTTAGGTGGGCGGCTGTTTCATTACCGCTACCGGTTAAATTGAGCCAAACAATTTGCTGCTGGTTAAGCACCCGAAACGAGTCCATACCTTTGGGTGATAGATTCACCTTGCCTTCGGCCGCTGCCGTAGCCACAAAAAACATCTTTTGCTGTGCGATAAACTCAATATGCGGGGGAATCATCGCACTAAATTGCTTGCCCATTTTTACCTCAAAACAATAATCAAAACCTACGCTTACTTACTAAGGTAACAAGCAATGTTTAATTCTCACTACATTGCCCAGCAATTAATCATCAAAGAATTATAAATTTGATCTAAGTCACGCTTTACAATCTTATCGTATACCTCAAATGCTGCCCTATCTAAGCTATACAAAAGCATGGAGGCTATATGCACAAGACTCTCTTTTTGATGATATTTTTATCATCAATATGTTCTGCTAAAACCTTAAACATTCCCGGCTCGCCAAACGGTAATACCTTGCCCTTTGTGCTGGCCAAAGAAATCGTTAAACGCAGCGATATTTATGACTCTGTAGGTTACCCCTATGGCGATGCTGGCGAAATTTCCTTTGCTAAAACCGTTGCCGATTTAAATGATGGAGTACTTGACCTTTTTTGGACTGCCACCTCGGCCGACCGCGAGCAACAACAAAGTGCGGTGTATTTTCCGCTATACCGCGGCACCTTAGGTATGCGCTTAGGCATTGTTGAACAAGAGAAAAGTGAAACCTTTAAACAAGTGACCAGCTTTGCCCAAATGCGCCAATTTATTCCCTGCCAAGGTAAGTTGTGGGCCGATACGGCCATTCTTGAAGCTAACGGTATTAAAGTGGCTAAGAGCTTAGGTTACGGCAACATTTTTGCCATGTTAGAAGCTGACCGCTGTGACTACTTCCCACGGGGTATTTTTGAGCCTTGGAGTGAAGTTAAACGCGAAGCCAAATATAACCTAACAGTAGATAGCTATGTCATGTTGCGCTACAAAATGCCGTTTTTCTTTTTTGTTAAAAAAGACAATCAAAGCTTAGCCAAACACCTTAACGATATTCTTTATCAGATGTTTGAAGATGGCAGTTATCAAAAAATGTTTCTTAATGATCCAGATGTAAAGAATGCCTTAGAGCTAGGCAAACTAGAAAAACGTACCATTTTTGATTTAGAAAACCCCTACCTTACTGACAAAGTAAATGCCATTCCGCAGAAGATTTGGTTTGACCCACTGGCTGGACAATAATTTATGAAAACAATTACCGCAAAACTCGCCTCGCTACTTGTTGTTGTTATTCTTGTGTCTGGGGTCATTGTAATCAGCGCATTATATTGGCTTAGCAGCGCGTCGTTGAACCAGCAATACCAAAACGACAAGTTAGCCCTCACTAAACAAATGAGCATTATTCTTAAAGAACCGGTGTTTGTGTATGACTTCGATGTCATTAAAGCCACCATCGATGCCTTTATCGATGAGCCGATGATTGCAGGCATCAAGGTAAGTGATCAGCGTGGTAAGCTAATGGCCGAAAATCACGACTCTGGTTTTAGCCCAGATGAAACCATTAGCATTGATTTAGATTGGGATGGTAAGCCGCTTGGCACCATCGAAATTGGCGTCACCAAACAGGCCATTAACAGCGCCCTAAGCAATGAGTTAAGCGAAGACATCCTTACTATTATTTTCATGACGGCGCTAATTATTGTGTTGCTGATTCTAGCGCTGCGTAAAGTGATTATTGCACCGCTAGCCAATGTGAATAAGGTTCTTGCAGGCATTGCTCAAGGTGATGGCGATTTAACCGCGCGCATTCCCGTAACCAGCGAAGATGAAATTGGCCAACTTGGCCACAACTTCAATAGCTTTATCGAAACCGTACAAAGTATTGTTCAAGATATGGCCGAAGCCGCAACCCAACTAGAACTAGTATCTGAGAGCGTGCGGGTCATTAACGACAAAAACACTGCCAATACTTTTGAGCAAACAGAGCTAACGTCTACCTCATTAACCAACTTGCAACAGCTAGGCATCGCCACCAAAGAAATCGCTGGCAACGCTGAGAACACCGCTTCTCGCACCCAGCAGGCTTACCAATTATCCATGGATGGCCATAAAGCCATTGATGACAACATTGCTCAGGTAAGCGAGCTAGTGAAAAATCTTGATCGCACCGCCGATGAAGTCACCAGCCTCAAGCAAGTAAGTGACAACATTGGCAGCGTATTAGATGTGATTAAAGGCATTGCCGAGCAAACTAACTTACTGGCCTTAAATGCCGCCATTGAAGCGGCCCGTGCGGGTGAGTCTGGCAGAGGGTTTGCGGTAGTTGCCGACGAAGTACGTGCTCTCGCCAGTAAAACTCACGAATCGACCTCTGAGATTGAGTCGATTATTGGTGATTTACAAAGCCAGGCAGAAACCTCTTACCAAGCTACCCAAGCGGGTAAAGAAATGGTCAGTCAAACCATCTCATCAGCCGAAGGCACTGGCGAATCGTTAGTGCAAATTAACCAAGAAATGAACTCGGTAAATGACATGATCACCATGATAGCTAGCGCCAGTGAAGAGCAATCTAATGTTACTAGCGCCGTTACCGCTGACATGGAATCCTTGAGCCTTGGAGCACAATCTCTTAGTGAAGACAGCAAACAATTACAACAAGCCACCGAAGATTTATTAGAAGTGGGCCACCAGATGGTGACTCAAGTAAACCGCTTTAAGTATTAAGTTATTAGGGCCTGTTGATCTTTGGTGTTGAAATTTTATTCAAGATAAGCGGGCTTTAATCGCGACGAGCACTTTGAAACCTAGTGGGCTAAGTGAAAAGTGTTCAACGAAGAGTAAAGTTCGCTTATCCGAACCCTTCGGGGCAGCATTTCTTAGCCATTTATTCAGCGTTAGCGAGTGATTATTAAGCCCACTTAACTTCACACTCACTGCCTTGCCTAAATGGCTAATAAATTGCTGTAAAAACCATCAGCAAAGATCAACAGGCCCTAGCTACACGACTCAAAAGCTTAAGCCCTTGCTTAAGCTTTTTATTTTCTCGATTAGCAGGCTTATTTAGCTGACTGATGTTTGGCGAGAATAGAATCTAAATGGCTAGCAAAAGCTTTGCGATCTGCTTGGCTAAGTGCAGCAGGGCCACCGGTATGCACGCCGCTAGAGCGCATCGTGTCCATAAAGTCACGCATGTTTAGTCGCGACTTAATATTGCTTTTGGTATATAGCTCGCCACGTGGGCTTAAAGCCTGAGCTTGCTTGGTAATCACTTCATCGGCTAGAGGAATATCCGAGGTAATCACTAAGTCACCAGCAGCTACCCGCGCTACAATCTCATTATCAGCCACATCAAAACCCGCGCTAACTTGCAGACTGCTAATCACCTTAGAGGGTGGCGTTTTTATATATTGATTGGCCACTAACGTAAGCGGTATTTGGGTTCGTTCGGCGGCCCGGAACAAAATCTCTTTAATCACCACTGGACAGGCGTCGGCATCAACCCAAATTTTCATGGCATTCTCTCTTAAAACAATAATGCCGCTACTATGCCCAAGTGGCTGCTAATTACAAGCTAAGGCGCATATCAATGTTATACACATCGGTTTGAAAACCGCCATATTCAACAAAGCCGCAACGTTGATAAAAATGTCGCGCGCGATGATTACTTTGCTGCGTTCCTCCCATCAATACTAAGCTACGAGCCCCTTGCCGCTTAAACTCAGTCATCAAGGATTGCATCGCCGCCATGGCAAGCCCAGCGTTTTGATAGTCATCGGCAATGCAGGGGGCAAGTATCACATCAAGTTCTGCTTGTAAGCTAACTCCCTGCACATAATAGCGCTGGTATTCCGGCTCTAAGATTTTCCGCTCGAAGATGAAATAGCCGACAATTGCGGCACCTTCGGCAATAACCCAACGCTGTGCGCTGTCATCGGCAAGCGCTTCACACAAATGCCGAGCATATTCACTGCTTAAAGGATGAGGCCCAAAGCGACTGCGACTGGCTTCACTTAATGCGACAAAAAACGCTCCTAGTGACACTGCATCTTGCTGATTGAGCAGCCTGAGCAAAAAGTCTTGACCATCTTTAGCTTTTATTGGGAACTGCTGCATATCATCTCTAGTAACTAAATTGCGTGGAATAAGATTACTTTGGCGGCAAACTATGCACAAAGTTGAGGCAATATTGCAACCACTGCTCACGTTGCTTAGGCTCAAGTAAACCTTCTGGCGAAACGTAGATCATTCCTTTCATTGGTTTTCCAGTAAAGGTCATTTCGGAAGCAAATTCTAAGTGTAAGCAGTCTTGATATTGATTTGGTCCAACCCGCGCCATGAGTTGCTTATCAACAATGCCACAACACATGTGGCCAGCCACCATAAAGCACAAGCCACCAAACATCTTACGTTCACTAAACTCAACTTGGCTGGCTAGCGCTTGGCGAATTTTTTCAGCCAATTCCAAATCGTAGGCCATTATTCACTCACCTCAAAAATAGAATCAATCACCAACGGCAAATTGGCGCGCAGCGACGTAGCACCAAATACTGAGCGAGCATGTAAACCCTTGTCACCAAATACTTCCACCATCAATTTAGAGCAGCCATCTAGCACAGCTGGGTGTTGCTCAAATTGCTCGGTGGCATTGATAAAACCCTGTAACTTCACAACTTGGCTTACTCTATCTAATGAACCTAGATGTTGCTGCACGGCAGCTAAAATATCTAAGCCAGCCAAACGGGCAAACTGCGCCCCTTGCTGGTGAGTAAACTCTCTGCCAATTTTACCCTTTGGCGGCTCTTGTAAACCGGCAACCGGCCCCTTCCCCGAGACATAAAGTAAATTGCCTGTTTGTACACAATTACTATAACTGGCTGCAGGGCCTGTTGGTTTAGGTAAACTAATTCCTAGCTCTAGCAAACGCTCGGCTATACTCATTAAGTGACTCCCTAACGAAATATCGTTAATACCCTTTATTGCCTTCAGACTAGCACGATTTCAGCAGCCCGCTTTTGCTAGCTCAATATTGGCGCTTAACCCTAACTTACTGTAAGCTGCACGCCCGCCACTTAGCGGCAATACTTACTATCACAAGAGACCAACTATGAGCTTTGACTCCCTGGGTTTATCTAAACCTTTATTAGACGCCGTAGCAGCACAAGGTTACGACACGCCCTCTCCTATTCAAGCCAAAGCCATTCCTGTGATTTTAGAAGGCAAAGACATCATGGCCGCCGCGCAAACCGGCACCGGTAAAACAGCAGGTTTTACCTTGCCATTGCTTGAGTTGCTAAGTAAAGGACCCAAAGTGCGCGCCAATCAAGTTCGCGCCCTTGTGCTTACCCCAACACGTGAGCTAGCTGCGCAGGTTGGCGAAAGCGTGAGTACTTACGGCAAGAACATGGACCTAAGCTCTACGGTAGTATTTGGTGGAGTGAAGATTAATCCGCAAATGCAAAAGCTGCGTCGTGGCGCTGATGTGCTGGTAGCAACCCCTGGCCGTTTATTAGATCTTTACCAGCAAAACGCCTTTCGTTTTCAGCAGTTAGAAGTGATTATATTTGACGAAGCTGACCGCATGTTAGACATGGGCTTTATTCACGACATTAGAAAGATTTTGGCCTTGCTGCCAAAACAGCGCCAAACCTTAATGTTCTCGGCTACCTTCTCAGAAGAAATTAGAACACTGGCCAAAAGCTTGGTTAAAGACCCCGTTGAAGTATCGGTAACACCACCAAACGCAACTGCCAAAACCGTAAAACAGTGGATTGTACCGGTAGATAAAAGTAAAAAGTCTGGCCTGCTTACTCAGCTGATTAAAGATAATGATTGGCAGCAAGTATTGGTATTTAGCCGCACTAAACATGGCGCTAACCGCCTAGCCAAACATTTAGAACAGCGCAAGATTTCAGCCGCTGCGATTCACGGCAATAAAAGCCAAGGCGCACGTACCCGGGCGCTGGCTGAATTTAAAAGTGGTGATGTACGAGTATTAGTTGCCACCGATATTGCAGCACGTGGCTTAGATATCGATCAATTGCCACAAGTGGTGAACTTTGATTTACCTAATGTGGCCGAAGATTACGTGCACCGCATTGGCCGTACTGGCCGAGCGGGTTCAACAGGTCAGGCAGTGTCTTTGGTATGTGCTGATGAAGTGGGAGATTTAATTGGCATTGAGCGACTCACTGGCCAGTTATTAGAACGTAAAGAAGTAGCCGGTTTTGAACCAAGCACCCAGTTACCAGTAACCCGCGATACTCGCCCCTTAAAAGCTAAAAAGCCGAAGAAGCCTAAAAGTCCACGTAGCGAACATAAAGATGGTCAGCGCTCTAGCGAAAATGCACGTGGTAACAAACCGGTCGGAAAAAATCGCCGCCACACCGGGGGTGGCACCAATAAGACCAGCCGCCGCTTTAGCAAACCCAAAGCTGCTAATTCGGGTAACAAATAACTAAAAAGCCGGTGTAATCACCGGCTTTTTTCTAGGCTAAAAACTCTCTTCTAGCCGATTTACTGGTTTTAAACTTGCCGCCGTAGGCCGAAGTTTGGGTGCTTGAGCTTGCGTCCATCACCCCGCGAGCTTTCACGCAGAAATGGGTTGCCTCGATGCTAATAGCTACATCTTCGGTTCCCAATAAACTTTGTAAGGCCACCAGCACTTGTTGAGTTAAGCGCTCTTGTACCTGCGGACGCTGCGCAAAGAAGCGCACGATGCGGTTAATTTTTGACAAACCAATAATGTGGTCTTTAGGAATGTAAGCCACCTTCGCCAAGCCGTCGATGGTGACAAAATGGTGCTCACAGGTGCTGGTAAAGGCGATATCTGACACCTTCACCATCTCTTCCACGGCCATTTTATTTTCAATGATGCTGATTTTCGGGAAGCGCGAATAATCTAAACCCGAGAACACCTCATCAACAAACATTTTTGCAATGCGGTGTGGGGTTTCAGCCAAGCTATCATCACTTAAATCTAAACCCAAGGTAGCCACTACATCAGTCAAAGAGGCTTTTATCTTATTGTACTTCTGCTCATTGCTTAATTGATTGTCCACTAAGGGAGTTTCTATCCCTTTCTCAATCAACGCTTGGCGTACTTGAATTGCCTCTGGTGACAAGCAAGCGTCTTTTCTAAATTGTTTTTCAGCTAACGCTACTTTCATAATCACTTCCTTTAGATAGTTTCTTGGTTCACCCGCTACGGTTTAGTTAACAACACTATTAACCCTAGACCAGATGGCGACCACCGTCTAAGCCGATGGTGCGACCGGTTATATATTTGCTAGCCAGCAAGTAGTTAACCGCTGCTACTGCTTCACTCGCGCCCGGCTCAAGCGCCATTAATGACTTTGCCAAGGCCTTTGTCCGATACTCCGGAGGATCATCTTGGTTAAACATTAACAACGAGGGCGCAATACTATTCACTTTTACCGCTGGTGCAAGCTTAGCGGCAAAAGAATGGGTTAAATTAGCTAAACCCGCTTTACTGGCCGCATAAGCAATATGCTTACTACTGCCTTTATCTGCGACATAATCCGTCATATGAATAATGTCGCTAGCTTGTTGATCTTGATGATTTTTTAGCAGCTCTTCAAAGGCGATATTGAGCTGATAAGGCGCACTCACATGCACACTCCACATGGCTTG
The DNA here is from genome assembly GCF_019670105.1 of Agarivorans albus. NCBI lineage: Bacteria > Pseudomonadati > Pseudomonadota > Gammaproteobacteria > Alteromonadales > Alteromonadaceae > Agarivorans > Agarivorans albus. The sequence goes on along the minus strand of NZ_AP023032.1, from coordinate 127,710 downwards.
CATTAATTGGTGCTGATTATCTAGCGCGGTATTGTTTAACCACTGCGAAGCATTATGGATAACAGCACGTAAGGCAGAGTAGTTATCTAGTACGTAAGCAATAAACTGGCAAATGCCTTGCTCGTCGCTAAAATCGGCAATGATGCAATCTGCGCCTTTATCGCGTAAGGCTTGTACCGCAGGTTTGTCACTACGATAGGTCACAATCACCGAGTAACCTTGCTGCAGCAAATCTTCGGCAATCGCTAAGCCTAAGCGCTGGGAGCCACCAGTAATTAGCACTGGTGCACTGCTGTTAGCTGGCTTACTCGGCATTACGCGAACCTGATAAAGTCACCGATACCGAATCTGCAAATCGTAAGGCATGCGGTTTATCTACGGTGATGCTGGCGTTAATTACCCGCGGTTCTTCCATTGCTAGGGTAAGCAAGTCGGCACACAGTTTTTCCAGTAGGCGAAAGTGGCCTTGCTCAACGTGGGCGATCATCGCTTTGGTAATTACTTTGTAATTGAGTGCTAAATCCTCACTATCTGCTTCGCAGGCTTTGCTTGCTTGATAACGAATTTCGGCATTTATCACCACGTCTTGCTGCTTACTAAGCTCTTCTTCGTTAAAACCTATATACGTTCGCAAGCGCAAATTGGTAATCGTAATTAAAGCCGGTTCGAGCCGGAAACTATTGGCTAGTGGCGCCAAGTTTGAAACATTTGTTTTAGAAACGTTGCTCATTGAGCTCTCTCTTCATATTTAAATTGCTTACTACATACCTAGCCCAGTTTGCAGGGCTTTAACAGCTGAAACGTTTTTTTGCTGTCGTTTGTGTGAAGGCAAGCTAAGACTGTTTTTGAATCACCAAACTTACCGAGCCCACTTTAAATCCAAATTTTCGCATCACCGACTCATTCACAATGGTGGTTGAGTTAACCAAATACATTCTGTCTTCAACCACCACATCTAGCGGTTTGCCTTTATATTGCAAAGTGAGCACATAGTCCATAAACAAGGCATTGCCTGCTAAGTGCATCTTGGCGGGTTGGCTAACATCGTTAGCACTGGCTAGGTAGCTACCATCGTCCTGCTTAACCAAAGTCCAAATGCGTTGCTGCTTCTCGCCATCGTCAAAAACAAAATGCTCATCAAGAGTGCCTACCCCTTGTTCGTCCCAGCTAGCATCGATGGTTACGTTAAAATAACGAATCAATTCTCCCGAACGGTTTTTAACAATGCCATGCGCGCTAAGTTGGCCATCAAAAAAGTCTTCCAAAACCAAAGTGGGTTGGTTGTCTGCATAACTGGAAACATCGGCACTAGAACAGCCCCACAAACCTGCCAGTAGGCTAATTAATAAGAGGTATTTTCGATGTACGCTAGAGGCTAGTTGCATATCTATCTACGCCAGTTTTAACAATTACTCTTAAAACGGTTAGTGAGTGGGAATAGATCTACAGGCTTGAATTATTTGTTAATTCCAATCGCGGGGGGCACTTTCTAGGCATTTAACACAGGAGAGTTCTTTACCAAGCATGCTAAAACGCCCCTGGTAATTAAGCACCCACGGTCGGTTTTGCCATGGCGGCTGGTGACGAACATGCTGGTAATGACCACAAGCTAACCGAGCGACCCAATGGCGCTCTTCGTCTAACTGAAAGCCAATTATTATTTGTAGCATTGCTATCCTTAGCGGCTAAACATTTCCCTTAACACCATGTGCGTACGCACCATTACCATTTTTTCCATTTGCTCTAGCTGCAAACGAATGTCTTCTAGGCGAGCCATTGAAGCCACTTCAACGTACAGCAACATATCAACGTCACCTGAAATGGCCTGACAGCGTTTAATCTCCGGAATGCCGCGCATAATCTCTGCATAAGCTTCACAATTGTGCTCTTTGTAACGCAGCTCTAAATGCGCAGCAATCGGCGCTTGCTCGCTATGGGTGCCCAAGCTAGCGTGATAGCCACTTATCTGCCCACTGCTCTCTAAATTGGCGATGCGCTCGGCGGTAGCCGATCGCGAAAGATTTACCTGTCGAGCAATTTGACTCACCGGAGTACGCGCATTGGCCACTAACATAGCGACAATTTTTTGATCAAACTTATCCAAGCACTTACTTCCCTTTAATCACCCTATTTAACATGACCAAGCTTTTTACGGATTAAGCTAAACCGACTCTGGCGCGAACCACGCCAGCTCTTTGTGCAACTCTGTAACGCTACCAACAACAATTAAAGACGGGCTTTCGGCTTGCTGCGCCAAGTCTGGTAGTTCAGCTAAACTGCAGGTTAATACGCGCTGCTGCGGCGTGGCACCACGCTCAATAATGGCACAAGGAGTGGTATCGGCTAAGCCATTTTTAATCAGATTTGCCTGAATGGTTGGACACTGCTTAAGGCCCATATAAAACACCAAGGTGTGATTAGAATGCGCTAAGGAAGGCCAATCAATATCTTCACCATGTTGTTTTAAATGGCCAGTAATAAATTGCACACTTTGCGCATGGTCGCGATGGGTAAGTGGAATACCAGCATAAGCGGTACAACCCACCGCGGCAGTAATGCCAGGCACTACTTCAAAAGCTAAGTTTTCGGCTGCTAATGATTGCAACTCTTCACCGCCACGGCCAAAAATAAACGGGTCACCGCCCTTTAACCTAACCACGTGTTTGCCTAACTTGGCTTGGTCTACCAAAATTTGGTTAATTTCATCTTGCGGTACAAAGTGATGATCAAGTTTTTTGCCAACGTACACCATCTCTGCGGTAGGAGAAGCTAAATCGAGGATCTCTTGCGACACCAAACGGTCAAATACAATGACATCGGCCGTGCGGATGCGCTTCACCGCCTTCACGGTAAGCAAGTCTGGATCACCAGGCCCTGCACCAACCAGCGAAACAAAACCCAGCTCGTTAATAGCGGTAGATGAAGAGTGGGGCATTGTCTGTTTCCTTATTACTTGGTAGAGCGAATATTATATTTAGTGTAGCGGGCCTTAGGGCCAAAACCGTAGAGTATCAGTTCATAAGCTTCAAATACAAAAAAACCCCTAGCAACAGCAAGGGGTTATCATTTTGAGGTAAAACTACTGTGTATTGTGCTTAAGCAGCTTTACGTTGTGGCAAGGTTTTACCGTGAGTAACGTAAAGGCTTAAGCCAGTTACCAATAAGCCACCAACCAAGTTACCAAGAGTAACTGGAATTTGGTTCCATACTAACCAATCGGTGATAGTGAACTCGGCACCTAACATCATGCCTAATGGGAATAGGTACATGTTTACTACGGCGTGCTCAAACACCAAACCAAAGAAGATGAAGATTGGGAACCACATCGCCAATACTTTACCACCAACGGTTTTAGAGGTCATAGCGCCTACTACACCTAAACACACCATCCAGTTACACAAGATGCCTTTAACAAACACCGTAATCCAACCGTTTAAGCCATGCTCGGCAAAGCCTAGAGTACGGGCAGTTGAAGCTTTAACAAAGGCTTGGCCTACTGCGCCAGGCTCAACACTAAAGTTCATGGTAAAGGTTAAGGCAACCAAAAACGCTACCGATACCGCACCAATAAGGTTACCTAAACCCACTAATAGCCAGTTACGAAGCACACCTTTGGCGGTGACACCTTGGCGTTTTTCAAACAGCGACAATGGCGCTAATGCAAATACACCAGTTAGTAGGTCAAAACCCATCAGGTTCAAAATACAAAAACCAACTGGGAATACTAAAGCACCCACAATAGGCATACCGGTTTGCACTGCTGCGGTAATAGCTACCGCTACTGCAATCGCTAAAATTGCACCGGCCATAATGCCGCGCACAATGGTATCGCGAGTAGACATAAATACTTTGCTTTCACCGGCATCGATCATGGTTTGAACGAATTCAGCGGGTTTTACGTAAGACATAATGCTTCCTTAATTTTCTAAAATAAAATCTGTTATGCACTCACCGCAACGCTGTCGGCTTTAATCTGCACCTTATAGCTCGCTACCGAGACCATTGGGTTCTCTAGGCAGATGCCGGTTTCAAGATTAAAACGTTGCTTTTTAAGTGGGCTTGCTACCCAAAGCTGACCTTGATGCTCACAAATCAATCCGCGCGACAATACGTTCGAATTAGCAAAAGGGTCCATGTTATTAATGGCAAATACTTGCTCATTGTTACGTGGGCGAAAAAGGGCTACTTGCTGGCCATTTACTAGCGCGCAAATACCGGTACCTGGGGTAATATCGTTTAACTTACAAACGGTTTCGAAACTCATGATTATGCCTCCAACTCAACGTGTAGAATGTCGCCTTTTGCCTGTGGGTGTTTCTCGGCAAAAGTAGCCGGGCGATGCTGTTCGCGCTCGCTAACAAACACTACGTTTTCATCACGTTGGTCGCTATTAATGAAATGAGCAAAACGTTTAAGTTGCGCTTCGTCGTTTAGAGTGTCGCTCCACTCACAGCTATAGCTCGCAACCAATTTAGCCACGTCGGCTTCTAGTTGTTGGTTAATGCCAAGCTTGTCGTTTACAACTACTTCACGCAGGTAATCAACACCGCCTTCTAGGTTCTCTAACCAAACCGAAGTACGTTGTAATTTGTCGGCGGTGCGAATGTAGAACATCATGAAACGATCTACGTATTTAATCAGGGTTTCTTGGTCTAAGTCTGCAGCCAGTAAATCACCGTGGCGCGGCTTCATACCGCCGTTGCCGCCTACGTACATATTCCAGCCCGCATCGGTGGCGATAATGCCTAAATCTTTACCTTGGGCTTCGGCACACTCGCGGGTACAGCCCGATACACCAAACTTCATTTTGTGAGGAGTACGAATGCCTTTGTAGCGGTTTTCTAGCATTACGCCCAAACCAACACTGTCTTGCACACCAAAACGACACCAAGTGCTGCCCACACAGGTTTTAGCCATGCGTAAGGCTTTACCGTAGGCTTGGCCGGTTTCGTAACCAGCAGCAATTAACTTGCGCCAAATATTTGGAAGGTCATCTTTTTGCGCACCAAACAAACCAATGCGCTGGGCACCAGTCACCTTGGTATAAAGGGCATATTCTTCAGCTACTTCAGCCAGTACGCCAAGTGCTTTAGGGGTAACTTCGCCACCCGCCATGCGTGGAATCACCGAATAGGTGCCGTCTTTTTGCATGTTGCCAAGGAAGTTATCATTGGTATCTTGCAGGCTTACTAACTCTGGCGCCAATACGTGGTCGCCCCAGCAAGAAGCTAAAATAGAGCCAACGGCTGGTTTACATACTTCACAGCCGTAACCTTTACCGTGTTTGTTTAATACCTGTTCAAAGCTTTTATGGCCTTCAATTCGAACTAGGTGGAACAACTCTTGGCGTGAGTATTCAAAATGTTCACAAAGGTGGTTATTAACTTCTACGCCGGCTTTAGCCAACTCTGCATTTAGCACTTGGCCAATTAGCGGTAAACAACCACCACAGCCAGTGCCTGCATTAGTAGAGGCTTTAATTTCGGCCATCGTCGTTTGGCCATCGGCCACTGCTGCAGCTATCTTACCTTTGGTAACATCGAAGCAAGAACAAATAACTGCTGAATCAGGTAAAGAGTCTGCACCCATTGCAGGTTTTTCTGCACCCGCATGAGCAGGCAAGATAAGCGTGTCTGGATGCTCAGGTAAATCAATGTCGTTAAGTTTAAGCTGGAGTAAGTTGCCGTAATCAGCGGTATCGCCCACTAACACTGCCCCTAATAGCTTTTTGCCGTCTTCTGAAACGATCAGGCGCTTATACACACCCTCTTCATCGTTTTGGTAAACAAAACTCTTACAGTTTGGCGTGCGACCATTGGCATCACCAATGCTGCCTACCTTTACTCCCAGTAACTTAAGCTTGGCACTCATGTCTGCGCCTTCGAAAGCACTGTTGTTACCTAACAGGTGATCTACCGCTACCTGCGCCATTTTGTAACCAGGTGCCACTAAACCAAAGAAACTCTCGTTCCAAGAGGCACACTCACCAATGGCGTAGATGTTTTCGTCTGAAGTTAAACATTGATCGTTAATCGCAATACCGCCGCGAGGTGCAATGCTAAGCTCTGATTGACGTGCTAGCTTATCTTGCGGACGAATACCGGTAGAGAACACAATGAAATCAACTTCTAGCTTGGTTTCATCGGCAAATTGCATGGTATTACGAGCATGCTCACCTTGCGCTTGGATTTCTAAGGTGTTTTTGCTGGTGTGCACTTGCACACCCATGCGCTCAATTTTGTTGCGCAGTAATAAACCACCTTGCTGGTCGAGCTGCTCGGCCATTAATACTGGAGCAAACTCAATCACATGGGTTTCAACGCCCAGTGCTTTTAAAGCACCCGCCGCTTCTAAACCTAATAGACCTCCACCTACAACGGCACCGCTCTTACTCTTTTTAGCAGATGCTTCAATGGCTTTTAAATCTTCAATGGTACGGTAAACAAAGCAGTCTTTATTTTCGCTACCTTTAATCGGTGGAACCCAAGGGTAAGAACCCGTAGCCATTACTAGTTTGTCGTAAGCAATCTCACGGCCAGTGCTTGAATACACCACTTTTTGCTCACGGTTGATATTGATAGCACGCTCGCCAAGCAATACCTCAATGCCGTGTTTTTCGTAGAAGCCATGTTTAACAAGAGACAGCTCTTCAGCGGTGTGATGAGAAAAATATGAAGACAAGTGAACACGATCGTAGGCAACTCGAGGCTCTTCACAGAAAACTGTTACGTCGAATTGGCTTAAGTCAGCCTTCTCGACCAAATCTTCTAAATAACGGTGCCCCACCATACCGTTACCAACAACTACTAGCTTCAGCTTGCTCATAGATTTTCCAGCGACAAAATAAGATTAATGCGCGGATAATAAGATGTAACAAAAATAAAAGAATGATGTAGATCAATAACAACTTTAAACTACCCTAAAGAGGTATATTGAATATCTAACCATCAAAATCTGTAATATAATTACACTTGGGTAATAAAGTGACGCTAAAACTCACGTACTCCGGCAATCTTGATTTTGTGAAATCGCGGAAATAATTTTTACAAAGCTACTCAAAATAGGTAGTTGGTTTGAAAATTAAGCACCGTTATTTAGCCCTCGACTACACTTGAAAAAGACAAAAGTTAATAAACTAAAAAGATAATGATAAGAAAGTTAAGTAAATGTTATTTGGGTATATTTTGTTTACTGGTGAGTTTGCTAAGCGCATTTTCGCACCCAGCATTTGCTGTTAAAAACATCAATTTAACCAGTGGTGAATGGCCACCTTATCTTTCAATAGACTTGGCAAAAGGCGGCATAGCCGCACAAATTGTTAGCGAAGCTTTTGCCCAACAAGGTATCAAAACGTATTACGGTTACTACCCATGGAAACGCTCATATGAATATGCTCGACGTGGCTATGGCGCAGCAAGCTTTAAGTGGCACGGCAGCTTAGCCTGGATTAAAACCGAGCAGCGCGAACGACATTTTTGGTTTAGCGATCCCATCGTAAGTGGTAATGAAGTTTTGTTTTCCTTGAAGTCGAAACCAGTGCATTGGCAAAAAATAGAAGACTTAGAAGGCATTACAATAGGCGGAACATTATTCGCCGCTTACCCCACCTTAGAAATAGCAGCGCGCAGCAAACTGATTACCTTAGATAAAGTGGGAGATTACCAAAGCCTATTTGAACGCTTGTTGTATCAACGCATCGATGCAATAGCGCTAACCAAGACCGTTGCCTTGCACTACATGACCAATCATTTGAGCGAAGCAGAGATCCAGCAAATTACCTATTCCGAAACTCTTGTAGAGCAACGCCACTTTCGACTTATGCTCTCTAAAAAACACTCGGAAAATCAACACTATTTGCAGCAATTTAACCAAGGTTTACAAAAGCTCAAAACAAGCGGCCGCTACGCAGAGCTTTTAGAGCAGCTAGAGTCTAAGTTGGGCTCACCGTTAAATTAACGGCAAACACCGACTATTTAGCGTTAGTTTCCGCTATTTTTACAGCTTTCAAGTGAGTTGATTGGCGCTATGCTTTAGCTTTGTTATTCATCCTGTGAGCATTCATGAGCCGCTTAAATCAACAACTTGGCATCAGCCAAGGTATCGCATTACTTGCCACCTCTTTGCTTGGCACTGGCATCTTTGTTGTTCCTGCTATTGCCGCCAGCATTGCCGGACACAGTTCTTTAATAGCCTGGCTATTACTCATTAGCTTGGTATTGCCAATTGCCTTTACCTTTGCGGCATTAGGCAAGCGCTATCCTCACGCCGGCGGGGCCGCTCACTTTGTAGCCAAAGCCTTAGGGCCTCGAGCCGAAAAACTCACGGCCTTATTATTCATTTCGGTGTTACCAGTTGGCTTGCCTGCTGCGCTAATGATGGCGACCGGATTTTGGCAGGCGATGTTTTCTATTACGCCAAATACCGCCTTAATCATTCAACTTGGTACGCTGCTAAGCATGTGGCTATTAGGCATGGGAGGCGCAAAACTCTCAGGCAATATTCAAGGTTTAATTGCGATTGCGATTGTATTGCTTGTAGCGGCACTGTGGTGGCAGGGCGATGTGCAAGCAGGCGATTATCAGCTTCCTGAACAGTTCGATGTTCCTAGCATTGCCCCTGCATTAGCTGTGATGTTTTGGTGTTTTGTAGGCATTGAAGCCTTTGCCCATATGGGCGAGGAGTTTCGTCGGCCAGAACGAGATTTCCCCATTGCCTTATTATTGGGTGTGTTTTTGGCAGGCGCCGTATACTGGGCGGCGTCGGTAGTGGTGCTTAAATACGGCAGCTACGGAGACCAGCTTGCCAATACCCAATCACTGCCTCATTTAGTTGCCATTATCTTTGGTCAAAAAGCCAAGTGGCTAGCCGCCATTGTGGGCTATTTAGCTTGTTACGCTAGCATCAATATTTATATACAAGGCTTTTCGCGCTTGCTCTGGAGCATGGCCGATGAAGGACAACGGCTAAAACCCTTAGCGCGTTTATCCAAAAATAAAATTCCACAACATGCACTTAGCACCATTGTTTTAGTTTGCGCGCTTAGCTGTGTTGCAGCCTGGTTATTTGAATTACCGCTGGACGAGTTAATCCGTTATGCCAATGGTAATTTCATCATGGTTTATCTGTTGAGTATGCTAGCTGGCGCCATTTTATTGCGTGGTTTTTTTAAGGTACTCGCCATAGTAGGCGTGCTGCTTTGTTGCTTGCTGTTAGTTGCCTTAGGTCAGCAGAGCATTTACGTATTGCTTCTCTGTGCAGCTTTCTTGCTGTTGCAAGTTGGTTTTAAACAGCTACAAACGCGAATCAAGGTGGACGCCAATAGCTGATGAACAACTACAGCCCTAGTAGCGTGTTTGCTTCTGGGCTAAACCAGCCACATAGATTGAATCTAACAGGCGTCTATTTTGCTTAATCGCTTGCGGCTTCAACTCAATTACCGTAGGCTAAAAATTCATCATCAAGGAAATGATATGACCGCATTTTTAACCACAAATCAGCTAAGTCGCATACTCGCACTCAGTGCAGGTATTTGCTTGGTTAAACTGTGGCTGCTGCTTATTTCTAGCAGCGGTGAAATGTAGATATTTTTTCACTGGCTGCGAAGTGCAGCCAGACCTTATTTGCCCTTCGTAGCCTTATCCAACTCCTAAAACAAGGCTCGCAAGGACATGACTATCAGTAAAACTAGCAACATCTTCGCTTCCATTCCGCACTTTTCTCAAGCAGCTAAAGGGCTCTGTTTGGCCTTGGTTGCCACCGCTTTGTTTTCTCTTAAGGGAATTTGGATCAAGCTGGCGTACCAGTTTGGTATCGACCCCGCCAGTCTAATGACGCTGCGCATGGCTTTTAGCCTGCCGATTTACCTATTGTTAGCATTGTATTGGTGGAGGTTAGGCCGCTTAGAACATCAAAAACTGAAAGGTAACATTCTGCCGGCTGCGCTGGTTGGCATAGCAGGGTATTACCTAGCTAGCTTTTTAGATTTAAGTGGCCTGCAATTCATCTCGGCACCGCTTGAGCGCGTGGTATTGTATGCCTACCCTGGATTTACCATTTTACTCGCGTGGTTAGTTTACCGCCAAAAGCCGCAGTTAATTGTGGTGCTTGCCCTGCCCCTTAGCTGGTTAGGCGTGGGGTTAATGATGTGGAGTGAAACCGGCCAACAGCTTGATCCCCAACAACTTATCTGGGGAACCAGCTTGGTTATCGCTAGCGCCTTTAGTTTTGCTTTTTACTTGGTCTTTAGCAAAAACATTGTTGCCAAGATCGGCAGCCAAGCCTTTACTCTTATTGCAATGATTGCCGCCAGCATTGCTATTTTCATCCACTTTAGCTTGCACGGGGACTTTACCGCGCTGCTCAACTATCCCGGTCAGGTTTATTGGTATGCGGCTTATATGGCGCTGTTTTCTACGGTAATTCCCTCATTTTTATTTAGTGAGGCTATCCATCGTATCGGCGCACAACGCACTGCAATTAGTGGCAGTGCAGGCCCGGTTTTTACCTTAATAATGGCCGCTTGGATACTGGGCGACAGTATTGGTGTACTGCAAATTGCTGGTATTGGCCTAGTTGTGGTGGCCGTGGCGCTATTAAACAAAAACTAAGCAAACAAGGCATAGCCTAAGGCTATGTCTTGTTTTATTCTCATCTTACACTGCTGCATCTGGCCATTACCTTAAAATACAATGACAACGCTTAAATATTTAGCCGCTTACCCCGAGGCACTCACCAGCAAAATTGAAGATCTGCTTAAACAGCAGCGTTTAGCCGAGTTTCTATTAAATAAGTACCCTACAAGGCATGACATATATAATGATAAAGCCCTGCGCGACTATTGTTTGTCACTAAAAAACCAATATATGCGTAAATCGGCACCGCTGAGTAAGGTAGTTTTTGATAAGAAAATTCATGTGGTAAACCATGCTTTAGGTTTACATACTTATGTATCGCGAGTTCAGGGAAGTAAATTAAAGAGTAAAAATGAAATAAGAGTGAGCAGCTTGTTTCAAAACGTACCTGAGCCGTTTTTAAACATGATCGTGGTACACGAACTCGCTCATCTAAAAGAAAAACAACATAACAAAGCCTTTTACCAACTGTGCCAGCATATGCTGCCTAATTACCATCAGCTTGAGTTTGATACGCGGGTTTACCTTACTCAACTAGAAGAAGTTGGGCCAATTTACTAGCCCAACTATTTGTTTTTAACCTAAGCCACTGCACCAGCGCCTTTAGGATTAGCGCCATAGTTGTTGTCTTCGTGGCTATCTGACGCCAAGAAAATCAACAGTATAATCGCACCAATCAGCGGAATAAGCGCAATAAGCTGCCACCAACCGCTGCGACCAGTATCATGTAAACGCCTAGCGGCGATACTAATACTTGGGATAATTAGACCTAGCGTTAGCACTAGCGAAAGCAACGGCAAGCCAATAATGGCATCGATAATGTTCGCTGCTATGCCAAAAATGAAGTAGAACAAGATGAACATCCAGTACTCTTTTCTACGAGCTCGTCCTGAAAAATCTGCGTATTTTTTTAACGCCCCAATAAAGTATTCCATTATGTTCCTTTTATATCTTTTACTGAACCAATCCAAAACTGGTGCTCGTAGCACCAGTTGAAAATAAAGTTAAGCCATTGTTATAAAAGAAACTATGATATAAGTCACTTGATCATCAATAAGCTATTTTAAGTATTGCCAAACTTAGCTACTTACCATCCTGCTACCACCTTTGGTGCGATAGCCTTTTAAGGTTGACGCTAACCCCGCAGCTACTTCACTCTATTGTTCAACCGCTGGCACTGACGAAGCATTGACTTGTTTAATCACCTAAGATTGCATGCGCCGATTGCGAAATAACATTAAGGTCTTGGCCTATTCACCCATTAAACGCTCACTAGTTTCGGCCTGTTACACAGTTTGTTCAGTTAAGCCCGTTAGCTGCTTAGTCCCCGGTTGTAGATCTTCAATCAAGCTTTGAATTTCCACCGTAGCGTCTTGGGTTCGCTGGGCTACGCTGGGTACTTCATCGGATACAACAGCAAAATCATCTAGCTTTTATATGCAACTTGCAAAGCACCGCACAATTGGCGAATAGCACCGTTGGGAAAATGGTGGGCACCAGCTTCAACAGCTTGTTTCGCCAAGTAATTACTACGAAATAAAACATCTTACAGTAATCTGTCCTAGGCTTAACAAATAGCAAAAATGCTCGCTGCAAAGCACTTGTATAATGCACCTAGCATACTGTAGAGTATTTACTCTAATATCATAAGGACTGTGTTAAAGTGATAAGACACTTTTGGGGTTTAAACGTAGCTAGCCTTGGCTGCATAGTTAGCCTATTGCTGCCAGTAAATGCTAATGCCATTAGCTTCGAGCAAGCATGGCAAGATGTGCTAGAGAAAAACCAAAGCCTCGCGGCCAACAAGGAAAACGTAGCCCGCAGCGAAGCGCTGCGCGACGCGGCAAAAGATCTCTACTTCCCCAAAGTAGATTTAACCGGTAATTACACCCGTTTAGAAAAACCCGTTTCACTTGATTTAAAAGACTTAGAGCCTTTGGCATCACTCGATTTAAGTGGTTTGGACCCCGCGCTAGGACAGATTTTAGCGCCACTTTTAAACTTACCAACGGTAACTAACTTCACTGAGCAAGACATTACCACAAGCTCCATTCGGGCAATTTGGCCGCTGTATACTGGTGGCCGTCGCGGCGCCGCCATCGATATCGCGCGTGAGCAAAATATTGAGGCTGGAAAAGTACTCGCCATGCAACAGCAAGCTAAATTTGAAGACCTCGCCAAAGTTTACTTTGGGGTGGTGCTGGCTGCACAAGTGGCAGAAACTTATAAAGAGGTGGAAGACGGGCTTAAGAAACATCAACGTAATGCGGTAAAGCTAGAGCAGCAAGGACAAATCGCCTTTGTAGAACGATTGCAAGCGGATGCCTCTTACGATAAGGCCAAAGTTGATACCAGAAAAGCCCTGCGAAATTATGAAATTGCCCAGTTAGCCTTAAAAGAATTACTGCATGCCCAACAGGCTATCCAACCCAGTACTCGCTTATTCACTCAAGCAGACATCCCCGAGCTAGAAAGCTATATGTCGCAAACCCTAAACAGTTATCCGGGTTTAGCGATATTGGACAGTAAATCAGAACAAGCTAAAAAGATGGTGACCATAGCCAAAGGCGGTTACATGCCAGAGGTATACATGTTTGGTAACTATGACATCTACAAAGGCGACAGCTTAGCCGCTAAATACGCGCCCGACTGGATGGTGGGTGTTGGTGTGTCGGTGCCAATTATTGATAACTCTGGCCGCTCCGGCAAAGTAAATGCCGCCAACAGCACCGTGCTGCAGATTTCTTATATTCGTGCCCAAGCAGAACGCGACCTTGGCTTGCTGGTAGAAAAAACCTATCGCGAAGCCGAGTTAGCATTAGAAGAATACCAAGGACTAGAATCCACCTTGGCGCTAGCAAAAGAAAACTTACGTATTCGACTAAAAGCCTTTAGCCAAGGTTTAGCGACATCTCTCGACGTTGTGGATGCCGAGATGTACCAAGCAAGCGTGAAAACTCAGCGTCAATCTGCCGCTTATAGCCATGTAATTGCATTGGCTAAACTCACTGCCTTAAGTGGTGAAATGGCCAATTTTTCTCAATATTATCGATTTAACTAGGGTCTATTATGCGTAAATTTTCCGCGGTGTTACCCATTGTGCCCTTGGTGGCGATTATTGCTTGGGTTGCTTATTCGTTTTGGCAGGCTTACCAGCCGCAGCCCTATACGCTGCAAGGCCAGATTGAAGCTCAGCAGTACAATATTTCATCCAAAGTAGCTGGGCGGATCGACCAAGTATTAGTGAGAAAAGGCGACCAAGTAGAGCCTGGGCAACTAATCTTTTCCATCACTAGTCCTGAATTAGATGCCAAATTAGAGCAAGCCAAAGCCGGCCAACAAGCAGCATCAGCCATGGCAGAACAAGCTGAAAACGGCGCTAGAGCACAAGAAATAGCCGCTGCTAAAGACCAATGGCAAAAAGCCTTAGCGGCCGCTAACTTGGCAGAAAAAACCTACCAACGGGTTGATAACCTATATAAAGATGGCGTAGTTGCCGAGCAAAAACGCGACGAAGCTTACACCCAATGGCAAGCAGCGCGTTATACCGAAAATGCCGCCTCGCAGATGTATCAATTAGCCAAAGAAGGTGCCCGTGACGAAACTAAGCGCGCAGCCTTAGAACAAGCCCGCGCAGCAGCAGGCGTAGTAGCAGAGGTAGAAGCCTTCACCAGTGACACCTTAGTGACAAGCTGGCACTCTGGCGAGGTAAGCCAACTGCTGCTGCAAAGTGGCGAGTTAGCGCCAACCGGCTTCCCGGTGGTATCTATTATTGATATGCAAGATGCTTGGTTGGTATTGCACGTTCGCGAAGATCAACTTAGCCAATTTCAAAAGGGTCAACAGTTTAGTGCCATGCTACCGGCCCTAGATAATCAAAGTTACAAGTTTGAAGTAGCCCATGTGGCAGTAATGGGCGATTTTGCCACGTGGCGCGCCACCGATAGCCGAACAGGCTTTGATTTACGTACCTTTGAAGTAGAAGCCCGACCCTTGCAGCAGATAGAGCAATTACGTGTAGGCATGAGCGCCATTGTTGAGCTAGAGCAACCTTAAGATGAATGCCACCAGCGAACCGCTGCTTAGTCTAAGACAACTGTATCAACAACAGTGGCTTTTGCTGCGTGACAATCGCTGGCTAATGGCCATGCTCACCTGGTTGCCATTGTTCGCCTTTTTGGCCGTTTGGTGGGTCTTTTCTTCAGGTTTAACCCGTGAGCTACCGATTGCCGTGGTTGACCACGATCATAGCCAGTTATCGCGCAGCCTAATTAATCACTATGATGCTAGCCCAACACTAAAAGTACACAGTGTTTACGGAGAACCACAAGCCCGTTCTATGTTACGCACCGGGGAAGTATCGGCTTTAGTAATAATTCCAGCCGATATGGAAAAGCATACCAAGCTGGCACAAACACCTAGCGTTGCGGCTTATTACAACAGCCAGTTCATGGTAATTGGCAAACAAATTAACTCTGCTTTGCAACAAGCTCACGGTACTTTTAGCGCCAAAGTTGCTGTGGCAAAAGCGCTAAGCCACGGCAATACCCAAACTTTACAAGCATTGGGTAGTGCTGTGCCTATTCGCAATCAAATCAGCGCCCTATATAACGGCAATAGCAACTATGCCCAATTTATTGTATCGGCAGCATTACCTGCATTTTGGCAAATTTTGATTATGACGGTGATGATTTTGGCGTTGGGTTCAGAGCTAAAAAACAATAGCTTTAAGAGCTGGCTAGCCAAGCAAGCTTGGCAAAAGCTAACCATAAAGCTTAGCTTTTTTGGCGCTTTGTTGTGGCTGCAAGGCATATTACTGTGCACCTTAATGTTCCACGGTTTTGACTGGCCAATGCGAGGCTCTTGGAGTGTATTACTACTGGCCTTACTGTTGTGTGTGGTTGCTTCTCAAGCCATCGCCTTAATTTTTATGCTGCTGTTTGAAGATGTAGCACGGGCACTTAGTTTTGCAGGCGCTCTTACTGCTCCTAGCTTTGCGTTTATGGGGGTAACGTTTCCGGTCAGCGACATGCCTTGGTTCGCCCAATTTTGGCGGCAACTTATTCCAATAACCCATTATATTGAAGTGCAAATAGCCCAAGCCAACTACGGCGCTAGCGCTTTACAATCATTACCTAACTTATCGGCTTTATTACTATTTGGCATCGCCTTTATCAGCGCAGCGTGGCTGGTGAAAATACGCTTTAGTAATCCACACAACGTGGAGCTAAACACATGAACACTTGCTTGTTATTGCGTATAGAACTGCGCAGAGTTCTTAGTAATCGGGCACTTATACTCACGGTATTTGGCGGTTTACTGCTGTACGCTTTTTTGTATCCTCAGCCCTACTTAAACCAAACGCCATTACAACAACCTATTGCAGTAATTAATGCTGATGGCAGCCAACTAAGTCGCCAGTTAATTCGTATGGTAGACGCCAGCCCTTTGCTAAAAGTGACCAGCCAAGTTGCTAGCATTGAAGAAGCTCAGCAACAGTTGGTGGAGCGTGACGTAGGTGGATTATTGGTGATTCCCGAGCATTTCTATCGAGATGTATTAATGGGCCGCTCACCCACTTTATCCTATGCTGGGGATGCGTCTTACTTTTTGGTTTATGGAACCATAGTGCAAGGCTTAGCCGGTACCTCTGGCACCTTAGCGGCACAAGTGAAAGTAGTCAAGATGGTAGCCGATGGCATCCCGCTAGCACTAGCCAGCACCTTACATTCACCCATTCAGCTAAATGCCAATGCAGCCTTTAATGCCCACCAAGGCTATCTGGATTATGTCATTCCTGCAGTGTTTATTGTGATTTTGCACCAAACGCTACTCATCGCAGTTGGGCTACATGCTGCGCCAGCCTCTACCTCACAATCAACATTATTAAGGCGAGCCAGCCCTTGGCAATTAGTGCTGGTTCGCAGCTTACTATTTAGCTTGATCTATAGTTTGATGAGCAGCTTTTATTTCGGTGTAGTATTAAATTTTTACGGGGTACATCACTGGGCGAACATTGCCCATATCTGCCAGCTGCTATTGCCTTTTTTAATCGCTACTGCAGGCTTAGCTCAATGTATTGCGGCGATGCTACCTAAGCGAGACTACGCCACCATAGTTGGTTTAATGACCTCGCTACCAACAGTATTTGTATGTGGTTTTATCTGGCCGCTTAGCTCTATTCCACCTGCAATTAACATTATTGCCGATCTAGTACCTGCTAAACCAATGGTATTAGCGATGTTAAAACTCAACCAAATGGGCGCCAGCTTTAGCGAGATTCAAGGCCACTTTGCTCATCTATGGATACTGGCGATTACCTTTAGTAGCTTAGCGCTAGCCATACTCCATATGCAAAAAGCCAAAGCGACTCCTTCTCTCAACAAGGTCGAAAAGCTACTTTGATAAACTGACATTTATTATGCAGAGCTAAACATTCGTTAAATCATTACCTTAATCGACAATAACAAAAACAGTTTTCATAACTTCGATTGGCTCACATCTTAGATACACAAAAACAACAAGCTATCAATATTTGTCACAATTCTATCTGCTCATTAAGTAAACAAATTTGTGCAGTGCTAAGTTGGAGGTGTAGAGCAATTTGCTCGCACCTTGCAACCTTGGTTTAGGCCGGTTGTGCGTGTGATTAGGCCGTTTGCCTGACACATCAGTGATTAACATTGGATGGTGGGAATACTATGGAACAGTTTTATTTTACTTATTACGTAAACTACTTTGCTCGAAAAGCTAACAAGCTTAAAAAGGTAAAAGTACACTCATAAGTTGCTCTCGGTAACATAGGCCTTCTCTGCGGTATCTGGAAAGAATTGATAAGACCTAAAAGCCAGCTTTGCTTGCAAGGCTGGCTTTTTTATTTCTAGCGGCTTAAGTTAGCTTCACAACAACATGTAAGCCTGGCTGTTGGTTCTGCAGTTTAATCTCGCCTCCATGCAAACGAACAATCGCTCTCACTAGTGGCAAACCCAGACCGTAACCAGGGCTATTGCGGCTACTTTCTAAGCGATATAAACGCTGAAATACTTTGTCTAATTCAGCCTCTGGAATACCAGGGCCATTGTCGCTCATGGCAAAGCCATTAGCCTTAACGCTTAATTGAATTTGCGCTTTCTCACCGGCATATTTGCTGGCGTTTTCTAGTAAGTTATAAACCGCCCGAAACAATAAAGTGGCATCGCCTTTTAAATAACACGCTTGCTCCACATGTAACGAAACAGTTTGCTGGCGCTCGGCGCATAAGGGCTGAATCAGCTCCACGGCATCTTCAGCAATCTGCTCCAACTCTACTTCACTAAAGCTAGATTGCTGCTGATGTTCTAAACGGGTAAGCTCCAGCATCGAGCTAAACGTCGTCAATATACCATCCAGTTCTTGCAGCATACTCCCAAATTGTTCAGGACTTACTGCTTGCTGTTCGCTATCGAGTAACGCTTGCTCTAGCCGCAAACGCAAACGGCCCAAAGGGGTGCGTAAATCATGCGCAATGGCATCGGTTACCCCGGCAATGGCATCAAATGAATGCTCGACCTGCGCCAACATTTTATTGATGTGTGTTGCCATGTGATCAAACTCATCGTTACGCGGACTCAACGCTACTCGAGCACTTAACTCACCCGCTTCCACTTGTTGAACAATACGATTAATACTGTTTACCCGTCGCAATACTTGCGCCGAGAAAAACCACCCCGTCACAATACCTAGAACCAAGGCCAAACTTAATGCAACAATACTGGCCTGGATAAAGTGTTCACGTAAATCAAACAGCGCTTCGTCGTCGCTGGCCACCATCAGCCGACCACCTTCCAGAGTTTGCACGCAGCCAGAATAAAGACGAATTTTGTTGTAGTTGTAGACGGGGAAACGTTTTAATGCCGGGCACTGAGCCAAGCGTTTGGGAATAGCATCTAAGCGCCCATAGGTTGTTTGGCCATTGTCAAAGGCCAATACAAATTGGCGAGATTGCTCAGCCTGCAATAAAAATTGGCTGATAAAGTCTTGCGAGTTTAACTCTTTAGCTAACAAGCTTTGTTGTTGAATCAACTGGGCCAGTTGCTGATCTTGACTCCGACTTAGCTGGCCAATGCTTAGTTGATACAGTACCCACAACAAAATCCCCACTACTAGCATCAGCAGTGCGGTATACATTCGAGTTAATCGCCAAATTGAGCTAGTGCGGGTTAACCGCCACATATAGCCAGTTTGACGTTTACTTTTCCACCATGCGGTAACCCACGCCACGCACGGTTTCAAGTAAGGGGCTATGGCCATCCAGCTCTACCTTTTTTCGTAAACGTGCCACATGCACATCAATAACATTGGTTTGTGGATCAAAATCGTAATTCCACACCGCTTCAAACAACAAGGTGCGGGTAACAACCTGGCCAGCGTGCTCCATTAAATAGCGCAATAACTTAAACTCTTTTGGCTGTAGCTGGATTTCTTGCTGCCCTCGCCATACCCGCCTTGCTAATAGGTCCATGCTCAAGTCAGCAACTTGTAGCTTATTTAAACTTGGCTCTGTTTGACCACGTTGACGCTGCAGCAAAATCTCGATACGCACCAACAACTCAGCTAGAGCAAAAGGCTTAACTAAGTAATCATCGCCGCCCTCTCGCAAGCCTTTGACTCGCTCATCTACGCTGTCTAAGGCACTAAGTATTAGCACGGGTAAGTGCTTGTTAGCATTACGCAAAGTAGACAACACCGTTAAACCATCAAGTTTAGGCAGCATGCGGTCTAAAACAATTAGCTGGTAGTCCTGCTCTAAAGCCAGAAATAAACCCTCTTGCCCATCACTGGCCGCATCTACTTGATAGCCCTGCTCACTAAGCGCACGCTGCAAAAACTGCTGAGTAGTGAGATCATCTTCTACGATTAGTATTCGCACATTACTTACCTTAAAAATGCCAAGAGGCAACACATTGGCTGCCTCTATTTTTGCGCTTAATGTTTTAAAACCGGAATGGTTTCACCACTTGCCACATCAACAATCACTCGCTGCTTGCCTTGCTCACCCAGTAGTTTGAATTTGTAAAAGGTAATGCCTTTTTCATTCTCTAATTCAAACTCAATAACCTGCGCTTGGTATTTGCTGTTCAGCATGGCCACTGTTTGTTGCAAGGACAGCTCAGACTCTGCTAGCTGCTCAAGCGCGATACGCTCGTCTTCATCTAGTTTGCTTACACCCAATATGCTTAGCTTACTGCTTTCGTTTTTAAGCATTTCGCCGTCGGCTAAGCTTAGCTTGAGTTTATGCTTTTGCTCTTGAGCAAGGTTTACTACATCTACTTCATAAACAGCTTGGCCGCGGTAATCGTCTAACTCTAGCTCGGTAATTTGTCCTGGATAAGTGTTGTGCACTTTTTCAATTGCTTGCTCTAAGCTAAAACCGGCTTTTTTGATTGCTAAAGCAGAAAGCGCATCATCATCGGCCATCACCGCTGAAGACGTTAATGCAACCGCAGCAGCAACACAGATTTTTTTCGATAATTTAATTGGAAGTTTCATTTGGCTAATCCTCGTTGTGTAATCGACATGTGCAGATTACTAGAACCGCCCTTACCGCAAGGTGGCCACAACATTACATTTTGTTCATCTTAATAAAAACAGAGACTAACTGCGCAATAAGTACCTAGCTATTGCTCAAATGGTAGCGTTTATAAGAATAAAATAAACGATTAATCAAATAGTTCGGTGCTTGTTTTAGCGGTATTTTTAGTACTGCGCCAAAGGCTCGGTAGTAAATTTTCGCAAGACTTCGGCTAAATGTTCCGCTTTGTCTTGGTGTTTGTTGTGCAGAAAATGATAAAGCGGTACTTGGTCGAGCGCAGGACTCACCACCGTGATTTGTTTATGCCAATACTTTTTTATGACGTATTCGCCAAGTGACAGGGGCAATATAACTACATCAACGCGCTCTCGGCCCAGCATAGTGAGCGCTTGATGGGCGGTATTAAAAAACTGAGTACCGTTGTGCTTACGCATCTTTTCTTCTAGAAACAAATGCCCCCGCACCCCTGCTACTCTGTATTGCTGCAGGCTTTGCCAATCGGTCACTACTGCCTTATCTTTTTTAACAAAGGCAGCAATGGTGATATGACCTACCGGCACCGGAATTAAAATATGATTAGGTAAGTAACTGCTGGCATAACGGGTTCTGGCCAACTCGGCATCAATGTCATGATTGTCTCTGGCGTGATGTAAGGAGCGTTTGGCTGGCATAGGCACGATGTCCACCTGATAACCAAGTTCTGCATAGGCAGCGCTTACCGTATCGCGCACCTCCGGAAAAGCAGCGATAGTTTCAATCGTAGAGATACGTAAACTAGGCTCAGCACTCAAATAACCACAACAGAGTGTTAGCATGATCAAACAAACAGTTCGCATGCTATTTCCTTAATCTCAAAAGAAAGTAATAACTGACAATCTACTTTTTAGTGTAGTTGATTACTTCTCAAATCAAGTCACAACACTGACAAATTTGTTTATTTATTGACCTAGCTTAATTAAGGCTCATTCAACCGCTGCTTAAACAGTTGAATTAACGGCTGATTGGCATTGCTCTCGGTTGGCAAGCTGCCATAGCCGTAATACAGAGCAAAGGCGTCTTCATGGTAGCTATGAAAGTTAAAATGGGTTTGGTACTGATCAACAACGTCTAACACGTCACTCACCCATTGCAAGCCACCGCGTTGCTGTTCAAAACAACCGTGAATGCAGCCAAACTCACCAAGATAAAGCGGTACTTGGTGCTGCTCGCCCCATCGCTCCATGGGCTCAATCATTTTCTCAATGAGTTGTTTGTCCCAAGCAACAATATCTTTAAGCCCATTTTGAAAATCTAAACGCAACTGCACACGGCTAGCAGCGCCGGTTCCACGGGTTTTCACCCAACCAGAGATTTGATAGAAATGACCAACTTTAGGCACAACAAACTGTTGCGAGCTGCCATTATTAGCATCGCTGGTTGTCGCGCTAATCTGCAATATATCTTCACCTCCCTGGCGAAGGTGTTGCGAACGACCACGCTGATTAGCCGACCACAAGTACCAATCGGCTTGTTTGCTTAAGTCTATTTTCACTTCACGCAGAAGTTGCTTACCATCTGGTGCATATTCATTAATCACCACCTGCTTAAACCAGCTATCACCAGCATTATTTGCCGACACTAGGGCTGGATAAATCAAATCAACTTTTGGGTCTTGGTGCTGTAGTTTCTTTCCTTCTACAAACTGCCAGTCGCTGTCGGCACTTATTATTGGGTTATCAAACTGGGCGCCATACCAACTGGGAGAACCAATCACTTTTAGCCTATCGGGATCAGGGTAAGAGGTCGGAACTTGGTATTGGCGTAACCATGAGGCTTGCTGATGGCTAAATGCCATTGGTTCATAAA
Organism: Agarivorans albus; assembly: GCF_019670105.1. Taxonomy (NCBI): domain Bacteria; kingdom Pseudomonadati; phylum Pseudomonadota; class Gammaproteobacteria; order Alteromonadales; family Alteromonadaceae; genus Agarivorans; species Agarivorans albus. The sequence goes on along the minus strand of NZ_AP023032.1, from coordinate 105,663 downwards.
AGTGATATTGGTAGACAACGTTGGTGTCGTCTAGTTTAAAGAAATTTTGCTGCTCATCGATTTGCCATTGGTTTTTCACAGCCAACAAGCGCTCTACAAAAATCATTTGTTGCTGGTTAACTTGTCGAATTGCCGTTACTAACTCGTTAGCAAGATCTTCCCACTGCTGTTTACTGCGTGTAGTGACCGGTTCGTTAAGTAAATCTAAGGCAGCTACATTGGGGTGGCCTTGGTAACGCTTGGCAATGGCTTGCCACAGACTAATTAGTCGCAGCTGATTTTCACGCTTATCCCACAAGGCATCGCCCGCACCATTAGATTGAAAACCGCCTTGGGGAACATGAATATTGAGCACAAGATAAATGCCATGCTTTTCTGCCCACTGCACATTTTTATCTAACCAATCCCAACCCGACTGGTGGTATTTATAGGGCGCACTGTCGCTCTCAAAGGTTTGATAATTTAGGTAGAAACGAATGCTATTAAAGCCCATTTCTTTTAGGCGAATATAATCTTGCTCGTTGTGATGTTGGCTTGGAATGCGAGTATTAGCCCATACCTCATTGCCAAAGGCCACGCCTTTTAAACGTACTTTTTCACCTTTGCCATTTACAATAAAACGGCCATCAACTCGCAGACGCAAGTTGTCATCATAGGGTTTAGCGGATTGGTAGACTTGAACTTGTTCGAGAGCCATATCGGGCTTGCCCCCTGCAGCACTGCAGGCCAGCAAATTAAGTAAAACCGTTGCAACTATTACTGATAAAACAAGCCGCATGACTCTTTCCTTTTAAGGCTAGCGAAACCACATTACGATTATAAGCAGCGCTACAAAGAGAAACTAAAGCCAAGTTCAACTAATTGAAGAATATGAAAAATCGTTACGAGAGATAAAAAAGCGACATCAATTACAAGTTAAAAACTAAAAGGCAGGGCAGCTTGTCGTATATATGCCGTAAGTCATTGACGGTAAAATAGTATATTTTTCTTGCCGGTACTCAGTAACTTGCCTTTCACACCAAATAACAGCGTCTTCGTATTCCTCATAGCCATTGCCATTTGCGTTCCAGCATTGATTCTCATCTTCATAGCTGTCCCATGGAAGCAAAGCTTTTGATTCAGTAATTCGACATGACGAATAGGTATTTGGATCGTCTCCACCACCTTGGTCTAAACAAGCAAACAATAAAGGGCACATTACTAATACTGAAAGGGACTTATTTAGCCAACTAATAGACATCTAACTCAAAGCCCTCGTTAAAGACCACTAAACTGCTACACGGCACACTAAAAAACACCGTTTCAGATTCTACAAATTTAATCTCTAGTTCAGCAAAAGCTTGGCAGTCGATGAGCGAACCTGATTTGGGTGCCAGCTTTATATTTTGCCCATAGATATCTAAATGCAGACTATCCGATGAATGATTTCTTAATTTAAGAAAGCGTTCGTTATGCTCCGTCACCACAATACCGAATAACGGTTCTGATAGTTCCAAAGCATGAGAGCTAAAACACCCAAGCAACAACATTCCCAAAGTAAACTTACCCAAATCGTTGTTCCTTAACAAAAAAAGCCACTTTAACAAGTGGCTTTTGACATTTCAATCAACAGTTTATAGCTTAAGCTTTATCGAGCGCTTGGCTGACGTCGTTGATGATGTCGCCGATGTTTTCAATGCCTACCGAGATACGGATTAAATCGGCACTTACACCTGCTTTTGCTAACTCTTCATCATTTAACTGACGGTGAGTGGTGGATGCTGGGTGACAAGCAAGCGATTTAGCATCACCAATATTCACCAAACGCAGAATCATTTGCAGGGCATCAATAAAGCGACCACCAGCTTCTTTTCCACCTTTAATGCCAAAGCTCAAAATGCCTGAGGCTTTACCACCAACAATCTTTTCACACAGCTCATTGTATGGGCTGGTAGGCAGTGCAGCGTAGTTTACCCACTCCACTTTAGGGTGTTGCTTAAGGTAAGCCGCTAAGTTTTCGGCATTTTCACAGTGGCGCTCCATTCGTAAACCCAGCGTTTCCAAACCTTGTAAAATTTGGAAGGCGTTCATCGGTGAAATAGCCGCGCCAGTGTTACGCAGTGGTACTACGCGACAGCGGCCAATGTAGGCCGCAGGGCCTAGCGCTTCGGTGTATACCACACCATGATAAGATGGATCTGGCTCGTTTAAGATTTTAAAGCGCTCTTTATTCGCCACCCAGTCAAACTTGCCAGAATCAACAATAATGCCGCCAATAGAGGTGCCATGTCCGCCAATGTATTTAGTTAATGAGTGAATAACGATGTCGGCACCCAGTTCAATCGGCCGACATAAAAACGGCGTAGCAACAGTATTGTCGACCATTAAAGGTAGACCGTGTTTGTGGGCAATTTCGGCTAACTTAACCAAGTCCACTACGTTGCCTGCTGGGTTACCAATAGACTCACAGAAAATTGCGCGAGTATTTTCATCAATAGCTGCTTCAAACCCAGCGTAATCGTCTGCCGATACCATGCGCACATCTATGCCTTGTTTAGGGAAACTATGCGCAAACAAATTATAGGTGCCGCCATACAGCTGGCTAGTGCTTACGATATTAGTGCCCACTTCACAGATACACTGAATCGCGTAGGTAATTGCTGCCATACCAGAGGCCAAAGCAAGGCCAGCAATGCCTCCTTCCATAGCTGCAACCCGCTGCTCTAGCACGTCAGTCGTTGGGTTCATAATACGGGTATAGATATTACCCGGAACCTTTAAATCAAACAGATCGGCACCATGCTGAGTATCATCAAAAGTGTAAGACGTCGTTTGATAGATAGGCACCGCGGCCGCTTTAGTGGTAGCTTCCGATTGATAACCATGATGAAGTGCTAAAGACTCTAATTTCATTACTGTTCTCGCTGCTAAAGGAATAAAACAACCCTGTCTGCCGCTTCAAGTATTGCGGCAATTCCATTTATTGCTGGCCACCAGCAATAAACCGAGGATCAACGTAAAGTGTTAGTTGTAGCCTAAACTACGCTACAAAAGATAATAGAAGTATCGCGCTTTGTGATCCATCACTAGGGGCTGTTTATCTTTCGAGCTAATTTTTGTCAGCGACTTAGGTTATGCCCATGTTGTGCCAACGGTAGGTTTTCCAGCGCCAGTGATTAATCAGGCCACGGATAACTTCGTCTAAAGCAAAACAGGCCCAAGCGCCAATAATGCCAAGCTGCCAGGAGATAGAACAAAGGTAAATAATGGGCACCACGCCCCAAATAAAAGCAACCCCAACGGTGGCGGCAAACCTGCCGTCGCCCACCGCTTTTAAGCCCATTCCAGCAACGATATTGATCGCCCGAAACGGCTCCATCACGATACAAATAATCAGCAACCATTTGGCATAAAATGCAACTTGTGGGTCGTCACTAAACAAGCTAATCAAAGGCTGGTAACACCACGCAAACAAGCTCATGTTGGCAAAAGCAAACAGCATGGCCAGCTTAATACAGCGATTGTATGTGGCGTCTACTTCATCTAGTTTTCTCGCTCCCATGTGGTGAGCCATGATGATTTGCCCAGCGGCTGCCAAAGACCAACTCACCGCCATAGAAATAAACAAAAAGCGCAGAACAAAAGTATAAGAAGATACGGCAAGCACACCTAAACTCGCCAATATTCCCGCCACTACGATTTGTTGCAAAGTGTAGTTAGCAGGCTCGGCTGCTGAGGGAATAGCAATTTTCATCAATGGTTTTATCACCGCTCGCATGCGCGGCAATATCGCCCACGTAAACTCAAAGCTTACTTGCGCTTTTATGTGCACAATCAGCATCACAACCACACAAGCAAAGGCATAAGACAACACGGTACCCAAAGCGATACCTTTTAAGCCCATAGGCTCAAGCCCAAACCAACCAAAGAAGAACGTCGCATTTAGAAATATATTCATCACATTGGTGAGCAGCGAGGCCAACATGTTCCAGTTGGTCATTGCTTTAGCCGCTAGAATTGAGCCATAGGCACAACGCAACCCAAAGAAGCCAAAGGTGAAGGCCATAATGGCTAAGTACTCTTCCGCGTAAGTTTGCATCTGCACAGGGAAGTTAAGCCAAAGTGCTATATTGTCGAAATTAAGGTAGGTAAACAGACTAAATGCCAGACCAGCCAGGCCCAGCAACACCACATTAGTCATAAATACCGGCACGACTTTATCAAGCTTATTCGCCCCGTAATATTGAGAGGCCGCAGCCGTGCCGCCAGTAGAGAGCATGGGCAGTACAAAAAAGCCAATCCATAGGTAAGGCATTAATAAACCCGCTGTCGCGGCGGCCTCTTCCCCTAACAGACTAAGAAAGTAAATATCGGCCATTACAACAATGCCGCTGGTAAGCTGCTCAATTAAAATAGGCCACGCCAAACTAAACAATTTGAGTTTATTTACTGAGGCTTGCGGCATACTTCGGCTCCGGTGTTGGGCAACACTACATTGTAACCAGCTAAAGCACTTATAAGCTTACGATTTTCACTTTAATTGTTATTTTTCTTAAATTTGCAGCGAAGCCTCAATAAACCTTAAAAGCTGTGCATGTTATTTCATTAACTTCGCTAACAAGCGATCACAACCCGCTTTAAGTGCTTGTAACTCTTCTAGGGGTAAATCAGCTTGGCATAACATGGCTTGAGGGATTGCTTCGGCTGGCTCACGCAGTGCCACACCTTGCGGTGTAAGGCTAATAACTCTTACTCGCTCATCTTGCTCAGACCTGGCTCTAAGCACTAAACCTTTAGCCTCTAAGCGCTTTAATAACGGGGTTAAGGTGCCTGAATCCAAGTGAACGCGTTCTCCTAAGCTCTTCACACTTACGCTATCGTGCTCCCACAGCACCATCATTACAATGTACTGCAAATAAGTAAGATCCAGCTTATCCAGCAATGGGCGATAAGCCCGTCCCATTGCGTTCGAAGCACTGTACAGGGAGAAGCACAATTGCTTATCTAAACTCAGGCTAGCTACATGGTTTTGCTGTTTACTCATCACTGCGCTCTAATGTTTAACTAAAAATAAATTGTGCACAATATACTTGCATTTCGTTTTCGCCTCAACTAAAGTTGCAAACAATTAAATTGCACACAACTTAAGTTAAAAGGTAACGATGATGACAACTCTATACACAACTTCAGCAACTGCATTCGCCGGCCGCAATGGACAAGTGAGTACCGACGATAAAAAACTAGATCTAGCATTAAGCTATCCAAAAGAGATGGGCGGAAGCGGCGAAGCCACTAATCCAGAACAGCTTTTCGCCGCAGGTTATGCAGCGTGTTTTTCTAACGCTATTTTACATGTGGCTCGAGAAGGTAAAGTGGCCATTAAATCTGCCCCTACAACCGCTACCGTAGGCATTGGCCCTAACGACAACGGCGGCTTTGCGCTAACCGTTTCGCTAGCGGTAGAGCTTGAATTAGAACAGGCTGCAGCAGAAGAGTTGGTAAAAGTGGCCCACCAAGTTTGCCCGTATTCAAACGCGACTCGCGGCAACATTGATGTAAAACTGTCAGTAAATGGCGCTGCCTTATAAGCAGCTGCTCAATAAAAAAACCAAGCTTAGGCTTGGTTTTTTTTCACTATTTGTCTTTGTCTAACAAAGCCTGTCGCTGCCGCTGATATTCTTCATAACTCACGTCTGCTTCATCCATGCAGCTTAAATAATCTTGATGATTAGTTTGCTTGTCACACTGTCGTTGCTGGTTGCCCTGCATAGCATGGTAGGCCTGCTGCTGGCTGCAAGCACTGGTTATCAGTAAACTAAGAATGGTTAGGGTACTTCGCATTGCTAAACTCTCCCTCACACTGCGCTTAAGCAAATATATTAGGCAACTTTCTCAACAAACTCCTTATGAGAATTGTCAGCAAGTCAATTCGTCAATGCTTAGCTGGTTGCTTAAGAATAGAACCCCTTGTACATACTAATATTTTGCAGCCTTATCCCCAGCCGAACCAGCTGATTATGCGACACAACAGCAAAGCCTTGTTTGACAAAAAAGTCTTTGGCCACCAATGAGGCATCTACCCGCAGCCCAGCAAGCTTTTGTTCTCGAGCAATGCTTTCAACATGTTGATAAAGCGCTTGGCCCACTGCTTTTCCTTGCTGCTCTGGCGCAATATAAAAGCAATCAATATAGTCTGCTGCTAATTCTATAAATCCTATCAACTGCTTATCAGCTAAGGCTAAAAAGCAATGTTTGGTTTTCAAGCGCTGTTGCCAGCGAGAATAGTCTATATCTAGCGGCGCCCACGCGGCTTTTTGTTCCTTAGAATAAAGTTCATCATCAATGGCATGCACAGCTTGGGTGAACAAATCTGCCACTGCTTGGCAATATTCATCGGTGTAAGCCGTGATAGTGACCGTCATGGCAATAAACTCGACAAAGCTTGATTAATATCTAGCAACATCGGCTCGCCATTGGGACTAAGCAAATAAGCTAAAGCCGCTATGTTGAGTAGCACTGTACAATAATAACCCCAGCGAAAAGACTGCTTTTGAGTTTTATGCCGCAACGTTTGTTGGGCGAGCATCGCACCTGGCCAGCCACCAATAAGCGCAAACACATGCAGCTTGAGCTCTTGAACCCGCCAACGACCCGCTTGTGCTGCCGATTTATCTAGGGCGTATAAAACAAAAGTAACCACACTCATAACTACATAGAACACTAACAAAGCCAGTGGCAGCTTTTGCAATAGCACCAAACTAAGCAATAAAACAAAGAAAGCCAACGCAGTCATGCCAGCCCGCTTGGCTAAGCCATTTGGCTTAGTAGAAAATGCCGGCTTACTACCCACTAAACGCAGCTGCTTAGCACAGGGGCGGCCTTGTTTATCCTTCGCTAAGGTGTAGTTAAACCAAAGGCCAACTAACTTTTCTGGGTCGAGTTTTTTATCGGCAAAGCTGCTTATATGCACAAACAACTGCTTAGACTCACCATTCAAGCTGAGAAAGCCAAAACCCTTAGCCCGATTCCACGAGGCCAATTTTGCTTTAGCCATTTTCACCTCAGCCTTTACTCGCCAAGTTTTGGGCAAAGCATTCAATCTGTTTTGCCATTAGCGGATTAGTATTAGCGAGCCCTTTAGCAACGCCAAGCTGATTTTCGACACTATGATTTTGGCTCTGTTTAAACTGCGCTTGCCAGCTATCAATGCTTATTTCAAAACCAATAATGGCTTTATTTAGCTGTTCAATAAACTTATCGGGTGCATCGCTCACTTGCCAAGGCTGACTTTGGGCTCGCTCGTTTTGCTCAGTTAGCCTTTGCAACAAGCTTAGTTTCCAAGCAAGGTCATCTTGTGTAGTCATGGTCCCATTAATATGCACAGCTTGGTAATTCCAAGTTGGCACCACTTTAGGGTTACTTTGTTTTGAAGGGTAATAATTAGGAGAAACATAAGCATCTTCCCCTTGAAACACCACCAAAGCAGCTAGGGGCTTAAGTAAACGCTTTGCTAAAGGATGAATACGAGCAATATGCCCCTGCAAACACCAGTTATCATCAGCATTTTTAGCCAGTAGTAGAGGTACGTGATCGGCCACTAGACCCGCTTCACTAACGGTACTTATACAGGCTAGAGGATATTCGCTAACTAGCGTAGATACTTGATGCCAATCTTGTTGCTTAAAATGCGTTGGTATATGCACGTAGTGTTGCTCCCTGGTGTTTACTCTAAAAATACAGTAACAAACCCAAGTAAATACGCTACAGAAATTCCTTTCGCCAACAGTAAAAAAGCGGCCGAAGCCGCCAAAAACATAGGAAAGAATCTCCTACACCCAATGGTGCAGGAGTTTTGGATAACATCTATTGAGCGTCAAAAGCTCCTTGCATAATGTTGTAAATGGAAGTGTTATCAATCACTCGTCCGTTAAATGCTTCCTTGTTTACGCCCCAGCTAAAGATAGGCACATCAGCATTAGTATGATTACCCCATTTCCACGATACATCAGGAATAACACCTTTACCTTTATTGCGAATTAGCTCTAAGCCACCGGTTTCATGGTCCGCAGTAACAATAACCATTGTATTCCCGTCTGCTTTGGCCCACGCAACAACCGCTTCAACAGCACTATCAAAATCAATAGTTTCTTGAATAGTCCGCTTGATATCATTGTTGTGAGAGGCAAAATCGATTTGCGAGCCTTCGATCATCAAGAAGAAGCCTTCTGGGTTTTTAGACAAGATATCAATGGCAGTTAAGCTCATTTCAGTCAAACTTGGAATATCTAAACTTTCATAACTCCAGCCTTTTTCACGCTGATAGCTATTTGGCTCCAAGTAAGGGATCTCATCTTCGCCAAAAATGCCCGCAAACAAAATGCTTCCATCATCAGACGCAGGTAAGTTAGGTAATTCAGCTAACATGTCTGTTCGATTATTTACTACGGTGTAACTGTTTAATCCAGCTTGCTGGCTAATTACATCAACACCACTAACCTGCTTACTGCCACATAAAGTAACATTTGGTTTAACATCACCATACATACTGGCCGACAGCTGAACAAAATCGTTACGGTTTGGACCATGACTACCGAAACCCGCTGGCGTTGCATGTACACAATGAGAGGTTGCCACAACACCCCCAGAGCGGCCAGTTTCTTGAGCATATTCTAGAATCGTTTTCAGTGGAGAACCGTCACCTGGGTAGGCTAGCGACAATACGCCATTGTTTACTTTTCTCCCAGTAGCCAAAGCCGTGGCCGAAGCTGCTGAATCAGTGTAGTAGTTCTCCCCTATACCACTTAACAGTTCTAAACCAAGGCTATCAGCACTTGCTGTCTTCGCTCGACCGTGAACAGTGCCTCGCTCCATAAATAAGGTCTCGCCATGATAGGCGCGAGCCACATCTAGAGCTGGGTAGCCCATGCCGTCACCAATGAGCAAAATTACATTTTTAGTTGGCATCAAAGGTAATACATCAACATCATGACTATCACTTTGCTCAGCAACGGTACCGGCATTAGTAGTCAAAGTAACTTTATAATTTCCTTCAGCGTCTACAGTAGCTAACTGACGTGAATTAACAGGCGTTTGAGTTTCATCGTCAGCCAAACTCACAGCCATATCACCGCTAGCATCCCATTCATAACTATCTACAAAATTACTGCCATCTGCGCCAATGCTAGTATCAACACCAGCAGCGGTAATTTTGTTATGTCCAGATACAGTGCGCACCTTTGACATAGAAACAGGTACTGCAATTTGTCCATCACCAAGCATAGAAATAGCAAATACATATGTCCCTGCTTCAACAGAAGCATGCATCATTCCGCCAGGATAAGTAGTTAACGCTGACGCTCCCTCGCTGATGTTAACTAGCTGATCTTTTAAGGCCCCGTAAACGAGCGGGTTTTCCAAGCCTTGTTGAACATTAAACTGAATAGCGGTAGGAGCTTCAAAAGAAATCGAAGCGTGATAATTACCCGCCCCCTTATAACTAAACTTGTAGTCTTCTTTCGCTTCCCAATTACTAAAACTACCGACTAAATAAACAGGCTTGGTTAGATTATCAAAGTCTGAATCAGTGATGTTCTCAATTAACATGCTTGGATTATCAATACCTGTTGAAGCATCCAGCCTGAAACGAAATACTTGCTCTTGGGCATCATCTACAACAAATGTCATATTTTGATTTAAGTAATCATCAAACTTTCGTTGCAACACATACAATTCATTAGTCACGACTTCAGCATCAAACTCTTTACCAATTGCTAAGTCTCGTTCGGCACTCCACTCAGGATCCGAGAGTTTAAACTCGTAAGACCCTTGTTCCATGCCAAACAGCGCAATGTGCATCCCTTCACCTTGGTAGTGCATTTGAGCTTCAGGCCGAGCAGACCAACCATTCATTGACCCTTTGATATACAAACGACAATCTTTATTAGGGTTTGCAGCTAATTCTGCATCACTGCAAGCATAGGGACCTGTATCAATGCTTGTAGCAATATCATCATCTCTGTCTACATAAATATATTCAGTATCATCTGAACAACCACCTAATGCGGCCAGTGCCGCAACCAATATGGTTACCTTGTATTTTTCTTTTACAATCATTAGCATTCCTTTCTGCTGTAAATGAGATTAGGCTTACTTTTTAATTAATGTGTAAGCTCTTCTCGTAATTAAGTTCCCTTCTTAATCCGTTCAAAACAATTACCAAATAGCTTTTGTTATAAACGTCTCTTTTTAGAAGAGATAGAAAACTTATATTAATAAAAAGAAATGAATTGCTAGCTAAATCACACAGTTACGAAACTAAAATGATTAACAGCTCAAATTTTAAATGATTGAAAATAAAGGTAAAATCAGAATAAACATCAAATAAACCATTTAATTAATAATGGTGAAAAATGTTTATTTATATTATAAATACCCGCATTATCTAAGGAGTGTAAAACTCAACGTTTTTATTTAGAGTCATTGAATAACCTGCACTAGCCAGGCCCTTAACATCGGTAGCTTTTACCTGCATTTCTCCGCTAATCCAAACCACTTCCCATGGTTCTATCATATCTATTCCCTTGGGATGACTAACGTGAATAATTTGATTAGGTGGTGGCGGTGGTAAATGCAAACACGCGCCAAAAAATGGCACTAAAAAGAACTCGGTGATTTTGTTGCCATCACTTTCTAATGGCACAATAAAACCGGGCATACGCATGTTTTGTCCATCTAGAGCATGAACTAAGCCACCAGTTTTAATTTGTGGGGCACGTTCATCTAACTGCACCTCATGATTGATGGGAGCCTGTACAATTTGGCCACGCTCTAACTCAGGAATGAGTGTTTGCCATGGGTTCGCCGCAGCTAACACACTCGGGCTAAACAAAACCAGTAAACTTAAATATATAATACGCAACATAAAAAGACCTTTAAGCCCGACTTGCGCCGGGCTTAGCATAGAGATTTAGTTGGCGTCTAAAGCGCCACGCATAACATTGTAAATAGCGGTATTGTCTACCGTACGACCCACAAAGGCGTGTGAATTTAGGCCCCAAGATGCAATAGGCACATCTACGTTAGTGTGGCTTCCCCACTTCCAACTTACCTCTGGTACAACACCGATACCGTTGGTTTTCTCAAGCGCCAAACCACCGGTCTCGTGGTCTGCGGTTACAACTACCATGCTGTCGCTGCGTAAATCAGACCAATTAACCACTTCTTCCACTGTCTTATCAAAAGCAATGGTTTCGTGAATTAAGCGCTCTTCATCGTTGAGGTGGCCAGCAAAGTCGATTTGTGAACCTTCGACCATCAATACAAAGCCATTTGGATTTTTCGATAAGATTTCAATCGCTACTTGGGTCATTTCATTCAACTGTGGAATGTCTTGCTCTTCGTAACTTTTTTGATCTCCCAAAGGCAATATGTAAGGAATTTCATCTTCACCAAAAATACCGGCAAATAGAATTTCTGCATTTGGGTCGTTAGCAGGTAAAGCCGCTACTGCAGGAATCATATCGGTTTTGTTTTTCACGATAGTGTAGCCACCCAAGTCAGCTTGCTGGCTAATCACATCTACGCCATCAACTTGCTTGCTACCACATAAGGCTACGTTAGGTTTTACATCGCCAAACATGCTTTTTGAAAGCGTCACAAAATCATTTCTATTTGGACCATGCGAAACAAAGGCCGCAGGCGTTGCGTGAACACAGTGTGACGTTGCCACAATACCTACCGATTTACCCTGTTTTTGCGCATATTCCATGATGGTTTCTAAATCAGAGCCATCTCCCGGACGAGCTTGTGCAATGGTGCCAGATATGGCTTTACGACCAGTAGAGATTGCCGTGGCTGCCGCCGCTGAATCGGTGTAGTAGTTCATGCCTAGCTCTGCCAAATTCTCGTAACCCAAGGTATCGGCACTGGCAGTTTTAATATCGCCGCGATGCTTACCAGATTCTAGGAATAAGGCTTCACCCATGTAGGCGCGAGTGATATCAATTTGCCCATAACCCATACCATCGCCAATCATCAACACAATATTGTTGGCTGATTCAAGATCAATGACATCAATCTCTTGGCTAGAACTGGTTTGAGTCGCTAAACCTAGATTGGTGGTTAAGTTTACTTGGTAACGGCCTGTCGAATCTGCACTGGCCAGTTTGCGAATGTCGCTAATGGTTTGGCTATCATCGTCAGTTAGGGTAACGCTCATGTCACCTTCTGTGTCCCAGTGGTAACTTTGCGCAAAGGTGCTGCCGTCTGCCGTTAAGCTGGTAGGCAAATTAGCCACAGTTACGGTGTCGTGGCCAACCACTGCACGTACTTCTGCCAAGGTAAGTGGCACAGCTTGCTGACCATCACCCAAAGTGGACAGTGAAAATACGTAGCTGCCCGCTTCTACCTGTGCCGACATTTTGCCGCCTGGGTAAGTTGTCAGTGAAGATTCACCTTCGGTTAAGCTAATTGGCTGATTATCTAAAGAGCCATAAACCAATGGTGAATCGATGCCTTGGTGTAAGTTAAAGCTAATGGTACCGGCTTCTGCGAAGTTCATTTGTAGCTGATAGTTACCTGCACCAGCATAGCTGAATTGGCTGCTTTCGTCGGCGGTCCAATCATTGAAGGTGCCAACTAGGTACATAGCTTGGCTTAAATTATCAACGTCACTGTCGGTGATGTTTTCAATCAACAATGTTGGATTGTCGATGGTGGCCGAAGCATCAAGGGTAAAACGAAATACCTGATCTTCATCGTCGGCAACGGTGATATCCATGTTTTGGTTACCAAAGTCATCGTACTTGCGTTGCAATTCCATTGGGATATCAAATACCACTTCAGCATCGGCATCTTCACCAATCGCTAAGTCGCGCTCGGCACTCCAGCTTGGGTCAGAGATTTTGAAGGAGTACTCACCAGGCTGCATGCTAAATAAGGCAATGTATTCACCGTCGCCTTGGTAGTGTAACTGAGCTTCTGGGCGCGAAGACCAGCTATTCATAGAGCCCTTGATATACAAGCGACAATCTTTGTTGGCGTCGGCAGCAATTTCTTCATCGCTACATTTAAACGGCCCTAAATCAATACTGTCGGCGATGGGTGGATCCAAATACACATATTCGGTATCACTATTACAACCGACTACAGCAGATGCGATAGACACCCCTGCAACTACTTTTAATACTTTCCCTAAACGCATTACATTTCCTCAATAAGTACTGATTAACTTGCGGATACATCGAAATAAATACCGCGGGAAAGCTAGCTGCGAATAATGACACTTATATTAAGCCTATGAATCAAAAGCGGTTTACCATCAAAGCAAATGAGCAATTAAGCTCACTTAAAGATCAAAAAGAGAAAGATTAAACTAGCGAGAAGATCAGAAAGGCTTTTCAAAATGAATCGAAAACATTTTCATAAAGTAGGAAATAAAAAATAAGAAATAATTGTGACAGACCAGGTTAATAGTAAAAACCAAGGGAGACGCTAAACCAGCTTCCCTTGGTTTACACTCTTACACTTTAAAGTTAGCAATACTGGCTTGAATGAGGCTACTTAGTTGGCCTACTTTTTTGGCTTGCTCTGCGGTTTGTTCGGTACCTTCTAAACTCATTTGAGCTGCCGATTCAATATCTTGCATCTCACTAACCACTGTTTCAGAAGTTGATAATTGCGCATCACAAGCCGCACTTACATCATCAAGCAAACGGGTGATGTCGCTTACCAATTGATGGGTTTTCTCTACTGAGAGCTGCATTTCTGACATCAGTTCGAAACTGGTGTTAGCTTGCACTTTGCCTTGTTGCATTTGCCCCTCGGTTTTCTCAGCGCCTTTCACTAAGTCACTCATCATCTGTTCGATTTGATCGGTTGAACCACGGGTTTGCTTAGCTAAATTGCGCACCTCATCGGCAACTACCGCAAAGCCACGGCCATGCTCACCAGCGCGCGCAGACTCAATCGCAGCATTAAGCGCCAGCAGGTTAGTTTGTTCGGCAATGCCGTTAATCACTTCTAAGATTTTGCTGGCGTCTTTACTGTTTTGCGCTAATTCACGCATATCTACTGAGGCTGTATCTACTTGACTCACCAAGTGCTTAATTTCATTGGTAGCCGATTGAGTCAGGGTATTTCCTTGCATAGACGCTTCATCAATCGCAATTGCCGACTGATCGGCATTACGTACATGATTGGCCACTTCATTAAAACCTTGCGACAAGCTGCCAATATGCTGGCTTACTTCGGCAACAACTTGTTGCTGTTGACCGACTTGCCCCTTAGATTGCTGGGCCAACTGGTTCAGCTGATTGGCCGCTTCATTCAAGGTGGCAACATGCTGGTTAATGCTGGTAACCGTGCCCTGCAGCAACTCAATAAATTGATTAAATGCCGCCGCCAGCTGCGCTAATTCATCTTTACCTTTAACTTTTAAACGCTGAGTTAAATCCCCATCTCCTTGGGCAATCGCCTGCATGGCTTGCACCATGGTAACCACCGGTTGGCGAATAAATCGGGTAATCACCCATGCTAGCAACAATGAAATAAATACAATTGATACACCAAAAGCCAAGCTTGTGCGCGCAGTTTGGTGCAGCTGCTGGGCAATGGCTTGGCTAGACTCTCCCAAAATCTGCCATTGTGTTTGCTGGCTATCTCCTGCCCCTTTTACCACTTGCTCTGCGGCGGGATTAAGCAAATCGTCCATCAGTAGTAGTTGTTCTTCCAGCAATTCAAAAATGCTGTTGGCAGCAACAGAGAGCTGACCTACATACTTTTCTACTTCAATAATCCAGGCTTTGTGGTGCTCTCTGTTTAAGCCCTTTTTCAAGTCGATAAGATCATTTTCTGCACCAAACAACTCCAGGTAAAACTGATCTTTACTGCGGCTATCACGGCGATTTAAGTGACTCATTAATCCTATAGATGCTGCTTGAATATGATTCGCTAAACTCACGGTTAAGGCAGGTAAACGCCCTGAGTTAAGAAGATCTAAGGTGGCATGAATATCCGATGATTTAGCTAAGGCTTGCGGTACTAACTGGCGCAGCACGGTGTTCTCGAGGCTACTCACCTCGGCTAACAGCGGCACCAGTTCATCAGCAAAGTGCTGATCCAACAATTGGCTGTTGTTAGTTATTTGCTCGGCATTATTAAAGACTGCCAAATATGGGCTCTTAGCCAAAGCTTGGGCTTGCTCTGCCAACTGCTGGTATTGCTGCAACAAGCGCGGATCTTCTGTTTGACTATAGCGCGATTGCAGAACCAGACGCTGCAAGGCATTCACCGACAGCTCACCAGCTAAGCGGGCGCTAGGCTCAACAGTATCGGAGAATTCTACCGCTTGTTGCTCTACGCCACTAAGTGAGTAATGGCTATTCCACAGCATCAACGCTAGCAGCAACACTATGCCCATAGGGATAAGCGCAATTTTTTGGCTTAGGTTTAATTTGTCCATCATAAGGCTGCCGCCCCTACCATTACCAACAAGCCACTGCGCAAGCTTACAAAAGCAGCGTAAGCCTGATTAGCATCGGAATAGGCGTTTACTTGCCTGGTCGGGCTGTCTTTTTCTATTTGTAGAATGGTTTTAGCGCGATGCAGCTCAGCCAGTATGTTCACGCTGGTATCCACAAGTTGATAAGCGCTAGACTCTCCGGCCGGCAAACGCCCCGGTTTGCTAGGCTCAATAGCCAGTTGGCGAAACAGTCTTTCGAGCAAATACCAAGATTGCAAAGCAACAATGTTTACATCCGTTAGCTCTCTGCCGCTAACACTTAGCTCATTGGAAAACTGCAAAGGTAGCTCTCTTGCTTGGCTAATAAGTAGCAGTTCTGCTTGGGTTTTATTGATGTTGTTGGCTAAGTCTTGCAGTGAATCTCGCTCGACCAAACCTTCAAATAGGTACTCGATGAGCACCAACTGTTGATACACATCGTTAACCGATTTCCCCAATGGTCGCTCCACTTCTGCCCCTGCGGGCACACCCAACTTAGTCATCACTTGACTCAATTGTTGCTCTAATTCCTCTAGATAAGGCATTACACTGCGTGGGCGAATTACACTATAAGCCACTGGCTTCGGCTCGATTGGGTTTAAACCTTGCGAACTTAATAAGCTAGCAGCCAAAGCACTTAGCTGACGAGTTTTAAACACCAAATGCACTGCTAGTTTATCGGCAAATATCTGTGGTTCGCTCTGTAATTCACTTAAATTTTTGGCTGAGCGAATGGCCTGCAATTGCCCGCTAATAAACTGCGTTTTTTGAAATAAGTGGTTGTTATTTACAATCGCTGCGAAGCTACTAGGGCTTACCAATAACAAACACACCCATACACTTCGCCACGATTTAACAATAAGTGATAAAATCATCAAAGTTTTTTCTCTTCCCTGAGCTGCTATTCATAGCCAAATTGATTAAGGCTTACGATGAGTTTCAGATTTATCTTTCAAGCATAGAAAGCTTTTAAGAATAAAGCCAAGCAAGAGCCAAACCAACAAATGATGTTAGTCATAAAAAGATGACAATTGAATGACTTATATCAGCTTAGAGATTAAATAAGCGTTTTATGTTCTGCTGAGTGTGCAGCTGTAAATCGGCCACCGTTTGCTCGCGCAAACCAGCGACTTTTTGATAGATGTGGGGTAAATAGCAAGGTTCGTTACGACGGCTTTTCGGCTTTGGGCGCAAATCGCGAGGTAACAAATAAGGGGCGTCGGTTTCTAGCAATAAGCGATCGTTAGGGATCTCGGTTACGCGCTGTTGCAGGTCTTCACCACGGCGTTCATCACATACCCAGCCTGTGATACCAATATATAAGTCTAAATCTAAACACGCTTTAAGTGCGGCTTTATCACTGGTAAAACAGTGCAACACTGCACCGGGAAGCTTATCTCGCCAAGGTGTAAGAATATCAATAAAGCGTTGATGGGCATCACGTTCATGCATTACCACCGGCATGTTCAACTCGGCGGCTAAAGCTAGCTGGGCTTCAAAAATGGCTTCTTGCTGCGGGCGCGGCGAAAAGTCACGGTTGAAATCTAAGCCACATTCCCCCACTGCCAGCACCTGTGATTGTGCAAGCAAAGGTTTAAGCTGTTGTAATTGCTCAATAGTTACCGACTTTGCATCATGAGGGTGCACGCCTGCCGTGGCATAACACAGGCCAGGCCACTGCAAAGCCAACTCGCTAACCGCTGTGCTTTCGTCCATATCGCTAGCCAGCAACAACATGCCGTTTACCCCGGCTTGTTGGGCGCGAGCGATCACCTCATCACGGTCTTTATCAAACTGCGAGCTAGTTAGGTTTAGTGCTATATCGAACATGGGAGCGCTAAGCTTGCGCTTCTTCGTCATCTTTACGCACATAAAAGCGCGCAAAGAACAATCCGACTTCAAACAGCAACCACATTGGCAACGCCAACAAGGTTTGTGAAATCACATCTGGTGGAGTTAGCAACATGCCCACCACAAAGGCCCCCACAATTACATAAGGGCGCTTGCTGCGTAGCTTTTCAGGCGTAGTGGCTCCCGACCAGCATAACAACATGGTAGCGATGGGAATTTCAAAGGCTAAACCAAAAGCAAAAAACAGCTTAAGGACAAAATCCAAATAGTTGGAGATGTCGGTGGCAATGGTTACGCCTTCTGGCGCAACCGCAGTAAAAAAAGCAAATGCCAGTGGAAATACCACATAAAAGGCGAACGCCACACCTGCATAAAACAACAAGCCTGAGCCAAACACTAAGGGGATTAGCAGCTTACGCTCGTGTTGATACAAACCCGGCGCAATAAAGCCCCAAGCTTGCGCTAACAAATATGGCATGGCTAAGAATACTGAGGCCACCAAAGTTAGTTTTATCGGCGTAAAAAACGGCGCAGCAACATCGGTAGCAATCATGCTGGCGTTTTCTGGCATTACGCTTAACAAAGGCTCGGCGAGCAAAGCGTAAATGTCGTTAGCAAAATACACTAGGCAGAGAAAAATTAGCAAACAAGCCAATACTCCACGTAACAAGCGATTGCGTAACTCAACTAAATGCTCAATTAAGGGCTGCGCAGGGGCGTCACTCATAGCTTATTTTTTATCTTCTTGGCTGGGTTCAGGTGGCGGATCACTGGGCATGGTTACCGTGTCGGCCTCGTGTTGATTTTGCTCTGATGAACTCTTTTGGTAAGGGCGAGTCACCGATTCGGCGCGGGCTTTTAAGGTTTCGAAAGATTCACTTAAATCACCATTAAGCGACTCAAGACCTTGTTGCTCGGCTTTTTTAAGGTTTTGGTGAAGCTCGTCTAGCTCAAGCTCTTGCTTAAGCTCGGTAGTTACCGAAGAGACCGACTGCTTTACCTTACGCACCACCGCCAACACACTACGAATAGCGCCTGGCAAGCGTTCTGGGCCTAGTATCACTAAGCCCATCACCGAGATAAGGATTAACTCCCAAAACCCAATATCAAACATGCTTAGCCTTGCTGTTGGTCTTTGCTTTTAGCGGTTTCTTCAGCTTGCTCTTTGTTTTGAGCAAGTTGTTCTGGTGTAGATTTTTCAGCCGTTTTGCTTTCATCGTCGTTCATGGCATTTTTAAAACCTTTTACTGCAGAACCTAGGTCTCCACCCATGTTACGCAGTTTTTTGGTTCCAAATAGCAACACCACAATTACCGCTACGATCAACAGTTGCCAAATACTAATTCCACCCATCTGTTTTTCCTTTTCCTATTCTGCTTAGCCACAATGGCTATATATCTATTTTAGTTGTCGCCAACTCATTAACCCAACAAACCCACTACTTATTGCCAAGGCTATCGATACAATCGGTAAACTTGGATAAAGCAATGCTGCCGAAATCAAACTTGAAGCGGCTGCCAAGGCTAAAATTAAACTACGCTGGCGCTGCTTTTGTTGCTGCAAATACTGTGCGGTAAATTGCTGAAACTTAAGCTGCTGTTGCTTTGCCAATTGCAGGTTATCATAAACCAACTCTGGTAAATGCGGCAGCGTTTCCAACCAGTAAGGCGCCTTTTCTTTAAAGGCGGTAAATACTGCCTCTGGTCCCACTTGTTTGCGCATCCAACGTTCTAAAAAGGGTTTAGCGGTTGCCCACAAATCCAATTCTGGATAAAGCTGACGCCCTAAACCTTCTATGTATAACAAGGTTTTTTGTAACAATACCAACTGCGGCTGAACTTCCATATTGAAGCGACGCGCAGTATTAAACAAATTCAATAGTACGTGACCAAAGGAAATCTCTGATAGCGGCTTGGCAAAAATAGGCTCACACACGGTGCGAATTGCAGCCTCAAACTCTTCCACTTTGGTATCTGCCGGTACCCAACCCGAATCTACATGTAGCTGCGCCACCTTGTGATAATCGCGATTAAAAAATGCCAGAAAGTTTTCGGCCAAATAGCGCTGATCTTCCTTGTTCAAGGTGCCCACAATGCCACAATCAATACCTATGTATTGCGGATCTTCTGGGTGCTCGCGTGACACAAAAATATTCCCTGGATGCATATCCGCATGGAAAAAGCTGTCTCTGAATACCTGAGTAAAGAACACTTCCACACCACGCTCAGCCAATAGTTTCATATTGGTGTTTTGCGCTGTTAACTCATCAATGTTGGCAACAGGGATACCGTAAATGCGTTCCATAACCAACAAGGTCTTGCGGCAATGATCACTGTACACCTCTGGAACATACAGCTCTTTTGCGTCAGTAAAATTACGGCGTAGTTGTATGGCGTTAGAAGCTTCGCGCGCTAGGTCTAATTCATCAACAATGGTTTTTCGGTATTCTTCCACCACTTCTTTTGGACGCAAGCGGCGACCATCAGCAAAAAATAGGGCAAAAAAGCCAGCAACCCGCTGCATTAAAGCAATGTCTGAGAGTATGGTTTGCTCGATGCCTGGGCGAATAACTTTAAGCACCACCTCTTGGCCATTTTCTTTTAAGGTGGCGGTATGTACTTGGGCAATAGAGGCTGATGCCAAGGGCTGCATATCAAAGTCATCAAACAGCTCGTCGATGGGACGTTCCAAAGCCAACTCAATTTGTTGTTTAGCTAGCTCGCCAGAAAACGGAGACACTTGGTCTTGCAGCAAAGCTAGCTCATCGGCGATATCAGGCGGTAGCAAGTCGCGACGGGTCGACATCATTTGGCCAAATTTTATGAATACTGGCCCTAACTCTTCCATCGCCATGCGAATACGGGCACCGGCAGAGTCATTTTTATGCTGATTACGCCACCAAAACACCATACTGCGCAGTAAACGTAGCGGCCAAGGCCAAAAACGCTTAGGTAACAGTTGGTCGATACCATAACGACAAAGGGTGCGGTTTATTTGACGAAAGCGCGCAAACTCCTTGGGCGTCATTTACTTAAACCCTCAATGCGCAAGGCTAGTTTATCGAGATCCTTACTCATAGCTTGAACTTGCTGCTGCCAGCTTTGGTATTCCAATTGCCCCACCAGCAAACCCCATTCTTCACTGGCTATTTCATTTATCTTTGCTGGAGTTTTATTCAATACACTTTTAAGCGCTTGCGCCACCGTGCGACTTTTAGACACCACTTGGTAAGCGGCCACATCACCAATGCGCTGCGATAGTTTCTCTTCAAAATCTGGATCTAGCTGCAAAAACAGATCGGCAAACTGTTGAGCAAGTTTAATGTCACCTTCAAGTTGCAACTTATCTTGTTTAATTAAACTAGGAATTTTGTCGGCTTGTTTTAACTCCGCCAAGGTAAACAACGACATGCTTAAACTGCAATCGGGTTCCGCCTCATATTGATTAAGCACATCCAGCTGCTGTTCGCTAATCACGAAGTAAAAACACGGTAGCGGCGTTATTTTAATCGCCAACACTTTACCCGCTAATTGGCCACGG
The DNA here is from genome assembly GCF_019670105.1 of Agarivorans albus. Lineage (NCBI taxonomy): Bacteria > Pseudomonadati > Pseudomonadota > Gammaproteobacteria > Alteromonadales > Alteromonadaceae > Agarivorans > Agarivorans albus. The sequence goes on along the minus strand of NZ_AP023032.1, from coordinate 84,794 downwards.
CGCGCTTCACTAGATTCATCCAGCGCCAATACTTGGTTGCTGAGGGCTTCTACACCAGCACTAATTAAAGACGATAAGGGCATAGCGGCCTCTTAAAACTTATAACCACGATGCAGCGCAACTACACCACCGGTTAAATTGTAATATTCCGCACCTTCAAAACCCGCTTGCTGCATCATCTCTTTAAGCGTGTCTTGGTCAGGATGCATACGAATAGATTCCGCCAAGTATTGATAGCTCTCGGCATCATTGGCAATCAGCTGGCCCATTTTAGGTAATAAATGGAAAGAATAGGCATCATAGACTTTGCTCACTGCTTCAAGCTCTGGCTTCGAGAACTCTAACACCAGCAAGCGTCCGCCAGGTTTTAATACGCGATACATAGAGCGCAATGCAGCGTCTTTATCAGTAACGTTACGCAGGCCAAAGCTAATGGTGATCGCATCGAAGGTATTATCAGGAAATGGCAGGGCTTCGGCATTGGCTTGTACATAGCGCACATTGCCTACAATACCTTTATCACGCAATTTGCTGCGGCCCATTTTTAGCATCGAGTCATTAATATCGGCTAATACCACCTCGCCTTTACTGCCCACAATACGCGAGAACTTAGCGGTTAAATCGCCGGTTCCACCAGCCAAATCTAAGACTTTTTGACCAGGGCGAACGCCGCTGCAATCAATAGTGAAACGTTTCCATAAACGGTGAATACCACCCGACATAAGGTCATTCATTACGTCGTATTTAGCTGCAACCGAATGAAATACATCAGCGACAAGGTTTACCTTTTCATCGCGATTAACGGTTTTATAGCCAAAATGGGTAGTGTCTTGCTCAGCGCTCATGTTTGCTTCCTACTTATGCGGTGTGTCGCTAGTGTACTGTAGCTGAGCTAATGCTCCAACACTTGCGCTAGATCCACTGTTAGTTTTTTGTAGAAAGCATGAGTTCATACCGAGTAGCAGTGGAAAGAGGAAAGCTTAGTGACTGCACTTATTGGTTTCAAGAGTGGCTCAGTTCAAGTTCAAATTGATTCTCAGCTATTCCTTCTTTACAAAAACGAATTCGCCAGCTAACTGACTTTTCAATCAGTTTACTGGTATATTCACGCTTCAGAGAATTAAGGAATTATATATGACTCAAGGAACGAGTTTAGCTTTCTGTATGCTGTTTATTACTGCCGCAACAACCTTTCTATTTGGTTGTGGGGGAAGCAGCTCTGATGCAATCGAGCCTCCCAAGCCAAATAGTCACTTATCAGACGTATCTCAAGAAAATTTAAGCGTAGTAAAAAGGGTTAGTAGCATTAGCCTGTATCCCGCTGAACTGAGCAAAATAGCGGTTAGTGGATTAAACACGTTAGGTTTGGAAGAGAGCTATTTTGGTACTTGCTCAAATCGCGATGGAAGTTTCGAAATAACGCCTCAACGGCAAGTCAAAGGAGAGTTTAACGCCAACGATACGGTGACTATATCATGGTCCGGCTGTTATTCACCTCAGCTAGATTTAAGAAATACAGAAGGCGACTTAAGTATTCATATCGAAAGTGTCAATTATCAGCAACAAGTCACAGAGCTTTCGGCTGTGATTAAATATTCCAATATCGTCGGGAATAAATATATAAAACTTGATGAGGGTGGAGTGCGCGAATCACAATCAATAAGTGGTGAGCACTCTATAAAGTATGTTTTTGAAAATGAAGCACAACAAGTACATAGTTTTCATACTCCAAATCAAACGACCCAAATTACTCCAAACTTTATTATAAATGATGTTTCAATCCATCAGTCTCATGACCTGTATAACAACTTAACGTCAATTGACATTGGCGCATTAGTCAAATGGACGGATAAAGATACTCAACTGACATATGGCATCACAACAGAAAGTACTCTGGAAGGTATTTTAGGGCTAGGCTTTCAAAGCGGAGAGTTAGCGATTAATGGAAACGCTGAGCAATTTCTCAAACTGAAGCCGAGCCTTGAAGAAGTTGAATCTACTGTGGTTGCAAATACTGAAAAGCACTTCGAAGGCATAGATATAGATAGCACCTTTATCGAAGCAAAAGAGTCTATCTTTGGAGATCTTGGGATCATCCAGCCCGTTTTGCACAACAACCTATTTGATTTGCAACCATACTACTCATATGGCTTACTCACAGGATTGCTCACTAGCAGTCAACCTAGACCCACAAATTACGTTGATATACATAACTCAAGCTATCGTCATTTACCTCACTTTACTGATTTTTCTTTAGGTGATAGCTTCGTTATTTATAACTCTAATTCTTCGTTAAGCAGCTCGCCCAAAGACTTTGTATTTACTATGACCCCTCTAGAGGCTTGGTTTGGTGATTTTGAAACGCCGGTTAAGGTTTACCGCCAAGGTCACAAACTAACACTCACACCTATCGAATCCCAACCAGGACAGGGTTTTGTACCTGGAATGACTTACTCTCTTAATACAGCAAACAATCTTAATGTTCTAGCTATTGTTACCATGGCCGGAAGCTACGACACATCTGAAGTAACAATAGAAGAACTAGATGATTTATTTATTGAGCCCAAAGCTACTATTGAGCTTTCGCCTAAAATCACTGGTAGTTTTAATTATTCAATTTGGTTTGCACATACAAACCCTGATAATAACCTATCAATTTCCAAGCCTTACTACACCGACACTACAATAAGCGTAGATACTAGCCCCAAAACGATTTTCAATCTGGAACTTAGCCTAGATTTAACACATTGGAACCAGTCTCACTATAATCCACTAGCTACAATAATTACCCCCCCTAATTTAGAACAAATTGAAATTTATGTTGCAATGCAAGCTGTGAATAGTGATAAAGACAAAACTTACCTACAGATAAGCGAGTATAACAATGTTAAGGCGCAAACAGCTAAACAGCTATATATAGGTGAGATTGAAGATAGTTATGATCCCGAATGGATAATTAGCCACGAAGAAAGAGATATCTATTTAGGCAGAGACTTCATATCTGACGGGGTTTGGTTAGAGCTGTCAGGTGGCAGGCAAATATCTGAAACAACAACTGAGTATTCCAAAGTAAAAATGCACCGAAGACATGTTAATTTTCTAGAAGATTGCTTGGTAGATCGAGTTGAAGTAGTAAATACACAGGGAGATATTTCGGGTACACGTAGCGACTTTACTATTCACTGTAATCAAGAGTCAGGTTATATAAAAGGCTTCATTCATAACTTTTATGAATAGTGATTTTGCTTACCAATAAACAAAAAAGCGCCCCGCAGGGCGCTTATTTTACGTCTCTATTTTCACAGTTTTCTGTCGTGTGCGCCAAGCTTTGTGGCTAGTTTGCTGCTTAAGCTCTTTAGCTTTAGTGGCTGGCTCAGCTTGCTTAACTTTGGCTCTAAATCGACCATCGGGATCGGCGCCAATATCTTTAGCAATATGGGCGTTTATACCCTCTACTCGCCAGCTTTGTTGGCGTTGTTGCTTAAGCCATTGCTGGACCTCTAAATGTGCTTGGTAGCGCAATAACAACTCTACAGTAAAGCTTAATACGCGAATTTTAAGTGACATCATGTCTCGTTCTCCTTGATAGAGAGCGAAGTGACACAGCTAAGATAGGGTGTAAATCTAGAATTCCTTCACTGCGACACTTCGCAGCTCGGGTAAAATTGGTAGGTAACTCAATCTTAAATTAGCTGCATAGCCTTGCATTTCGCATCGCGGGTTTATTGTGACCAACGCGAACCGAGATAAAAGACAGAAGTCGGGCTGAGCGATATGCTGAACATAAACAATGTTTCATTGTTGCCTCGACCTATGCAGTAATTGATTGAAGGCATAACATAGCGTGAGCTTGCTCAAATAACAAGCTGCTTAATAAACATTTTTCAAGTTTTTTGTCAGCGCTCTAAGCAGCAGAATATCTACTAAAAACAAACGATTATTTCAGATTAAAACACTAAAATTCTTATTTTAAATTACAATTAGTCTAGTGATTTGCAGTTAGTTTGATTTACTAGTTTAATAAGAGAAATGAAGGCAATACGCGTTAATTAACATCCTTACCGCTGTAAGCAATTAATTCGAGGTTTGAATGCATCCAGCCAGTCATGGTTACTACCAACTGCACGCTCAAGAAGGATTCTTGCTGGCACAACTTTATGATAGCTGGAACGTCACCACCACTAAGGAATATCGCAAAGACGTTCAACAGGAAATGAGCCAATTTGGCCCTAAACCTTGGGCGGCTATTTTTGATATTCGCCACTGGCAATTTCTTACCCCAGAAAGCCTACCAATTATGCAACAGCAAATAGCTTGGTGTTTGCAAAATCAACTCAGCCACTGCATTTACCTAGCTCCTAACTCAGGCATATTAGAGTACTTAAAGCAGCAAGCCCATGCCGAGGTGCCTAAGCACAATTGCAAATTTGTACAACTAAGCACTATTGAACATAGTTTGCAGCAGTTTAAAGACTGGCAGGTAGAAGTTCCCTCATCAGTAATATCTCAATTACACATTAGTTAACTAAGCCCCCATTAAACTAACTCTAAAAGATTGTTAACAATCCGGCTTTCCGCTCACCTTTTGTAAACAAAACCCTGCTTAAACAGGCTTTTTAAGGCCATTAAACTAAAGTATAAGCACAAATTGTCGACAATAATTTGATCGAAACGCAACATCCGATCTACACTGTGCAACATTCAAGCAACCTGAGTGTAACCCGTATATGTCTCAACTTAGCCCCAGCAAATCGCTCAGCGACAAACAAAATCTACTCTCGCAGAACTTAAGCGACACCTTAATTGAAGCCATAGTGAGCGGCCAAATAGCTCAAGGGGAAAAGATCTCTGAACCAGAATTAGCAAGGCATTACGGCGTTAGCAGAGGCCCATTGCGTGAAGCAATCCTTAAATTACAAGGAATGGGATTAGTTGAACGAGTTCCGCACGTTGGCGCTAGAGTGGTACAACTAAACCAGCAGCAATTGTTAGATATTTACTCGGTGCGTGAAGCGCTAGAAGGTATGGCTTGTCGTTTAGCTGCAGAGCAATTGTCGACAATTCAGCTTGAAGAGTTAAAAACCTTACTTGAACACCATCAAAGTTACCTGCAACAACACCAAGGTAAAGCTTATTTTGAACAACAAGGTGATTTCGATTTTCACTATCTGATTATAAAAGGCAGCGCGAACCAACGTTTAGTGAACCTACTATGTGATGAGCTCTATCATTTACTGCGCATGTATCGCTATCAAGCTGCTAAACAAGTTTCGCGCCCAGAGCGCGCATTAAAGGAACACTGGGCGATTTGGCAAGCACTGGCCGATCGTGATGGTGAACTCGCCGAATTACTGATGCGTCGCCACATTGCTCGCGCGCGCAAAGCCATAGAACAACAACACCAAAATACCCAGACCGACCAAAGCTTAGAAACCACCGCTTCGGCAACTCAAATTCAAGGAGTGAACTAATGAGCAGCTCAAAACTCTCGCCCGGCGCACGCTTTCGCCAAGCAGTAAGCCAACAAAACCCATTACAAATTGTTGGCACTATTAACCCCTACTGCGCCATGATGGCACAGCGCGAAGGCCACCAAGCTATTTACCTCTCAGGTGGCGGAATTGCCAATGCCTCATACGGTTTACCCGATCTTGGCATTACGACCATGAATGACGTACTAGAAGATGTTCGCCGAATTACCGCCGCCTGTGATTTACCTTTACTGGTAGACATAGATGTGGGTTTTGGCGGCGCATTTAATATTGCTCGCACCGTAAAAGAAATGATCCGCTCCGATGCCGCCGCCGTGCACATGGAAGACCAAGTCGCGCAAAAACGCTGTGGCCACCGCCCCAATAAAGCCATTGTTTCTAGCCAAGAAATGGTAGACCGCATCAAGGCTGCTGCAGATGCCCGCGTAGATCCAGACTTTGTGGTAATGGCCCGCACCGACGCCCTGCAAATAGAAGGTATGGGAGGCGCTATTGAACGTGCTTGCCAATATGTTGAAGCTGGCGCCGATATGATCTTCCCCGAAGCCATGCTCACGCTTGAGCAATACCAACAATTTGCCGACGCAGTAAAAGTGCCGATTTTGGCCAATATTACCGAGTTTGGCCAAACCCCACTATTTAGCGGCGAAGAGCTAGCGAGTGTAGGTGTAGATATGGTGCTTTACCCGCTATCGGCCTTTAGAGCAATGAACCAAGCAGCAGTAAATGTGTATCGTAGCTTACGTGAAAATGGCCACCAGCGTGATGTTGTTGACAGCATGCAAACTCGCGCTGAGCTCTATGACTACTTGGGCTACCACGACTACGAACAAAAACTAGACCAATTATTTAAGCAGGATTAATAAACCCTAACTACGTGAACGGACTTAGCCAGCCAAACCAAGATTTAGCGGCTAAGCCACTATTAACAAGCCAAAAATACGCGCATCAGACGCCACGCTTGTTAACCAAAGGAATGAAGGAGAACATCATGGTACAAAAAGCTTTAGGAGGCGCAGGCTTACGCGGCCAAAGCGCAGGCGAAACCAAATTATGTACAGTTGGCCAAAGTGGTTCTGGGCTTACCTATTGTGGTTACGACATTAGTGAGTTGGCCGAGCAAGCAACCTTTGAAGAAGTGGCTTATTTGTTATTTCATGGCGAGCTACCTAATCGCGACCAACTAGCTGCGTATCACGACACCTTGCACAATCTACGTGAATTGCCCGATGCGCTTAAAGCGGTATTAGAGCTTATTCCTGCAGATGCTCACCCAATGGATGTTATGCGCACTGGGGTTTCTATGCTGGGTAACTTGGAAACCGAAGCCAGCTTTGCAGAGCAACAGCAACACACTGATCGTTTATTAGCGACCTTGCCGGGCATTATCTGTTACTGGTATCGATTTAGTCACGACGGCGTGCGTATCTCCACCCAAAGTTCGGCTAAGTCTATTGCTGGGCATTTCTTAGAATTATTGCATGGCCAACCTGCCGATCCGCTACATGAACAAGTAATGCAATGCTCACTGATTCTATACGCTGAGCATGAATTTAACGCCTCCACTTTTACTGGCCGAGTGATTGCCTCAACCCTTTCCGATATTCACTCTGCTGTTTCGGGTGCGATTGGTGCATTACGTGGGCCGTTACATGGTGGCGCCAACGAGGCCGCCATGGCAATGATTGAAAATTGGACCAGCGCTGAACAAGCTGAAACTGAAATCATGGCCATGTTAGCTCGAAAAGATAAAATCATGGGTTTTGGTCATGCCATTTATCGCACCAGCGATCCACGTAACGCGCTGATTAAAGCCTGGTCGAAAAAGTTAAGCGAAGCCACTGGCGATCAGCACCTTTACGCCGTATCCGAGCGCGTAGAAGCGGTAATGTGGCGCGAAAAAGAGCTGTTTTGTAACGCAGACTTTTTCCATGCCAGCGCTTATCACTTCATGAATATTCCCACGCCACTGTTTACGCCAATTTTTGTTTGCTCGCGGGTAAGTGGCTGGGCTGCACACATTATGGAACAGCGTGCTAATAACCGGATTATTCGCCCCAGCGCCGACTACACCGGTAGCGAGCCTCGCAGCTATATACCGCTAGAGCAGCGCGACTAGTTTTTGCCAGTAAGTGGAGCATGGTGCTCCACTGCCTTCCCTTTTTGCTGTGGAAACGCTTATGAATACCGAATACCGCAAACCTCTAGCCAATAGCCAACTCGACTATTTTGATACTCGTGCGGCAGTAGAAGCCATTCAAGCTGGTGCCTACGCTGGCCTGCCTTATACCTCGCGGGTGCTGGCCGAAAACCTGGTACGCCGTTGCCCCCCCGAGCAACTTAATGCTGCGCTTAGCCAAATCATTAAGCGCAAACGCGACTTAGATTTTCCGTGGTACCCAGCTCGCGTAGTCTGCCACGACATTCTTGGCCAAACCGCCTTGGTCGATTTAGCTGGCTTGCGAGACGCCATTGCCGATAAAGGCGGCGATCCCGCCAAGGTAAACCCTGTGGTGCCCACCCAGCTAATTGTTGACCACTCCTTAGCAGTAGAGCATGCCGGCTTTGAAGCTGATGCTTTTGAAAAAAACCGCGCCATTGAAGATCGCCGCAATGATGACCGCTTCCATTTTATCAACTGGTGTAAAACCGCCTTTGAAAATGTAGATGTTATTCCGCCAGGTAACGGCATCATGCATCAAATCAATCTGGAAAAAATGTCGCCGGTGATTCAAGCGCGTGATGGTGTGGCCTTTCCCGATACATTAGTGGGCACCGACAGCCATACTCCGCACGTAGATGCCTTAGGGGTCATTGCTATTGGCGTAGGCGGATTAGAAGCCGAAAACGTGATGCTTGGGCGCGCATCTTACATGCGTTTACCCGACATTATTGGCGTAAAACTAACTGGCCTGCGCCAAGCTGGCATTACCGCCACCGACATTGTACTGGCCATTACCGAGTTCTTGCGTGAGCAAGGGGTAGTGTCTAGCTACTTAGAGTTTTATGGTGAGGGGGCTGCGCAGCTAAGCTTGGGCGACCGCGCCACGATCTCCAACATGACTCCAGAATTTGGCGCAACCGCTGCCATGTTTTACATCGACAACAATACTCTCGACTACCTTAAACTCACAGGGCGAGAGGCCGAGCAAATAGCCTTAGTAGAAAACTACGCCAAAACCACTGGCCTATGGGCTGATGACTTACAACAGGCCGAATACGAACGCGTGTTACACTTCGACCTATCCAGCGTTGGCCGCAATATCGCAGGGCCGTCCAATCCGCATCGTCGGGTAGCCACCAGCGATTTAGCTAGCCAAGGCATTGCTTCACCGGTACCACAGCTTGACGGCATAATGCCCGATGGCGCGTGTATTATTGCCGCTATCACCAGCTGTACCAATACCTCTAACCCACGCAACGTTATTGCCGCAGGTTTATTAGCGAGTAAAGCCAATCAATTAGGTTTAAGCCGCAAACCTTGGGTGAAAACCTCCCTCGCACCTGGCTCAAAAGCAGTACAACTATATTTAGAAGATGCCAATTTGTTGGCCGAACTAGAGCAACTGGGTTTTGGCATTGTGGGATTTGCCTGTACTACCTGTAACGGCATGAGCGGTGCGCTCGATCCAAAGATTCAGCAAGAAGTGATTGAACGAGACCTTTACGCCACCGCGGTGCTATCGGGCAATCGTAACTTCGACGGCCGTATTCACCCCTACGCAAAGCAAGCCTTTTTGGCATCGCCACCTTTGGTTGTGGCTTATGCCATTGCCGGCACTATTCGTTTTGATATTGAAAAAGACGCATTAGGCCACGACAGCCAAGGTAAGCCAATTACCCTAAAAGATATTTGGCCAAGTGACGAAGAAATAGATGCAGTGGTTAAACAAAGCGTTAAACCCGAGCAATTTCGCCAAGTGTACCAACCAATGTTCGACCTAAAAGTCGATTATGGCAGTGCCAGTTCTCCTCTCTATGAATGGCGGCCACAAAGCACCTATATTCGCCGCCCTCCCTACTGGGAAGGAGCCTTGGCTGGCGAGCGAAGCTTACAAGGCATGCGCCCGTTGGCGGTATTGGGGGATAACATCACCACCGACCATTTATCCCCGTCGAACGCGATTATGCTAGACAGCGCCGCTGGCGCTTATCTCGATAAGATGGGTTTACCGGAAGAAGATTTTAACTCCTACGCCACTCACCGCGGTGACCATTTAACTGCACAACGCGCCACCTTTGCCAACCCTAAGCTGTTCAACGAAATGGTGAAAGAAAGCGGCAAGGTTAAGCAAGGTTCTCTAGCGAGAGTAGAGCCCGAAGGCAAAGTAATGCGCATGTGGGAGGCCATAGAAACCTACATGCAGCGTAAGCAACCATTAATCATTGTGGCAGGTGCTGACTATGGCCAAGGCTCGTCTCGCGACTGGGCTGCCAAAGGGGTTCGCCTTGCAGGCGTTGAGGTAATTGTGGCCGAAGGCTTCGAGCGAATTCACCGTACCAATTTAGTGGGCATGGGTGTATTACCGCTGGAATTTACCAAGGGTAACAACCGCCATAGCTACCGCATAGATGGCAGCGAAACCTTCGATGTAATTGGTACACCTGCACCGGGCGAATTGCTTACTTTAGTGATTACTCGCACCAGCGGCGAACGCATCGACTTACCGGTAGTTTGTCGCTTAGACACCGCCGAAGAAGTCTCGGTTTATCAAGCCGGTGGAGTATTACAGCGCTTCGCTCAAGACTTTCTTGAAAATAGCCAATAGGAGGCAGCATGAGCCAAATTAAGCAACAACGCATTGCTGCCACCTATATGCGTGGCGGCACCAGTAAAGGGGTGTTTTTTAAGCTTGATGACTTACCCAAAGCTGCGCAGCAAGCTGGTGAGGCACGTGACAACTTGTTGTTACGAGTGATAGGCAGCCCCGACCCTTACGCCAAACAAATTGATGGCATGGGTGGCGCTACGTCAAGCACCAGCAAAACGGTAATTCTAGCGAAAAGCCAGCAGCCTAATCACCATGTCGATTACCTGTTTGGCCAAGTTGCTATCGACAAGGCCTTTGTGGATTGGAGTGGCAACTGCGGCAACTTAACCGCTGCTGTGGGCGCTTTTGCCATTAACGCAGGCTTGGTAGATGCCGCTACTCTGCCACAAAATGGCCTTGCCAACATCCGCATTTGGCAAGCCAATATTCAAAAAACCATTGTTGCTCATGTACCTATGCTTAATGGCGAGGTGCAAGAGTGTGGCGACTTTGAATTAGATGGCGTGACCTTTCCAGCTGCCGAAGTGCAAATTGACTTCATTGACCCAGCCGATGGCGAAGGAGCCTTATTTCCTACTGGTAACTTATGCGAACAATTAGAGGTTCCGGGAGTGGGTAGCCTGCAAGCCACCATGATTAACGCCGGCATCCCTACGATTTTTGTTGATGCCAAGCAGCTTGGTTACAGCGGCGTAGAGCTACAAGAAGACATTAATAATGATGAAAAAGCCTTAGCCATGTTTGAAAGCATTCGCGCCCATGGTGCACTCAAAATGGGCTTAATAGACTCACTGGAACAAGCCGCTCAACGCCAACATACACCCAAAGTCGCCTTTGTTGCCAAATCGCAAAACTATCAGAGTTCCAGCGGCAAACAGATTAAAGCAGAAGACAACGATTTATGTGTACGCGCTTTATCTATGGGTAAGTTACACCACGCCATGATGGGTACCGCAGCAGTAGCCATTGGCACAGCGGCAGCTATTCCCGGCACTTTGGTAAATCAAGCTGCTGGCGGCGGCGAGCGCGAGGTAGTGCGTTTTGGCCACCCCTCGGGCAGCCTTAAAGTTGGCGCACAAGCTCAACAAGTTAACCAGCAATGGCAAGTGACCAAAGTAAGCATGAGTCGCAGCGCCAGAATACTAATGGAAGGTTGGGTACGCGTGCCCAGCAACAGCTTTTAAGTTACCTAAGGTAACCGAAGCAAAGCCTAATAAAAAATTCCCCTTGCCAAGTGGTAAACAGCTTAGGGACGAGGAGCATATTATGAGTTATCAGCAACAAGCAGACCACGCCAAACAACAACCTGAACAGTTTTGGTTAGAGCAAGCCCAACAACTGGCTTGGTATAGCCCACCAGAACAAGCACTTAGCCAAGATGAACACGGCAATTATCGCTGGTTTAAAGGCGGCAGCATGAACACCGCATATTTGGCGCTGGATTACCATTGTGAAAATGGCCGAGCGGAGCAAACTGCGCTTATTTATGACTCGCCAGTAGCCGAACAAAAACAACAATTCACTTACGCACAATTGCGTGATGAAGTATCCAGCACCGCTGGTATGTTAGCGGCCCAAGGCGTCACTAAAGGCGACCGAGTGGTGCTGTATATGCCAATGATCCCTCAAGCTGCCATCGCCATGCTAGCTTGTGCACGCCTTGGAGCGATTCACTCGGTAGTATTTGGTGGCTTTGCTGCGCAAGAGTTGGCGGTTCGCATAGACGACGCCCAACCTAAAGTAATTCTTACCGCCAGCTGCGGGCTGGAAGGCGCCAAAGTCATTAACTACATGCCCATGGTAAGCCTGGCTTTAGAGCAAAGCCAACAGATGACTACCCCAGTATTAGTATGGCAACGCCCTCAGCAAGCGGTTGAATTTAATCAGCAATATCTAGATTGGCAAGCACTGCAACAGCAAGCTGAGCCGGCTGATTGCGTGCCAGTAGACGCCACCGATCCGCTATACATTTTGTATACCTCTGGCACCACCGGCAAACCCAAAGGTGTAGTGCGCGACAACGGCGGCCACGCGGTTGCGATGAACTACTCGATGCAAGCGGTGTACAACGTAAAACCCGGTGATGTATTTTGGGCGGCCTCCGATGTAGGCTGGGTAGTGGGTCACTCATACATCGTTTACGCTCCGTTGATTTACGGCTGCACCACCATCTTGTACGAAGGCAAACCAGTGCGCACTCCCGATGCTGGTGCATTTTGGCGGGTTGCTAGCGAGCACAAAGTAAAAGTATTGTTTGCCGCCCCCACTGCCTTTCGCGCGATTAAAAAAGAAGATCCCGATGGCGCGTTGGTTAAGGATTACGACTTAAGCCAGCTGCAAGACATCTTCATGGCGGGCGAACGTTTAGACCCACCAACATTGGAATGGACCATCAACAAAACCGACAAACCAGTGACCGACCACTGGTGGCAAACTGAAACCGGCTGGGCAATTGCAGGTAATCCTCTGGGCTTAGAGCGTATGCCAGTTAAAGCCGGCAGCGCCACCAAAGCCCTACCCGGCTACCAAGTCACTATTTTGGATGAAATGGGCGACGAGTGTGGCCCAATGGCACAAGGCTTTATCGCCATAAAACTGCCGCTACCGCCCGGTTGTTTGCCTACCGTTTGGGGAGACCAAGCGAGGTTTGAATCGGCCTATTTAAAACAGTTCCCCGGTTACTATGTCTCTGGTGATGGCGGATACATTGATGAAGATGATTACCTGTTTGTAATGGGCCGAATCGACGATGTTATTAACGTAGCAGGTCACCGTTTATCAACTGGTGAAATGGAAGAAGTGGTTGGCGCCCACCCCGCGGTAGCCGAGTGCGCGGTTATTGGCAGCCACGACGACCTAAAAGGCCAAGTGCCCTTTGGCTTAGTGGTGCTTAAAGACGGCGTGCAACAAAGTGAGCAAGAGGTATCCAAAGAACTGGTACAAAAAGTACGTAATGAAATTGGCCCTTTAGCCTGCTTTAAACAAGCCATTATCGTGCAGCGTTTGCCTAAAACCCGCTCCGGAAAAATCCTCCGCCGAACGTTGCGTCAACTGGCCGACGGCGAAGAATACGCCATCCCGTCCACCATCGACGACCCAGCCAGCTTAGGCGAAATTGAAGAGCTGATGCGCCAAGGTAGGACGATGATTTAGTCATTTGAAGAGAGCAGTTTAGTTGATTAGCTTTAAACTCATTTCTAAGTAAAAGTGAGTTTAAGCTTTCAGCTTATACAAAGGTGTTCCGGGATAGCCTGCATATGGAGCTGCCTAAGCTAAAGCTCCATAACTAAATGAGCATTATCTACGCAAAGCCAAATCCATACTGGCGTTTGAATCTTCACGGCTTACTATTTATCTTTACTAAAAACGTCCTTAAAGACATGTAGGGCAGTTTTCAAACTATAACTTCCACCATACTTTTTGAATCTACGATTTATATCCCCACCAATGCTCAAACCAAGCAATAACAGAACTACAGCTAAAATCAGAATATATACAGAAACGACCAACCAAAACTTAAATGGACTTGATTTAATATCCGGATTTACTCCTCTTGCGGCGATCTCTCCGTAAACACCAGCACCGTATAGCTGATACAAAACAAAATAACCGCAAAGTAAAATAGCTAGAAACTTTACGATGCGACTTAGTTTCTTCATTTAACAAACAGTCCTAACTGCCAAGAACCAGAAGTTCGTTGGTCTTGTTTATCTGACAGTTGTTAGTTTTGATCATAGCAGTTTACGCCCCTGTCTTTTTCTTTAAAAAATAGGCAAATACCAACAGGCCGACAAAGGTTAGAGTAAGAGAAATAGCGATAACATTGGCCAATATCGGGTTTTCAAGCTGATTGAACACACCGTTTTCATTTAGGCCTACTGTGATCCCAAATAAGATAAATGCGATTAATACAACGGTATTGGCTTTAGCTCTCTTAATACGCTGATAGATCGTTTTGCCGTAAAACTGACTCAGCCCATTACCTATCAATAGGCTGGCAACAAGAAGCCCGTGTAACAAAGTAACTAACTGAGCATTTAATCGAGAACCTTCTGAAGCAAAGTTTAGATTACCGTTACCAATGGAACTGATACTTTCAAAAATTAAAACCAAGCCAAATGCTACGCCAAAAACCGAAATAACTTGCTGACGCTTATCATCTTTTTTCAAACCAACAACTGCTGCAGGCACAGGCTGTCGCTCACCAGCTAGCGGTATGATTGAGTTACGAATATCAACATGAGAACTTTCAGGTAATTTGGAAAGTTTAAGCTTGTAACGCGCCTGATCCATGGTCACCAAGTTGAGTTCTTTTTTATTAGAAGCAACAGTTTCTAGCTTATACAAATCGACGTATGCGGTGACCATTCCAAAACGTGAAATAGTAAGATAAGAATTTACTAATACCGCTTTGTAACTGCATTTAATGGCCACATAAATAATAACCAGAAACAAAACAAAATAATTGTCATCTAAACTTCTGTCTCCGGTAATGAAGCCTGTTAGTAAATTAAAGCCTAGCCAGAAAGCCAAACCAATAGATGCTGTTTTTAGTTGATAAGATTTTGAGCTAGAAAAGCTCCAGTCACTGCTCACATTTCATTCCTTGAAACAAAAAAGCAGCCCTAAAGCTGCTTTGTCCACCTAACTTCCATCAAAGCAAGTTACTTCTCTGCGCGACTCATAAATTTCTTCTCGGCAGTGCTTACCTTAATCTTCTCGCCGCTGGCGATGTATTCAGGCACCTGTACCGACAAGCCGGTGCTTAAGATAGCAGGCTTGGTGCGGGCACTAGCTGAAGCACCTTTAATTGAAGGGTCAGTTTCTACGATAACCAACTCAACACTGGCAGGTAGTTCTACAGCTACTGGGGCTCCGTCTACGGTAACCACTTGCATACCCGCGGTATCTTCGGTGATAAAAGGGATTTCATCGGCGATGGTTTCGCTGTTTAGGTTGTATGGGGTGTAGTCCTCGTTATCCATAAACACATACTCGTCACCATCAATGTAAGAAAACATCACTTGATGACGGCTCACATCCGCAAGGTTAATCATTTCGTCGGCTTTAAAGCTTTCGTCAGCCTTTGCGCCGGTGGCTACATCGTATAAGCGCATACGGTACAGGCTAGCACCAGCACGTCCGCTAGGGGTTAACTTAGCGATGTCTTTTACAAAATACACTTTGCCGTTATGTTCGATGGCGGCATTCTTTTTTATTTCACTGGCCTTTGGCATGGCTGAAGTCCTTAACTAAATCGTGCAACGAAAATATCATGTACAGATTTTTAGGCAACCGTTGGCGGACCTAGAGCTAAGCAATTAGTAAGCTTTGTGTTATTAATCTCGCAAAAACTAAAATAATTACCGATAGTTAGCCAACAATTAAAAGTTTCACTTGCGTCTGTTAAACGCTTTCTGTAAAAAGCTCGGTAATTACTCAGGGACGATAATAGCTAACAGGAAAGTTAGCCTTGTTGCTTATTTAGGAGTTTAAATGTTGTCCCCGCGTATTGCTGTTGTTGCGCTACTGTCTGCTTTATTGATGGCTTGTTCTGTTGAAGATGACCAACCCAGAAGCCAAATCGCTGTCACTTTTTACCCCCCTGCAACGTCTTTCCCTGGTGCTGCCGGCGACACTGAAACGATTACTCAAAAACGTCACTTTAGAGCTGATGGCGGGTCACCCGCGCAAAGCATCACCATTAACCAACGTCGTGATGGTGAGCAACCAAGAATCAACGGTGAAGACGCCAGCCAAAATGCTACTTTCATAATTGATTTTTTAGGCAGCACTACCTTAGATGTTTACTCTGAGAGCGGTGAGTTTTTATATAACATCGATATCTTCGCAGATATGACCCAGCGCCACCTTTGCTTACCCAGTATCTACATGAGCAAATTTGAGCTAGTAGTGGACTCGCCCGTTAAAATTGCCGAAACCAAAAAAGAAGCCCACGAGTTCATTTTAGCCTGCCGAACAATTAATGAAGGCGTGGAAGAAAAAGCCGAATAAAACTGAAGAGGACGCTTCAAGCTTTTTGAAGCGTCTCTTAAGGAAGCCAAACCACAGGATGTGAAAAACTATAAATAGGAAAGCACATGACCTGTCGATTACTTAGCGCACTGCTATTAACTTTAGGCTTAACGGCCTGTAATAATTCATCTGAAACCGATGATCTCAACCGCGTGTTTCTAACATTTTACCCTTCACAACAATCTTTCCCTGAAGATGTAGCAAACAACGATACGGTCAACTTTAAGCGCTTGTTAATAGCGAACGGCGTTGAACAGGTGAACGTTACATTAAATCAACGCCTTGATGGTGAAGAACCTTTAGATGACGCGAACAACCCAGCTTATCAATATGCAGTATTTCGTGTGAGTTATGGGGCAAGCAATACCTTCGACTTATACGATGAGGACCAAAACTTTCTTTATACGCATACCATTTTTGCGGAAGATGCTAACCAGCACTATTGCATCGCCATTGATGAAAATGAGCCGCAACTTATTGAATCAAGCTTAGAGATGCGCTTCCCATCAGATAATGCAGAAGCCCACGAGTTTATTAGCCACTGTAGAACCTTAAATAACCAACAATAAGCGGCCTTCATAAGGTGTGGTTGCTATTTACTACGACACTCACAAAGCTGATAACTTAAAGGCCAAGAAATTCTTTTGCTTGGCTTTTAAGTTGCTTATAGGTATTTGAGGCTTGCTCATTTAGCCTACAAATACTCAGCATATCTTCGATAAAAAACGCCAATGCACGTTGCTCCACTCGTTCAAGTTTCAACTGCACTTCTTTTGGTAGATACTCGTAATGCGAAGCAGCACCAAAATCTCCCAGTACAATGTTGTAATTATCATCCACCAGCACATTATGTGCGTACAAGTCTCCGTGGCACATGTGATGCTCAACCAAGTGTTGCAGTAGGCTTTGCATTTGCTCCACAATCTTGGCAATTGCTGCAATGCCCAGTTGCTGTTCCGGTAAAAAAGTATCCCGTGTACAAGTTGCTAAGCTAGGTGGCTGGCCTAAATTGCTAAAATGCTCGGGAATCAGCTTCATTACCACCGCAGAGCAATCGGGCTCACTAATTTGACCAATAAAATTAACCAAGGCTGGGTGTTGGTCTACATGTAAGCAGGCGTCTAGCTCATCACTTGGGTAACCGTCGCTGGTAAGTTCTCCCTTAAACACTTTAATAGCCACGCTGCTGGGTAGCGCTACACCGGGTTTAGGATGAGCGAGAGAAATAACGCCCGAGGCACCTTGTCCCAGAACTTTATCAAACACAAAATCTTCAAGTGAATATTTTGCTAAACCAGATCCATGCTCAAAACCTTGGCAAAAAGGGTTTCCGGCAAACGCCAGCCACGCCAAGCGCGGAAGCTCTAATAATTGAGTAGGAAAACTAGCCAGTTGGTTGGCGGATACACGCAGTAGTTCTAATTTGTGGCAGTGCTGCATTGATTGCGGCAAGGCAGTAAGGCGATTGCCCGCCAAGGCACACTTTTGCAGCTCGCTACACTCACCCAGTTGTTCGGGCAAGCTTTCAATTTGATTGTCGGTAAGAATTAACCAACGCAACTTTGCCGGCAATGCTGCAGCAGATACGTGGCGAATGCTATTTGATTTAAAACCTATCATATCAAGCTTAGCGCAGCGCCCCAGCACCTCAGGCAGTACTTCAAACTGGTTATTTGAGGCAAACACTATTCGCAAGTTTTGCAATTGGCTAAGTGATTCAGGTAAGGCGCTCAATTGATTGTCACTTAAGTCCAGCACCTCGACTTGAGGGCAATACTCTGCAAACTCTTCTGGCAGTTGCTCTAGGTTATCTTTGATATTAATGCGAGTGTGTTGGCGTAGTTGGCCGGAACGAAGTTGCTCTAAAGTATGCATGCTAGGAAAACTAAATAATAAAAGTGCGACATAATAGCCTGTTGAAAAAACGATAGTGAACTATTTAACAATAGAAGCGCAATTACACCTCAAATAACTGCCCGTTCCCCAACTCCACCAGCAACACATAAAACTGAATAACAATCAAAAATAGGTATATATGATTACTTTATAGCTTTTATGCAGTACAATTCGCGACCATCAATTGCACTGATAACACTATTCACAACAGGAAACTTGATGGACACAGCACAACCACTCTATAAAAATATTGGCGTACAAGTAGTCATAGCAATGATTATTGGTACGGTAGTTGGCGCAGTAATGGGTGAGCAAGCTGCTATATTTGCCCCACTTGGCGCGATCTTCATCCATTTAATTAAAATGCTGGTTATTCCACTCATTGGCGTGTCAATTATTTCTGGCGCAGCCAACCTTGGTAACAGCCCTGCTGCAGGTAAAATTGGCATTTCTACCTTTGGCTTCTTTATGGCTACCTCAGCGGTTGCTGTGGCACTCGCCTTAGTCATGGGTTCACTATTCCAGCCAGGTACCGGTTTAGACTTAAGCCAAGCTAGCGATATGTTTTCTAACGAATACGCCGATAAAGGTGGCGTACCAGGTGTAATGGAAACCGTAATCGGCATGATCCCAGAAAACATTTTTGCCTCGTTAATGGATGCAAATATTCTGCAGATCATGGTGTTTTGTTTGTTCTTCGGTATTGCCTTATCTAAGCAACCTAGCGATAAAACAGCTCCTATCATGAGCGGCTTAGACACTGTTATTCGTGCCTTTATTTGGATGATCAACGTAGTCATGCTAATTGCGCCACTTGGTGTATTTGGTCTTATGGCTGAATCGGTGGGCACCTTTGGTTTTGCCATGCTAGGTTTAGTCGCTAAGCTGTTTGGCGTGTATGTAGCAGCTATTCTTATTTATGGTTTTGTCTTCTACCCACTCACCATTAAGCTGTTCTCTAAGATGTCGGTGCGCGAGTTTATGAGTGCTATGAAAAAGCCTCAAGCAGTGGCGCTATCAACGTCATCGTCTATGGCAACCCTGCCGGTTACCATGGAAGTAGTAGAAGAGGAACTAAAGGTATCTAAAGCGACAGCCTCTTTTGTACTGCCTTTAGGGGCAACCATTAACATGAGTGGTAATGCTATTTACTACGGTTTAGTGGCGGTGTTTTTTGCGCAAATGTTCCAAGTAGACTTAGGCTTAGCGGCTTATGCGGCAATTATTTTTACCGCTACTTTGGGGGCAATTGGTCAAGCAGGTGTGCCAGGCCCGTCGTTCTTGGTAGTCGCGGTATTGCTAGCAGCAGGCATTCCTATTGAAGGCCTACCGCTATTGTTTGCATTGGACCGTATTTTCGACATGATCCGTACTTCGTTAAACATCACTGGCGATGCAGCCTGTGCCGTGATTGTTGATCGTTTTAACGAAAAGCACCTTTAAGCACGGAACGATTCGGGGCGCAGATGATGGCGCTCCAGTAACTTATAAAACTCGGTGCGATTACGCATCGCTAAGCGCGCTGCCTGACTCACGTTACCTTGAGTTAGGCGCAATAAGCGCGCTAAATAACCTCGCTCAAACTCATCCCTAGCCTGAGAAAAACTCACCAACTCGGCCTTTTCACGCAAGGCTTGTTGAACCAGCTGCGCCGGAATCAACGGCCCAGTAGATAAGGCATTGGTTTGCTCAACCACATTCATTAGCTGCCTAACATTACCTGGCCAACGCGCCGACACCAAGCTAGACATGGCTTCTGGAGAATAGGTTTTTAGCGCACTGCCTTGGCGATCGGCAATTTGCTGGCTGAAATGATGCACCAATAAAGGAATATCTTCTCGGCGCTTGGCTAATGGCGGCAAGCCCAGCTCCACCACATTAAGTCGATAATAAAGATCTTCCCTGAACTCTTGTTGCTGCACTGCTTGATATAGATCTTGATGGGTGGCCGAGACAATTCGCACATCAACTGGAATATTCTTGGTTGAACCCACTGGACGTACTTCCCGCTCCTGCAAAGCACGCAGCAATTTAACTTGCACACTTAAGGGCGTATCAGCGATTTCATCTAAAAATAAGGTTCCACCGTTAGCAGCTTGAAATAAACCGGGATGCGCATTGGCTGCACCACTAAACGCGCCTTTGGCATGACCAAATAACTCAGACTCAAACAAACCTTCGGGAATAGCTGCACAGTTCACCGCAACAAATGGGCCTTTGTGACGCTGGCTAGCCTGATGAATCGCCTTAGCCAACAACTCTTTACCCGAGCCACTTTCACCCTGAATCATGATATTTACATCACTGGGGGCAACTTGTTGAATTTGCTTGATCAGCACATCCATTATTGGGCTACGACTAATAATGTCACTGCGCCAGCTAGCCTGAGGTTGTTGGCTTTCGCCTTCCGCAATATTTGGCTGAAGCTGTAAAGCATCAGCTACTTTTGCCAGCAACTCTTGGCTATCGAAAGGTTTAGTTAAATAGCCAAATACACCTTGTTGAGTGGCCGCAATAGCATCAGGAATATTACCGTGAGCGGTAAGTAACATCACCGGCAAGCTGGGGTACAACTGCTTTATTGCATTAAACAAAGCAAGGCCGTCCATACCGTCCATGCGTACATCACTAATAACCAGCTGGGCCGGGTAGCTTTCCAGCTCAGCCAAAGCTTCTTTGGCGCTGGCAACAGCGTGCACTTCATATCCGGCTGATTGTAATCGCAGGCTTATCAGACGTAGTAGGCTGGGGTCGTCATCGACAACCAGTAGCTTTCCGCCTTGATGATTAATTTCGTTCATTTAGTTGTTGCTCAATTCGCGTGAGTTCATCTAGCTGCATTTTTAATGCCCCAATTTGCTGCTGCAGTAAATCTTCTTGCTGCTGCTGGGTAGAAGCGAGATCTTCGTATTTATGTAACCAACGCAAGCTATCCGCAATTTGGTCGTTTAAAGCCACCAGCATGCCACGTTGGGCAAACACTTGCTCGCTAGCTAAAGCCTTATTAAACAGCGCATGAGCGCGGTGCGGATTCTTCACTGGTGACTTCTTATAGGCATATATTAGGCCAAGTTTAATACCATTATTACCCTGCTGCGGATCCAGTAATAACAGCTCTAACTCGTTGAATATTTGATCTTCACTAAGGCTTTCAAGGTTTAAATAATAGGCTGCTGGGTCAAACTTACCCAACTCAAGTTGCTGAGCGTCGCTAACAGGCACCACTGGTTGATTGGGGCGTGTTAACTCACAACCGCTAAGCATTAGCGTTACCATACTAAGCAGCATTACGTACAATTTAACTTTCATCTAACTCGCTTCCTTGTAAACCTTCTACGACAAATCGACTGCCTTGTTCTAAGCGCTGATAACGCAAACTGGCGTGTTGCCGTTCAACTAACTCTTTGGCAATGGTTAAACCTAAACCGCTGCCTTTTAAACGCGGATCTTTAGCGGTTTTTCCTTGAACGAAGGGTTGGAAGATCCGTTGCTGTAGCTCATCTTCAATGCCTTCACCTTCGTCATCAATATATAAACTTACCCCGTTTACCGTGGCAAACGAGCCTAGTTTTATCACCCCAGCTTGTGGCGAGAACTTGATTGCGTTCGACAATAGATTATCGACTATCACCCGGAGCTGCTCTTGGTTGGCCATCACACAACTCTCTCCCAACTCTATCTTAGGGTTTAAGCCGCGGCTAGACAGGCTCAAGCGATGGCTTGCCAACACTTTTTCTATAAGTGGCTTTAAGTCCACTGGGTGATGAACTTGTTCACCAGGGGTATCCAACAGCAAGTTAAAATCCAGCAAGGCTTCAATCAACTGCTGCAAGCGCAAACTGCTATCGCGCAGTATTTCGGTAATTTCCTGCTGCTGAGCGTTAAGAGGCCCTGCACTATTGTCATAGAGCAGTTCGTTGCCTTCACGAATAGCCGCCAACGGAGTTTTTAGCTCATGCGAAATATGTCGAATAAAAGCGGTTTTTTGCTGCTCTAAACTCAATAGCCTTAAACGCATATCATCCAAGGCATCGGCAATCGCCATCACTTCGGTAGCCCCACTTACCTTAATGGCTTGATCAAATTCGCCCGACTTTAAACGAGCAATTTGTGGCCGTAACTGTTGCAAGGGCCGAGTAATCACCAATACCAGCAATACCGCCGCGGCCAAGGCAAAAGGCAGGCTTATCATGCTAAACAACAAACGTTGCTGCGCCTGTTGCGTAGTATCTTGCAAAGCCATAGCCAGTTCATTAATTAAACTTTGACTGCGTTGGTCAAAGCGATGACTTAAGCTAGCAAAGCGCTTAAATTGTATATTTAGAGCCACTCTTTGTAGGGCTTGAGGGCTCTCCATTAGCTCACTTAAAGATTGCAGTTGCTGCTCTAATTCATAAACAATCTGCAATAGCTCTTTATCTTCAGTGCCAGTACGCAGCTCAAACAAACCTTTAGATACCCGTTGCCACTGGCGCTGATAAAGCTTTAAACGATTTTCATCGGCAAGAACTCTAAATTGCCGTGCACTGCGTTCTAAATCTAATAAAGACTCATCTAAACGTTTACTTGCCGACACCACTTGCGCCGACAAAAACGCGGTTTGCTGGCCTTGCATAGACACTTGTTGCAAATAATAAGAGGCAAGCAATAAACTAAGTAGTAAGGGCAACCCCAAGGTGGCTAAGGCCCAAAAGCTAAGCCGGCGAATAGAGGCCAGCACGCGAAAATTAATCAAACAACTATCCCTAGCGAGGAACAACAATCCAAACAGCGGACTATAATGCCAGAGATGCACAAAAATCCCACTGTCGCCAATCAGAGACAGTTATTACATATGATGAATAACCAAGCTAAGTCTCTGATTTAAGGTACAAGTGTAAACTTTTGTTGCTAGTAGGCTAGATTTAAACCGCAAATTTTCCCACCACTGTCGCTAATCAGCGACACTTTTTATCACCTCTATAACTAAGGCTTTGATTTTTAAGTGCTAAATTTTTGGCTTAATTTGTGCTGTAGCTCACAAGGTTTAGGGTGAGCGACTTCTTATTATCTCGCCAAATTATTTAGCTAAAGGAATCAAAATGGAACAGTTTGATCAACGTTGTTTAAGAATTGGCGATTGGATTTTCGAAATAAAAATGGTGCGCGCTATCCGAGTAAGTGAATATGGGCAACCCTATGATGCCTGCGCCAATATAAACTTTAACGGCACCCAAGCCTACATCGACAGCCAACTCACCCGCAGTGACAACGCCTTTAGCGGTAAGGACTTTGCCAGCTTCGTACAATTTTGCCAAGAAATGGGCATTACCGATGCTTGCTACGACCGCTATTCACAAGGAAAGCGCCGCAGCCGCAACATAAACATTAGCGAAGATCAGCGCCAATCTCCCAAAGTGGTTAACTTTCCAACTAGCCCACGCTAAATAGCGCTGCAATCATCTGCGCAAATAGTGGTCGAAAAGCGCTCAATTTTCTTTGATAAGCGCTAGTGTTAAAGGCTTGCCAATGGTAATCTCAAAGATTGGCTAAACGCACTTGTTTAGCCAAACAGCAAACACAAAGATCATAAAATAAAGGATGTAAACGGACCATGAAAGTAGGTTTGGTTGGTTGGCGCGGCATGGTGGGTTCCGTGTTAATGCAGCGTATGCGCGAAGAGAGCGATTTTGCCCACATAGCTCCGGTTTTTTTTAGTACTTCTCAAGTAGGTATTGCAGGTCCAGATGTTGGCACCGGCGAAACCATCTTGCAAGATGCCTTCGATATCGACAGCCTAAAAACCATGGACACCATTATCACCTGTCAGGGTGGTGATTACACCAAAGACGTTTACCCTAAACTACGCGAAAGTGGTTGGGACGGGTACTGGATTGATGCAGCATCAGCACTTCGTATGGAAGATGATGCAGTTATTGTATTAGACCCAGTAAACCGTGACGTGATTGACCAAGCCTTAAGCAAGGGTGTAAAAACCTATGTAGGCGGTAACTGTACCGTTTCATTGTTATTAATGGCCATTGGCGGATTGTTCGAAAAAGACCTTATCGAATGGGTTAGCCCAATGACCTACCAAGCAGCTTCTGGTGCTGGTGCGCGTAACATGCGTGAATTAATCAGCCAAATGGGCGAGATTCGTGACGATGTAGCCACAGAGTTAGCCGATCCAGCATCTGCCATTCTTGATATCGACCGCAAAGTGGCCGAAAAAATGCGTAGTGACGACTTCCCTACCGATCAATTTGGCGTACCGTTAGCTGGCAGCTTAATCCCTTGGATTGACGTGCCACTAGCCAGTGGTCAAAGTAAAGAAGAATGGAAGGCGCAAGTAGAAGCGAACAAAATTCTTGGCACCAGCGATCAACAAACCCCTATCGACGGGATATGTGTGCGCATTGGCGCTATGCGTTGTCACAGCCAAGCGCTTACCATTAAGCTGAAAAAAGACATTCCAGTGGCCGAGATTGAAGAAATTTTAGCCGCTCACAATGATTGGGTAAAAGTGATTCCAAACGATCGCGAATTATCAGCTCAAGAACTTACTCCAACCAAAGTAACTGGCACACTTAGTGTTCCGGTTGGTCGTATCCGTAAGCTCACCATGGGCCCCGAATACATTTCGGCCTTCACAGTGGGTGATCAATTGCTATGGGGCGCAGCAGAACCGCTACGCCGTATGTTGCGCATCTTAATTGGCAAGTAAGCAAGTTTAAAATCGATAAAGCCCAGTTACTCAACTGGGCTTTTTTTTGCTTTTCATTAGCTCAGCAAGTTACAAATTGGGATTTTAGGCTGGGCCATTTTCTCCCTTGAACAACACAAACAACAATTAAGCAGCAAATTGTTTTCATAGCTGAGCAAAATTTACTAAGCTATTGATAAGAAAAATATCCTTTATTTACTAATTCGTTGAAATTGTAGGAATCGCGATGAAAAAAACTCTCCTTGTTGCCAGCGCCATTGCCTTACTGGGAGCTTGTTCAAGCTCTGCTCCTGAACAAAACCAAGGTGTGATGATTACCGAGAAATCAACCGATGTGGTTGATTGTAATATTCTAGGGGTATTTAACGTAGACCCGCAAAGTTTAGACAGCGATAGCGGCAAACAAGAGTTAAGCCAGCGGGTTATTAGCCTTAAAGGTAATGCAGTGCAACTGATTCCTTTAACCACAGCAGAGCCAGAGTTAGTTAGCGCACATGTTTACCAGTGTCCCGAGGCTTCATAGTAAGTTTGATAACCTCGAATGAAGGAGCTTACTCGGCTCCTGTTGGTTCATTATTGATTAACAAAAGCCGTATTGTTTACAACGCCAAATAAGCAGGCTGCGAATGGCGTTAAGCAACGAGTATCGATGGAGCTCATATGAGCGATAAAATTTTAAAAAAAGCGACCCTAAATTTAAAAAAGGCAGTGCCTTTGATGATGAAGCATCAAATTCCTGCCACACCTAGCAACTATGCCTTATGGTATTTGTACGTTGATGATCAAAACCCTGAGCTAAATGCAGCCATTGACGAAATCATTAGCGAATACGACACCGTTCCCACTACTAGCAGCCAAATCCTTTATCAAAATCATATTGCTAGCCAAGAAGAATTAGATGTGAAAAGCATGCGCCATAGCCTAGAAGCCATGGCCACCGAGCTGTCACAAACCATGACCGATACCGGCTCAGATACCAACGCCTTCCAATCCAGCATAGATAAGAACTTCGCCAAATTAAATCGCATTGAAGAAGACGGCATTCCCCTAGAGCAAGTGCTTGGCTTAGTTCGTAATCTGATTGACGACGCCGCCAGCATTCGACAAAGCACCGACTTTTTCAACTCTCAGTTAGGCAAAGCCCAAGCTGAAATCGAGAACCTAAAGAATCAACTTAAAGAAACCGAGAAAGAAGCTCTCTACGATGCGCTTACTGGCGCCTTGAATAGACGCGCCTTTGATGCAGATTTTAAAGACTTGTTCGATTCAAGCCCAGAAGGTTTGTGCATTATTCTGGCCGATATCGATCACTTTAAAGCCTTTAACGACAATTACGGCCACGTACTCGGTGACCAAGTACTAAAAATTGTGGCTAAGCGGATTAACGAAGCATGTCGCGATGGCGCAAAAGCCTATCGAATTGGTGGCGAAGAGTTTGCCATTATCTGTCCTAAATCAAACCTACGCTCAGCGCGCCATTTAGCAGAGTCGGTTCGCCGAGCCATTGAGAAGCTCAGCCTTAAAGATCGTCGCTCCAACCAACGTATCGACAACATCACAAGCTCCTTTGGTGTGGCCGAATACAACGTGGTGAGTAAGTCTCGGGCGATTGTTGATGCAGCAGATACCCAGCTTTACGAAGCCAAAAGGCTAGGTCGCAATCGAGTAATGCCTATCGTTAGCTAAATGTGACCGGCATGCTTCTTTGCCAAAAGAAGCATGCCACTAAGCCGCAAAAATACAATTTATTAACAATTCTCCTAGCTAAATCACAGCAATCTCAGTTTCACTTGTTACATTGAAAGGTATTAACACCAAAACTATTGTTCTAAATGAAAAAACGCATTGCGATTATATTGCCAACCTTGTCTCAAACCATCGATCAGCAGGTGATTCGAGGCATTCAAACGAGTCTTGATCCGCAATTATATAGCTGCCTATTCATGCCTGTTGGCTACCTCCCTGATGAGCAAGATTTTCAAGACAAAGATCTATGGCTTATAAAGCAATTAAGCAAACTAGATATAGACGGGGTGGTCTTATACGGCGGCGGTGTAGGCTACAAGACCTCAGATAAAGTAATGCGCAAAGTAGTTGAAGCGATTGGTGAGCTACCCATCGTGAATGTTGGATCAGTGATAGAAGGCATTCCATCGGTACTGGTCGATAACTACAGCGGCATGTATCAACTCACCCAGCATATGCTAGAGATTGGCTGCAAAGACATTCTGTATATCGACGGCCCAGAAAACAATTTTGACTCCCAGCAACGTTATAAAGCCTTTAGTGATGTACTCGCAGAACATGGTTTAAGTCACGCTCCTGAACAACACCTGCATGGCGATATGACACCGGTTGGTGCAGGCAAACTCTGCCATCAATGGCTAGCCAAGCAGCAGCGCCTGCCCGATGCCATTATGTGTGTTAACGACCTAAGCGCCAAAGGTGTAATCGAAGAACTCGATAAGCAACAAGTGGCTATTCCAGAGCAAGTAAAAGTAAGTGGCTTTGATGATTTTGAATATGCCGATGCCATTCGCCCTAGCCTCACCACCGCCATTTATCCCGCTCAGCGCACTGGTTCTCTTGCGGCGCAATTAGTGGTCGAAAGCATTAATGGAGCAACTCTCGACGCTCAATATCAATTAGAAACCATGTCGATACTCCGAGCGAGTACCGGAGCTCCGGCAAAAGATGTAGAACTACGGAGCAACGACGAGCAAAACCGTTTGCTTATCCAACAGCGCGACAGCAATGCCCAGCGCCTAGCGGTAACTCGCTTACTGCACCAACGACAAACCTTAGATACCATTTTAACGCAAGCCCAACCCACCCTAGACGAGCTTGGTATACCTGAGCTGTATATCTATCAGCAAGGCTTTAGTGAACAAGGAAAAAGCCATACTTATTTGGCTCACCGCTTACAACCTGGCAGTCTAGCCTTAGCAGAATCGGTAACGCCCTTGCCAGCCGCCTTTGAGGAAGTAATTGGCGACAAAGCGCATCAAGGTCTTTGGGTGATAAGCGAACTTAAAAGTGGTAACCAGCACTTTGGCTATATGGTAGCGCTCACCGAAGGTGTGCATGCTGAATTCATCGAATTTATGGCACCACAAATCGCTGACATTATTGACCACCAGCGGCTACTCGAAGAAACCAAACAATACCAGGCTCAAGTTGAGTTAAGTGAAAAAATGGCGGCCTTAGGCGGCTTGGTCAGTGGTGTAGCCCATGAAATAAATACCCCTTTGGGCAACAGTTTACTAGCAGCAAGCCACCTTAAAGAACAGATTGCGCTGTTGGCTTCTCAAATGAAAAACCAACAACTTACCAAAGCCAATTTTGAAAAGTTTGTTGATGATGCCTCCAATACCAGTGATATTATCATTAGCAGTGCGCAACGCGCTGCAGAACTTATCACCAGCTTTAAGCAAGTTGCAGTAGACCAAAGCTACGAAGAGCAACGCAGTATCAATCTTGCCGACTACATCAACAAAGTTCTCCGTAGCTTACAGCATCAACTTAAGGGCACTAAGGTTAGCCTCAATACTCAGCTAGAGCCCAATCTACATGTATTTACCTATCCGGGAGCGATCGCCCAAGTGATTACCAATTTGTTTGGCAATGCGCTTATTCACGGGCTCGATCATGGAAAAACCGAAGGCAAAATCAGTATTTCTCTAGAAAAAGCTGGCCAAGGCGCGCAACTCATCGTGGCCGATACAGGAAAAGGTGCTAGCCAAGAAACCGTAAGCCACATTTTTGAGCCTTTCTATACTACAGCCCGAGGCCAAGGAGGCTGCGGCTTAGGTATGCATATAGTGTATAACCTCATCACCCAAAAACTGCAGTGGCAGCTACAAGTTGATACTCAACCAGAAAAAGGCTTTCGCTTTATTATCTCGATTCCACAGCAGGCGCTAAACCAAACTGAAGCGGCCAACTAAGCAACAAGTAATACTGGCGTAAACTGGGAGGTAAGCCGCTTAGTTTTTTACTAATATCACTCTCGCTCTAAAACAGTGTCTTGGTTCATCTTGAAAGCCCATGCTCAATTCTCCTTCCCAGTGTGGCTGTTATTGCGAACCAGCAGGTGACATTTCAATGAACAATCAGCGGCAATTTGTTAGCCCATGCATTTACTAAATTTGTTAGAATCAGACAACAGCAATTCCGCTTAAATTAATTTTTCCTGAACAATGACTCTTAGCCAAAAAAAACGCGCTCAAATAATCAATGCAGCTATCGCTGAATTTAAGGCTAGTGGCTATGCCGCCACCAGCATGGATCGCGTTGCTCAAACGGCTCAAGTAAGTAAACGCACTGTTTATAACCACTTTCCCAGTAAACAGGCTTTGTTTATTGGCATTGTTAGCATGATGCTAGATTTGATTTCTGCAGCCACTAAAATGGGCTATTCCAGTCAACTGAGTTTGGCAGAACAACTGCAGCAACTGGCGCAAAAAGAATTAAGGTTATTTGCCGATCCCGAGTTTATCGACCTTGCTCGATTAGTGATTGCTGAAGCGATTCATATGCCAGAGCAAATGGTTGCAACCATGCAACATATGGCTACCTTAGAAAACAGCATCAATTATTGGTTTGAATGTGCCATTAAAGACGGACGCATCCAAAGTGAAAACCCTAGCTTGGTAAGTAGTCAGTTTTTGTCCATGTTAAAAGGCCGCTGTTTTTGGCCACAAATTATCAACCGCATGCCAATGCCAAGCGCTGACGAACAAGCAGAACTTGTAGAAAGCTGCATTGCCATGTTCTTAAGTTATTACCAGCCTAAGCCATAAAAGCTACGGGTTTTTATCGATGTCGCCAAGGTGGGCACAGCATGTTTAAAGTTATTGGTTTAATCGCCCTTTTAATGATTGGCACCCTGGTCGGCTTGGTGATGTTTCCACCGCCAAGTAGTGAGTTTCAAGATAGTCCTTTAGCAGAGCACAGCGTAAAACCGCAGTTAGTCGCGCAACTAAACGGCATACCAAATGCGGCCAGCCTTTTGTGGCTGCCAAAACAACAGCACTGGTTAATTGGCACTCTGGCACCACAAACCGTGTTAGTCACTGGTTCTGCAAAACTGGCTTACCTTAACCCGCCGCTCACCGAAGCCAGACTAGAAGAGTTACCCGCCAGTGGCGATATCGCCGATTTAGTCTTGTTAGATGATCATCTAGTGGGTATTTCCAGCGATGCACGCTTATTGTATTTTGAGCTAGCCGAGCAAAGCTGGAAGTTTGTAGATAAGCGCAAATGGTTACGTGACGGCTTACATCATAAAACCGCCGGTTTGATCTGGGATCCACAAGCTCAACTTCTTTATACCTGCGAACGCGAAGGCCTAAAACGCTGTTATCGCGGCAACCGCGACGGTCAACAACAACAAAGCTTTGAGCTAAACCGCGCAGGCCAGCAAGATCAGCTCTCTCAATATCAATTAGGCAGCATGACTTTGCATCAAGGTAGTTGGTTTGTGCTCAGCTCTCGATTCAGTAGCCTATTGGAAATTGAGCCACAATCTGGGGAAGTGCTGCAGGTAATAGCATTAGAGCAAGCCGATACCGCGCAAGCCATTGCTAGCGACGGCGCGCAACTTTGGTTACTGTCGGTCATACGCCAGCAACCTGAGGCGGTTAAGCTAGCAACAATTCCTTTGCCTTAAGCCCATTATAGGAGCACGCATGTTAAACGTTGGTATTATTGGATTTGGTTTATCTGGTCGAGTATTTCACGGCCCGCTGATTAGCGCCCATCAGCAGCTGAACGTTTTTGCCATTGCAAGCTCTCGCAAGCAAGAGATTGCCGACGCTTACCCCAAAGCATTATGTTTGGACAGCGATACACTGATCAATCACCCCAACATTGATATTGTCGTTATCGCCAGCCCCAACTCGCTGCATGCAGAGCAAGCCGAACAAGCCATGCTAGCCGGCAAACATGTAATCGTTGAAAAACCCTTGGCCATAACCAGCGAACAATGTCTGCAACTGCAACAAATTGCAGACCAAACCGGTAAGTGTTTAAGTGTGTTTCATAATCGCCGCTGGGATAGTGACTTTTTAACTATCTCTCAGCTGCTTGCTAGCCAAAATCTTGGTCGTATTCATAGTTATTCCGCCCATTTTCACCGCTATCGCCCGGTAGTGAAACAACGCTGGAAGGAGCTCGACCCTCAAGGCGGTGGAGTGCTCTACGATTTGGGCGCTCACCTTATCGACCAAGTACTTAGCTTATTTGGTAAGCCAGACAAACTATGGGCTCATCTGGATACTCAGCGTGACGGGGCGGTAACACCTGACAGCTTTGACCTACAGCTGATTTATCCGGACAAAAAAGTACAGCTTAGCTGTAATTCCTTAATGGTTGAGCCGGGCCCTCGCTTTCAGCTACATGGTAGTAAAGGCTCCTACGCTAAATGGGGCATGGATCCTCAAGAGCAACAACTTGCAGCGGGCTTGTCGGCAAATGCAGCGATATTTGGCCAAGACAATAATCGCAGCGAAATTCACTTAGCAGGCCAAGCCTTGTTGCATAAGTCATTAATTAAAGGTAATTATTTGGCATTTTATGATAACTTTGTAAATGCAGTGACTAAGGGTGAACCACTTGCTGTAAGTGCTCAACAAGCCAGCGAAGTAATTGCCTTAATCGAACTAGCTACTCTTAGCCACCAGCAACAAACGATATGTTCGCTTAATTAGGCGAATAGCTTTTATCAACGACCCACTTTGCTTAGCCAAGGCTTGGGTGAGTGAGGTGGCAAAGTGATTACACTGTTAGCCTGTTTACTGGTGTTAAGCGGTGCATTTGTGCAATACACCATAGGTTTTGGTCTAGCGGTAATTGCTGCGCCATTATTGTTCCAGCTCTCCCCTGTTTATGTACCAGGTCCCATGGTTGTGGTTGCGCTGGTAGTAGCAAGCTTAAGTGCCATTGAATACCGACACAGCATCGCATTTGGTGGCTTAAAAGCGGCGATTATCGGCCGCATCCCTGGCTCTGTTGCAGGCGGACTTTTATTGCTGTGGGCCGACCTAGCAAGTTTGTCTTTTTGGTTAGGTTTGTCGGTAATTATCGCCGTAGCCATTAGCTTGTTTCCTATTCGTATCGCTCCCACACCTAGGCGCATGGCAATAGCCGGATTCATTTCTGGTTTTATGGGAACGAGCAGCTCAATTGGCGGACCACCAATGGCCTTGCTATTACAACATCAGCAAGCCAGCTATTTACGAGCAAATCTGTCGGCTTTTTTTGTTGCTAGCTGCTTTATGTCGCTCATCGTGCAAACGTCGGTAGGATTTATGTCGCTAACGCATTTATCTGCGACTCTGCCTTTAATTCCTGCTGCGCTCTTAGGGGCTTTTCTGGGGCGACGCTACGGCAAACGCTTTCCACAGCAATGGATTCGTACATTTTCTTTAAGTTTATGTGCCATTTCTGGTGGTAGCGCCATGCTAAGTTATTTTTTAATGTCTTAGTAAAACGCTGCTTATTTCAACAGAATTTGATCTATCAACTTAATTTGTAATACAAAACCACATATACTACTGATTATCCTAAATTGATTGCTATAACTAGAGACTGTTGTGCCGAGCCAATCCTACCTTAAAAAGAATATCGCCTTAGCTTGGCCGCTCGCCTTAAACGGCCTATTAATGCAATCAATGTTGATGGTAGACACCTTATTGGTGTCTCCTCTGGGCGAGATCCCTCTAGCTGCTATGGGTATAGCGGCGACCCTGGTGGCCTTTATCATGGGCATTCAAATGGCCTTGGCCAACGGCTCACAATTAGTACTTAGTCGAGCAATAGGTTCGGGCAATAAGCAAGCCATTGCCAAAGGTTTTTGGTCTGGTTTAGCGATCAACGTAACTGTAGCGATAATCTTTTGGTTAGTATTGCACCTTGGTGACCAAGCTATTGTTGGCGCGCTCGCCGATGACATCGCGCTACAGCAACAAATTATTAGCTACTTAGCCATTTCTAAATACTTGGTGCTATTTACCGCCGTTACCCAAGTGATGATTGCCCTGCTTAACAGCCAAGGAAAAAGCAAAATCCCGCTGCAAGGCTACCTCATCGAAATGCCAATCAACGCCTTGCTATCTTATTTACTCATTCATGGCTGGGGTGAGTTTTCGGGCATGGGAGTAGAGGGCGCAGCCTTGGGTAGCTTAATAGCTATCGTTATCCGCATGAGCTATTTGAGTTTGTGTTTAAAAGCCGATCAAAGCCTACAGCTCAGTTTAAATCAGTCGATGCCAGCCTTGTTTAATAGCATTCGACTACATAGTAAAGAAATCTTCCCGGTAGCGGTGAACGTTACCATCCTGCAAATTGGCATTAGTGTTTATCAGCTGCTGTACTCCCAGCTCAACATTAACGCTTACGTGGCCATTACTTTGGTGATGCCTTGGCTTAGGGCCGGCACCCAGTTTATTGCCGCTTGGGCACACTCTTCTGCGATTAGTATTAGCCAAGCCATTGGTTCAAGAAAGCTCGATGACTTAAGCGCAAATGTGAACAAAAGTATTGATGTTTCTGTAGCAATATCGGTGATTTGTGCGCTGTTATTTGCCGGGCTTAGCTTTATGCTGCCAAATATCTACCCAGATTTAGATGCCGAAACCTATCAAGCGCTTAGTCTCATCGCACCTTTGTATATCTTTTTACCGATAGTGCGGGGTTACAATACTGTGCATGGACATGCCTTACGCGCTTTAGGTAAAACCACCAGCGTGTTTAAAATCAACTTTATAGGGCAATGGCTAATCTCTATTCCATTGTGCGCACTGCTGATTCTTTATTTTGAGGTATCAATCTTTTGGGCCTTTGCTATTCAGCCCTTTGAAGAAATAGTAAAAGCCCTACCTTTTAGGCAGCTAGCACGTAAATCTTTGAAAGAGTTTGATAGCAATAAGGCAGAAACGTTGATGTACGATTAGCAGGGCTTAGCCTACCCCTCATACAAATCATCACCCACTCGATAAACGGGTAACTCAAATTTGTATTGGCTGCCAGCCATAATTAGTTGGCCTTGATAGCGGCTGTCGCCAGTGGAAGAAAATTCAAATTGGTAGTATCGACACCAGCGCCAGTGGCCTGCCATTTTCTGCGGTTTTTCTTGCTTAAAATTTACTTCAAGTAGCTGTAGCTCTAGCGTCTTACATTTTTGTTTGATTAAGTGTTGAGCACGCTCAGCGTCTTTTCGACGACGCCAAAAGAACATCACAATAAAGGTGAGCAGAAATATAGCTAACAGATCCATGGCGCCAACTTAGATAAAGACTTTGCTTAAGATATTGGGACAGTATTGTGAATAACAAGTAAAGCAATACAAGGACTATTCACCGGAGATGGTAGCGATAATTTGCCGATTACCACCTTGATTGCGATGCTCACCAAGATAAATGCCCTGCCATATTCCCAATGCCAACTCACCTCGGTTAATCGGCAGGGTTAATTCGGCGCCTAGCATGCTGCTTTTAATATGAGCAGGCATGTCGTCGGCGCCTTCGTAGGTGTGCTCAAAATAGGGGGCATTTTCCGGCACCATTTTGTTTAGATGAGCGTCTAAATCGGCTCGAACACTGGGATCTGCATTTTCATTCAAGCTTAAGCTGGCACTGGTATGCTGCAATAACAGGTGGCACAAGCCCACTTTAAAATCTTGCAGCTCAGGTAACTGCAAAATCAATTCTTCGGTAATTAGATGAAAGCCGCGCGGTCGCGCCTTTAACCTTACCAAACGTTGTAACCACATGAAGCTAGGCCTTTTTTAATCTTTGTTTAAGACTAGCAGTGGCTAGCTTGGTTTGTAAACGCTTTGCTTAAGCAAAGCCTAAGCTTGTAGGCGTTTTGCCAGCAATTCGGCATTTCTTAAAGCCATAGCATAAATACTGAGTTGCGGATTAGCACCTAAACTTGTGGGAAACACCGAGCCATCAATCACACTTAAGCCATCCAGCCAGCGATAATTACCGTCTTCATCTACTAAGGATGTTTGTTCATCGCCTCCCATGGCACAACCTCCCATCACATGTGCCGAGGCTAAACGCGTAGCCAAGGCCTGCATTGGCAATTGCTCAATCATAGCCTTGGCCTGCGGCCATGAACTCACTAGCTTGCTTTGTTCATGCAAGGGAAATACTTGTTTAGCACCTGCAGCAAACTGCAGTTCGGCCATGCTCAATAAAGCCCGGCGCGCTCCTCGCCATACAAAATCACTGATGGGATAATCCAGCACAGGACTTCCATCATCGCGAAGCTGCACTTGCCCGCCAATACTTTGCTCATTAAAGCCGTCGCGCAGTAGGGCAATGGTAACTTGCAGATGGTTAATCTGCTGCATCATGTCACTATGAAACTGACCAAAGCCGCTAATTTTAGTGGCCAACAGAATAGGATGTACCGGAGGTACTTCCAGTTTGTAGCCACACTCTCCTTCACTGCCTTCTCGCCATACAAAGTGATCGGAATACACCGATTGCGGCGCGCCTTGATGACTGTTTACCGCTTGCTCAAACACCGCCCCACTCATCACACTTGGGTGCAAAAAGGTTCGTTTACCCACCAGCTGATAAGGATCTGGAACCTTGGAGCGTAACAGTGCAGCAGGACTACCAATAGCACCTGCCGACAACACGACCTGGCGCGCTTTAATCTTAATACTCGCGCCATGCAAGCGCTGCGAAGTATTTAAAGCCTGCAATTGCGCACCGGTGATAGCACCTTTATCAAAATGCAAAGTTTGCACTCGAAACCGACTTAACAAGGTAGCGCCAGCACTGAGCGCAGCGGGAATTGTTGTTACTAACATCGACTGCTTAGCATTAGTTGGACACCCCATGCCACAGTAACCTAAGTCCCAACACTGTTTTACATTGCGAGGTATCGCTTGATAAGACCACGCCAAAGCCTCGCAGCCTTTCGCCAATAAAGCATTGTTTTGATTTGTTTGCAGCCAAGGGCTAATGCCCAACATTTGCTCTGCTTTAACAAAGTAAGGCGCAAGGCTTTGCGAATTTACCTGCTTAAAACCCCAGCGCTGTTGCCAATGTTGCAACGTGGGTTCTGGAGTACGCAAAGAGGTGGTCCAATTCACGGTGGTTGAACCGCCTACACAACGCCCTTGGAAAATGCTAATGGCTTTATCTTTGGTTTTTCGTGCAGCCGATTCTTGGTATAAGTCGGGGTAAGCGCTGCGCTCTTGCATCTTAAAGTCTTGACTGCTTTTGAGTGGTCCCTCATCAACGACCATCACTTTAAGCCCTGCCTGGCTAAGCACTTGCGCACTGATCCCGCCACCGGCACCACTGCCAACAATTAGTACGTCACAATCTAGCTCTTGCTCACCTTGTTGGCTGGCTCCATCAATATGTTGCCAGCCCGATGCTAGGCCCTCAGCAATAATATCTTTAATCATTCACTAAGCCCCTAGCTTGCACTGGCAGGTGATAAGCTAATTCTGGCCACGCTGTTGGATCACCGTACCAAGCGGCAGTAATCAGTTCATGTAAGCCTTGATAGGCTTGTCGTAATAGCTGTAGATAGTGCTGCTGCCATTGCTGTAACAACAATAAGCGCTGCGCTATCGATAACTCACTAAGCTGGGCTGCACCAGCACTTAGCAATAACCAACCTCCACGAGAGGCTAATATCTCTAGTAGTTGATTTAACTCAGCTTGGGTATGGGGTTCTAGAATGCTGAACGCTTGATCGATATTGGCCAGCACATGTTGCTTTCGCGCTACATCATCGCTAGCCACAGCACCTTCTAAGAAAGCAGGAATTAAGTACCAAAACACCTGTTGGTATTGCGGCTTTAAAGTAAGCTTTGGCATAGGTTTAAAATCTATGGAAGCAGGGCTCACCAGCCATGCTCCTCCGCTAGCTAGCGCAGCGGTAGCAATACTGTATTTTAACAATGAACGGCGACTGAGTTTCACTTGGCTCCCTGTCCTAAGACTTAAATTAAGATACCACTGGTAACTTATATAGACTTCACCACCTCTAAACACAAGTTTCCATGAGTAACTTATTTAAAGTTTGGATCAAAGCTCGCAAAACTTAGGTTTATTTACCGCCAAGCTTGGCGGTATTATCACTTAATAATAGAACGCTACAGTAAACCTGCTCTCTCCCATAAGAGATTTGCTAAGAGCTAAGCAATTGCTAAATAGCTTTTAGCGCAATTAGTGACTAAGGTTTACCTATCAAGAGCTTAATGAATACCATTGTGAATACAGCTATTAAAAAACGCGCCATCAGCCCTGAACAAAAGCAATTACGCCGCCAACAGATACTCAGCACCGCTAAATTAGCCTTAGGCGAACATGGCTACGAACAGGTAGTACTTAGCCAGCTTGCCGAACAACTAGAGCTATCAAAGCCGGCTTTGTATCGTTACTTTGCCAACAAAGAAAGCTTGTTTATGGCACTTTATTTAGAAGAGGCTAAACAGCTATTACTAGGGCTGGAGCGTTTATCTCAGCAAAATCTAAAACCTAGAGTATTAGCCGAGACCATTGCCGCTCAACCTACCTTTTGTTACCTCTCGGCCATTTTGCATACGGTATTAGAAAAACAAGAGAACATTGAACAAGCCATCAACTTTAAACGTGAGCTCAAAACCATGGCCGAACAACTAGCCAAGTTGTTTTTGCATTGGTCGCCTCAGCTAAGCCAACAACAAGCTCTCACTAAAGTGATGTTTCTTTATCAAGCGGTTATTGGTTGTTGGCATACCAGCCACCCTTCGTCGACCATGCAGCAAGTGATGCAAAACGATGAGTTTGAAATTTTACGCTTAGACTTTGTCGACAGCTTAAGTTTACTGTTAGTTAAACTTCTAGCGGACTAGCCGCCGTTTCTATCAGCCAATCAGCCACTGCGCGCAAGCCTTGGTCGCGGCTGCGAGCTTGTTTATAACAAAGGTAGAAGTCGTAACCGGTATATACCGAAGACACCGGTAGATCGACTAAACTACCCTCGCGAATGTCTTTTTCCACCATAAAGTCGCTCACCAGTGCAATGCCTTGGCCAGTTGCTGCGGCTTCTAAGGCGAGCACTTGGTGACTAAAACTATGGAAGCCTTGATTGCTTGGCAGCGATATCCCCAAACCCTTAGACCACACCGCCCAATCCCCGCCTGGTTGCTGAGCATCTTCATCTAAGTCACAAGACAACAAGGGAAATTGTGGGAGTTCTTGCCGCCAGTTATTTTGATCGATTTCTTGATAAAAGCTGGGCGAACATACCGCCACCAACCGTTCCTTGTGCAATAAGTGGCTCACATAACCAGGAGCTGAATCAGCAAAACAAATGAACAAGTCACCAGTAGCGCTAGACAAGACCGGCTCCTCGGTAATCATTTGCAAGCGTAAATCAATTTCTGGATTACGCGCCCTAAAGCTTGGAAGCAAGGGTATCAAACGTTTTAAGGCAAATGAGCTGTAAGCAGTAAGCCTAAGTTGCGCAACCCCCTCACCTTTTACTTGGCGGGTGATGTGGCTTAATTCATTTAAAATACGCTCTACTTCGCTAAAGTAGCTGCGCCCAGCCTCACTTAGTTGTAGTTGGCGGCCAACTTTAATCAGCAAAGGCTCGGCTAAATACTCTTCAAGCAAGCGCAAGCGGTGGCTTACCGCGCTCTGGCTAATGCCTAATTCTTCGCCTGCTTTGGCGACACTTTGATTTCGCGCTACAGCCTCAAAGGCAATTAAGGCATTAAGTGGAGGTAGAGTTCGCATGCAAATACATTAAATTTTTTCATGTATTTTTAATTATTATCATTTTTTTAATGTTTAACAAGCTTCTACACTGCTGCTTCACCTATTAGCCATTAATTAACGGGAGGCAGCTATGCGTAACAACTCAAACTTTATTGCCATCCTCATTTTAGTGGTAGCTAATCAGATCGCAGTGCTGTCTGACGCACTGATGAAAGTAGCCGGAGAACAAGCCTCAGTATTTGAAATACTGCTATATCGCCAACTCAGCACGCTATTATTGTTATTGCCTTTATTTTTGCTCACCAAACAAAAACTGCCAGCAAAACCCTTAGTGCATGTAGTTCGTGGGCATTTATGGTTAGCGGGCTCTGGCTGCATGGTGGTAGCCTTAATAGCGCTGCCGCTAGCCACCGCTAATGCCTTATTTTACGCCGCACCCATTATGATGTTGCCACTAGGCATGTGGTTACACAAAAGCCCAGTAAACCGAACTCAAGTGGCTGCCGCATTCATTGGCTTTATCGGTGTGCTGGTAATTATTCGCCCCACCGAATTTAACTGGGGAGCTATCGCAGCTTTAGGCACGGCGCTGACACTTGCCTTAAGCAACCTAACGGTAAAGTACATTCCCAAACAAGAATCGGTAGTCACTAGCTTATTTTGGACCAACCTAATGGTTGTTCCGGCCACGCTAACTCTGGCTTGGCCACACTTGCACGGCTTTAATTGGTCACTGCTATACCTTGCCGGCGGAAGTAGCTTATTCATTTTGTTTTTGCACGCTGGTTCCGTCATTGCTTATAAGTCGGCTAACGCCAACAGCATTGCTAGCGCCGAATACACCGGATTGATTGGTGCAGCAATCTTTGGCTGGCTATTTTTTAGTGAAATGCCCGACTGGTTAACCTGGCTTGGCGCGGCTCTAATTGTGGTACCTTTGGTATTGCAAAGCCCCTTACCAAAGCAGCTCTCCCTATGGAAAAAGCAGTTAAGCCAGAAGCGCTTAAAGCGTTCTGCTTCAGACACTGGCCTATAAGCTTAGGCCAGCAAGCTTGTGGCCCAAGCAGCTTTAAATCTCGAAGAAAAGCTTTTACTGTCAACTTAGCTAAACAGCACCATAGAATTAACCGCTAAGGTGCCTTGGGTAAATCAGTACAATCCATCAATAAATCAGCATAATGCACTGCATTAACTAGCTGTATTGAGATTATGCAATGCTTACTATCGTCACCCTTGATTTAAGCTCGCCTTGTTAGCCTACAAAAACACCTTAACCACCTTACTGTTGCTGGTACTTAGCTTGCCGAGCGCAGCTAGCCAAGCGGAGCCTCTGCGTTTGGCCGCTGATCGCTGGTGCCCTTTTAATTGCCAAGCAAACAGTCGCTCACCGGGTTACATCATCGAGATTGCACAGCAGATTTTTGCGCCCGATTATCAAGTAAGCCTGGTTGAGATGCCTTGGTCACGCGCGCTGCGTCATACTCAAAAAGGTGTTTATCAAGCGGTGGTAGGGGCGCTCGCCGGCGAAGCCGAAGGTTTTGTTTACCCTAGGTTGGCCATTGGTAAAGCCCAGCAAGTACTAGTGATGCGTAGCGATAGCAACTGGCAGTATCAAGGCGTTCCTTCACTGGAAGACCTGACGATAGCGGTGATTGCTGATTATGACTACAACGATGAACTTGATGCCTATATTAGTGCTCATCAACATCGACGTAATTTGGTGGTTGTTCGCAGTGAACAGGCGCTTGAGCGTATGCATAAGCTACTGATGGAACGCAAAATTGATGGCTACGTCGAAGATAAAAGTGTAGTGAATTATTACACCCACCAACGGGGAGATAATAACGACATTCGCTTCGCCACAAGCTTTAGTACCGAGCCAGTGTACATTGCCTTTTCTCCGGATAATCCACAAAGCCCGGCTTTAGCTCATCGCTTAAGCGAAGGCATACAAGGTTTAAGAAACAGTGGAGAGTTAGCCAAAATTTTACAACGCTATGGACTTAGCGACTGGCAATAACTTTGATGTGTAGAGCTTAAGTTAACTCTTAGTAACTTAAGCTTTGGAGCTTGATTCTGGCAACACGCTTTGCCAATCTATTTCTCCCTGCACTAAGCGTTCTTTAGCGGCTTTTGGCAATTGTTTAATGGCATACTCTAAGCGCATCGCCTGCTGCTTAGAGGCCAAACATTGTTGATACACCAACTGTAGTGGGCCTTTTCCTCGTAGGGCTTTGGCACCTTTAACACCACCTTGTTGGTGCTCGGCAAAACGGCGCGCTACATCGGTAGTCACGCCGGTATACAAATGCCGTTGTTTGGTTCTAATAATATACAAAAACCACTCACTAGTAGCTTGTTTAACTACTAGTGAGTCATCACCAGACATTACGCTTCTATGCCCACAATCAACCACGGTGAATTAGCTTGATCGAGTTTGCGCTCTAAGTGCCATACTTCGGCAACATCGCTTTCTTGGCCGCTACCCTCATCACGTGTTTTACCAGTAAATTTAACGCTTACTTCGGCATTTAACATTGAGTGATCAGCACGAACTAGTTCGGCATCAATAAATACAACACTACTATTAATTTCTTCAGAACCGTATGAGCGACGCTCTTCAGCGAGGGCGTTATAAAGTTCAATGCTCAAGTATTCTTGCATCACTTCTAGCTTGTTGTCGTTCCAAGCGCGCTGCAGAGTATCAAAGTGACCACGAGCGCCTTCTAAAAAGGCATTCGCGTCAAAACCTGCTGGCGGATTAAACGGCACGTCGTCTTCGCTTCCGCTAGCAAGTTGACTAGCACTAGCAAAACCACCTTGTTGCCACTGTTGCTCTGCCTGAGGGCCTTGATAAGCCTGTGCGGGTTGGTGATTCATTGCCGCTGCCTTTTGTTGGTTGAGGCCACGTAAGAAACGCACCGCCACAAAGGCAATTAAAGCAAACAACAAAATATCCATCATCTGTAGGCCCTCAAAGGCCCCACCGCCAAGCAAAGCAGCAAACAAACCGCCGGCTAATAAGCCGCCTAGTAATCCACCCATCATCCCTGAGCGACGGCCAGTATTTGCGGCAGTACCATTGTTTTGGTTTTGCTGCTGATTAGCCTGTTGATTAGTTTGGCTTGGTTGTTTTTTAAAGGTAGGTTGGCTTTTACCCCAAGACTTACCTCCACCAAAGCGTTTGGCCTCTGCGTCGGGGGTAATAATCAATACCGCCATCACCAACGCCATAACACTCATCAATTTTTTTAACATGCGCTCCGCCTTCTAAGGAGTAATTCAGCGATAAGCAGTGTAACTAGCTTGCAGCGAGGTTCA
This sequence comes from Agarivorans albus, assembly GCF_019670105.1. Lineage (NCBI taxonomy): Bacteria > Pseudomonadati > Pseudomonadota > Gammaproteobacteria > Alteromonadales > Alteromonadaceae > Agarivorans > Agarivorans albus. The sequence goes on along the minus strand of NZ_AP023032.1, from coordinate 42,832 downwards.
AGTGAAAACTATCTCAAGGACTAAGCAAGCTGAAGCACTACGACTTTAGTATTAATGTAAAACTTTTGTTACAGCTAGATTCAGCTTGTTCAACAGCCACTAATATATATTAAATTCAATAACTTAAACCCCTTTACAAACACTCAAAACAATTAGGGTTATTGCTTTGATTATTTTTTCGCCTAAGCTGGGGGAGTCGGCTAAAAAACAATAATTCCGCTGACATAGACACTTACAAAAGACCAAAACAAAAAGGACTTAGCCATGATACTTCTCGTTGGCGGTGAAAAGGGGGGCAGTGGAAAAAGCTGTCTGGCCCAAAACTTGGCGGTGTATTTGAAACAACGCTTTAATACCGAAATTCTCTTGGTTGATTGCGATCCACAACGTACTAGCTCCGATTGGGTGCAAGCACGTAACGAGCAAGAAGACCTTCCAACTATTAACTGCGTGCAACTGTACGGCAACATTCGCAACGACTTACTTAGCCTACAAAATCGCTTCGACTTTGTGGTAGTAGATTGCGGAGGGCAAGATAGCAAAGCCCTACGCTCTAGTATGGCAGTTGCCACCCACGCTATAGTTCCACTACGTCCAAAGCGGCGTGACATAAAAACCCTGCCCCATTTAGAAGAGTTAGTTAACACCTGTAAAGCGGTAAACTTTCATTTAAAAGAAGCAGTTGTACTCACCCAATGCCCATCGTTGCCAAGCCAATACAAGCGTATTGAAGAGGCCAAAGAGGTATGCAGAACCTACGGTTTAAATGTGCTAGACGCCATCACCTTTAATCGCAATATCTATGATGATAGCGAAGAGCGTGGCTACACGGTGTTGGAGCTTGAGCCGGAAGGAAAAGCAGCCCAAGAAATCCGCAATATTGCTGAAGAATTTATAGTATGTGAGCAAGGAGCGGCAGATCATGGCATTGCACGATCTCAAGAAAAAGCCTCGGGCTTCTAAACCGAAACAGTTTTGCGATGTAGATAGCTTTATTGCGCAAGCCGAGCTGTATGCTCGTGGCTGCGAAAATGTGGTGCACTTGCCGATACAAGCTAAGCGCAATGCATCTAAGCAGCCAGCAAAAAATGCCACGTTTAGCTTAAACCAAGCGGTAATTGCCGAGTTAGATCAAATAAAGCAAAAAACCGGTTTGTCTAAGTCTTACCTGGTGCGAGCTTTAACTCATCACTTAGCAGGCTTAGAAGAACCCAAACAACAGGCTATATTAAAGCCCAAATAGCCTTAAGCTACCTAAAGTAACTTAATCACCCAGCCAAAGGTGCTGGGTGAGAGGCACTTTATTATTGCGAAAGATAATCCCTTCATCCTCAAGACGCTGACGCTGACATTGATATTGCGGAGAGCCTTCTGGGAAGGAAATCATGCCTTTAGCATTAATCACTCTATGCCATGGTAAATTGGAGTCTTCGGGTAAGGTTTTTAAGCAGCGCCCTACTGCACGTGCCATTCGAGGATAACCAGCCATTTCAGCAACCCCGCCATAAGTGGCCACCTTCCCTTCTGGAATATGCCCAATCACCAACCAAAACTTAGCGAGGTAGTCTTGTTGATCCATGCTTGTTTAGCTTTGCATCCATACTTCGCTAGCCCAATCCCAGATGGTATCCCACTCTGGTACTAGATCTTCTTGGCCTTGCCAGTAGCCAATTTCACCTTCTTGGCTAATGAAGTAGAAGTTGTCACCATTTTGGCAAATAGGAATAAACTCACGCGGTAAACCTAAGCTCCATGCGGTAGCCGCTACCTCTGGCAAATAAGTATGTAAGTAGGGATCGCTAATGGTTACAGGCTCTAAGCTACCACAGATAACATTACTCACGGTAAGTTGGAAAGCACGCAGATCACTAGGCATGGGAATTAAGATAAGTTCTTCAACTTCAACTAATTGCGCTTCTGTGGGTAGCTCACTAGGATAGGCGCCAGACTGATCGGCAGCTCTAATTTCATCGATTAATTCTTGCATGCTTGTCTCTCCGCGGCATTGGCATACAATGCCTGTTGCTAAAACTGGTGCACAGCTTACCTAGAAGACTCTCAATCAGCAAAGGAATATCCATGCCACTTCACGCTATAACTGTAGAACCCGAGCAAGCTGCTCGCCATTGTATTATTTGGCTACATGGCTTAGGCGCTGGTCCTGAAGATTTTGTCCCTTTAGCTAAGCAACTAAAGCTACCCGATGAAGCAGCCGTGCGCTTTATCTTTCCAGCAGCGCCCGAGCGCGCCGTTACCGTTAACGCTGGCTACTTTATGCCCGCTTGGTACGACATACTGGCGTTTTCACCGCAGCGTAAAATTAATCAACAGCACTTAGAACAAGTAAGCCAAGAAATTAGCCAGCTAATTGAGCAACAACTTGCTCAAGGCATCCCCAGTAAAAACATTATTTTGGCCGGTTTCTCTCAAGGCGGAGCGGTGGCGTATCACTGTGCGTTAAACCTAGAGCATGCCTTAGGTGGTGTGTTATGTATGTCTACTTACTTGGTTAATGAAAGCCTGCCTAAACAGCACTTCCAAGCTAATACGCCGATCCTCATCCAGCATGGCCGACAAGACGATGTAGTAGCCCCAAGCTTAGGTGAGCAAGCCTATCAGCAACTGTCAGCCTTAGGCTATAAGGCTGAATTTAGCCTATTTGATATGGCGCACAGTGTATCACCGAGCCAAATAAAGGCGATTAAAGCGTGGATAGGCGCCCGTTTAAACTAAATGATGGGCTTGCTTTAAGCATTCTAGGAAACAAGCCAATATCCGTGAGGGTTTGGGTGATATACGATTTACTGCTAAAAACGAACAGTCATAGCTAAACACCTCGCCACCAATGGCTCTAATCAGCCCTTGTTCTACAAAACTACGTGCATAATGGTCGGGCAAATAAGCCAAATAACTGCCCGACAACAATAAAGTTGCGACTGCTTCTTGGTCATAAGCGGTGGCGTGTCGCTTAAAGCCTTTTTGCTGAGAAGTATCCATATTAGGTGAGTTGTGGCCAAGGCCAGCATACTTTTGGCTAACAATTTCTTGCTCGCTAATCGTAATATCACTGCGTTTAAACAAGGGGTGGTGATAGCCACAATACAGAGACATTTTTTCATCAAATAGCCACTGATAAGCCAAACTGGCAGATTGACGCGGCCCCGGCACCACACCAACATGATAACGCCCTTCTATCACTCCACTTTCGATCACCGATAAGGTTTCTACGTATAAATCTAAACTAACCTTGGGTGCTCGTTGGTCGAATAGCTGTAATGCTTGGGAGATTTTAGCTTCTTGGTTAGTGACGGTTTTATCGAACAAGGCAATGGCTAGGTTACCGGTCATTTCTTTGTGTAAGCCTTGAACGTCTGCGCGAAACTCATCTAAGGCGCCCATCAAACGCAAGCTAGATTGATAGATATGTTGCCCTTCAGCACTTAACACAAACCCAGCTCGCCCCCGCTGGCATAAGGTTACCCCAAGGCGGATCTCCAAATCCTTAACATGTCGGCTAATGGTTGAGCGACCGATATTGAGTTCGACTTCGGCTGCCGAAATACCTCCACACTCCACCACTACCCTAAAAACTTTTAGCAGGCGTAAATCAATATCACTAAGTTGACCCAAAATTTTCTGCATTATGTTTCATCCTTATGAAACTTTAGATTCAAAGATACATATTTATGTAACTTAAAACCAGCATTAGGCTAAACCTAGCGTAAAGCTTTGCTAGGAGAAGCAAATGGCCACATTGCAAGATATGGGAATTACTCAAAATCAACTTGATAGCCACTGGATGGCTTATTCAGGTAATCGCCAGTTCAAACAAGATCCACGAATGATTTGCCAAGCTAAGGGCAAGTATTACTTCGACGCCGACGGCCGAAAAATATTTGATGGTTTGTCAGGCCTGTGGACTTGCGGCTTGGGACATGGCCGCCAAGAAATAGTAGATGCCATTGCCCAACAGGCCAGCCAGCTTGATTACTCACCCGCTTTTCAGTTTGGTCACCCAAAATCATTTCAGCTGGCAGAGCGAATTACCGAGTTTATGCCAAAGGGCTTAAACCGAGTATTTTTCACTGGTTCAGGCTCTGAGTCTGCCGATACCTCACTAAAAATCGCTCGCGCTTATTGGCGCAAAAAAGGCCTTGCCAGTAAAACCAAGTTGATTGGCCGCGGCAAAGGCTATCATGGGGTAAACTTTGGCGGCATATCAGTGGGCGGCATAGGCCCAAATCGCGCCATATTTGGTGCCGGTGTAGATAGCGCCCACATGCGCCATACGGTATTGCCAGAAAATGCCTTTACTAAAGGCCAACCAAACCAAGGCGCTGAACTCGCCAATGACTTAATCGATTTAATCGCCATGCATGATGCTTCCAATATAGCGGCAGTGATTGTTGAACCTATGGCCGGCAGTGCTGGGGTAATTCCACCACCGGTTGGCTACTTAAAACGTTTGCGTGAGATTTGCGACCAACACCAAATCTTACTGATTTTCGATGAAGTGATTTGTGCTTTTGGCCGCTTAGGTTACAAAACCGGAGCAGAGGCCTGCGGCGTTACGCCAGACATCATTAACATGGCCAAGCAGCTCACCAATGGGGTCATTCCTATGGGAGCAGTGGCCTGCAAGCAAGAAATTTACGACACCTTTATGGACGAAGGTGGTCCAAACTATATGTTAGAGCTGCCCCACGGCTATACCTACTCAGCTCACCCTATTGCTTGTGCCGCAGCACTTGCCTCTTTGGACTTATTGGAAAAAGAACACATGTTTGAGCAAGTAAGGGAAATGAGCCCAATACTTGAACATGCTGCGCATCAGCTGGGACAGTTGGATTTAGTAAGCGATGTAAGAAACATGGGCTTAGCAGCAGGCTTAAGCCTTGTTCATGCACCCGGTGAGCCGGCACTTAATCCGTTTTTGGTGGCCCAACAAATGTGGCAAAAAGGATACTACGTGCGCTATGGCGCCGACACTATACAAATAGCGCCTCCGTTTAACGTAAGCGCAGCAGAAATCGATAGCCTATTTAATGCCTTAGGCGACTCCATTAATCAACTATCAGGCCAAGCCTAAGCCTATAAGGAAAGCTTTATGTCTATCATCGGTCATTTAATTAACGGCGAAAGCCACAACGACTACACGCGCTCACAAGATGTGTATAACCCTTCTACCGGTCAAGTTGCTAGCCAAGTTGCCTTGGCTGACAAAACTACGGTTGAGCAAGCCATTAGCGCCGCTCAGCAAGCTTTTCCCGCTTGGCGAGATACGCCAGTGGCAAAACGTGCCCAAATTATGTTTCGCTACAAAACCTTGCTGGAAGAGAATGCCGAGCGCATTTGTGAACTTGTAGGCCAACAGCACGGAAAGATCGTCCATGATGCTATGGGCGAGCTTACCCGTGGTATTGAAAATGTTGAATACGCCTGTGCTGCACCCGAGGTTCTTAAAGGTGAACATTCGCGTAACGTTGGCCCAGGCATAGACTCATGGAGTGAATTCCAAGCCTTGGGAGTAGTAGCGGGGATAACCCCATTCAATTTCCCTGTGATGGTGCCTATGTGGATGTTCCCCATGGCACTTATGTGCGGCAATAGCTTTGTATTAAAACCCTCTGAGCGAGATCCGTCGGCGACAATGCTAATTGCCGAACTACTTCATCAAGCAGGATTACCAGCAGGTGTATTTAATGTAGTGAATGGCGATAAAGAAGCCGTAGATACCCTACTTACCGACCCACGTGTTGCAGCGGTGAGCTTTGTAGGTTCTACCCCCATCGCCGAGTACATTTACAGCACCGCTACCGCCAATGGTAAGCGCTGCCAGGCCTTAGGCGGGGCAAAAAATCACGCCATCATCATGCCTGATGCCGATTTAGATAACGCAGTAAACTCTCTACTTGGCGCAGCTTTTGGCTCCTCGGGTGAACGTTGTATGGCCTTATCGGTTGCGGTTGCCGTAGGTGACGAAATTGCCGACAGGCTGGTAGATGGTTTAACTCAGCAAATGCAGAACCTAAAGGTTGGTGCCTACTCAGATAAAGAAAACGACTTTGGACCACTAATTAGTGCCGAACAGCGAGACAAAGTTGAAATGTACATCAGTAGTGCTGAAGCAGATGGTGCCACCGTAGTTGTAGATGGTCGCAATACTCAAGTAGCGGGCTACCCTGATGGCTTCTACGTTGGAGGAACCCTAATCGACCATGTCACCGAAACGATGAAAGCCTACCAAGAAGAGATTTTTGGACCGGTGTTGTGTGTGGTTCGAGTGGATAGCATGGAACAAGGTATGCAACTGATTAACAAGCACCAATTTGGTAATGGTACTTGCCTATATACCCGTGATGGAGAGGCAGCACGTTACTTCTCAGACAACATTCAGGTTGGAATGGTAGGTATTAACATTCCTCTTCCTGTGCCTGTTTCTTATCATAGCTTTGGTGGTTGGAAGCGTTCTTTGTTTGGTGATTTACACGCCTACGGCCCTGATGCTGTGCGCTTTTATACTAAACGTAAAACCATTACCCAGCGTTGGCCATCAGCGTCGGTACGTGAAGGGGTAAATTTCTCATTCCCTAGCTAAAGGGCTTATTTGTCTTACTAGCCCAGCTTAAGGCTGGGCTAAGCAGGTAGACAGCTACCTATAAGATTTGTTTTAACAAACGGTCAGCGCGCACTCTGTTTATTCGTTTTAGCAAGCGCTTCACTGGCAAGGGGTAATTAGCCAGGCTGTCTAAATCTGCTACGCAATGCACTAACTTAGTGTGAGCCAATATATTATTCAGCTCGACCTGCTTTTGCTCACTCAATAATCCTTTCGGGTCATCAATCAATAAGCCATTCTCTAAATCCAAGTTCCAAGCGCGTGGATTCAAGTTATTACCGGTTAATAAGCTATAGCGCTCATCAACCCACAAACCTTTTACATGAAAGCTATTATCTTGATGCGACCACAAATGAATACTTAACAAACCACTGTTAATATATTTTAGCTGTCGTTTAACAAACTTAGACAAATTCAGCTCGTACAAATAAGGTAGCGCATGGATCACCTTAAAGTTTTCATCTGGCTTGCTGTAAAAGTCACTAGCGGTTTTATCGCCAACAATCAGCTTTACTTTCACACCATTTTTTAAGGCTTTGCTAATTTCCCTAGACAAACTACCCGGAGGATTAAAATAAGGTGTGCATATAGTTATTTGATGGCTGGCTTTAATGATCAGCTGGCGAATGGTTTTATTAAGCAAATTTTGGCGACGCCCCAAACCCAGTAAAGGTGTGATGCCAACTTCAGACTCCTCACATTGCTGAGGATAGTAACTGTATTGCTCACGTTGCAATGACAAGCGTAAACGACGAATAGCAGGCTTTAGCGAACGAGTAGTCACCGGCTCATTGGTCGATAAACTAGACACCGCTTCGCTATTCACTAGGTACTGCTCTACATAGTCAACCATCGCATTAGCCAGGCGAGTATTATCAATCAAGTGGTAACGATCAAAGCGGTAGCGCTGTTGCTGCGCTAAATAGATATTGTTAATACTGGCACCGCTATACACTACCGTATCATCAATAATGCTACCTTTTAAATGCAGTACGCCAAACAATTCGCGATTACTCACAGGCACACCGTAGAAGGTAATAAGGCCTGGGTAACGTTGTTCATACTCACGGTACATCGCAGCGTTACCCTCGGCTTGTTCGTCGCCAATCAAACCACGTTGAGCACGATGCCAATCAACTAAGATAACAACTTCTAGCTCTGGGTTACGCTGTTTAGCAGAATACAGGCCTTCCATAATGCTGCGGCCAGCTTGATCATCTTCAAGGTAAAGCGCAACGATATAAATCCGAGTTTTAGCCTCAGCTATCTGCGCTAGCAAGGCAAGGCGATACTCTTCTGCACTCAGCAAGGTTTTAAACTGCAGTGGATCTTGCGCAATTTTGGGAAGAGACTGTAACGATGCGTTACGAGAAAAACGTGGAGTCATTAATATAGATTCTTGATTACTAGCACTATGCTTGGCTAATTGTAACAAAGGATCAGCTTGGTCACTAAGAAAGCTATCAACAAAGCGTAAAATTGCTGTTAGCTCCACACAACTATGGCGCACAAAGAAAAAGGGCTTCCCATTGGGAAGCCCTTAACTATTTGGAGCCTAGCAGTGACCTACTTTCACATGGGGAAGCCCCACACTATCATCGGCGCAGTTGCGTTTCACTTCTGAGTTCGGCATGGGGTCAGGTGGGTCCACAACGCTATTGCCACTAGGCAAAAACTTTTACATTGTTCACTCAAGCTAGTTGGCGAGGCCAAAATTTCCTTAGCTAGAGTAAAAAGCCCTCGTCGTTAGACGAGGGCTTAGTATGAGAGCCTGGCGGTGACCTACTTTCACATGGGGAAGCCCCACACTATCATCGGCGCAGTTGCGTTTCACTTCTGAGTTCGGCATGGAGTCAGGTGGGTCCACAACGCTATTGCCACCAGGCAAAAACTGTTGTCTTTAACATTCGAAAAAGCTGAAACATCTCATGAGCACTAACAAGTATTCATGGTTTCTAAATAAAGTATCTATAAGCAACACCCTTTAGGTGTTGTATGGTTAAGCCTCACGGGTAATTAGTACAAGTTAGCTCAATGCCTCACAGCACTTACACACCTTGCCTATCAACGTTGTAGTCTCCAACGGCCCTTCAGAGGACTTAAAGTCCTAGTGAGAATTAATCTCGAGGCCTGCTTCCCGCTTAGATGCTTTCAGCGGTTATCAGTTCCGAACGTAGCTACTGGGCAATGCTATTGGCATAACAACCCAAACACCAGCGGTTCGTCCACTCCGGTCCTCTCGTACTAGGAGCAGCTCCCCTCAATTCTCAAACGCCCACGGCAGATAGGGACCGAACTGTCTCACGACGTTCTAAACCCAGCTCGCGTACCACTTTAAATGGCGAACAGCCATACCCTTGGGACCGACTTCAGCCCCAGGATGTGATGAGCCGACATCGAGGTGCCAAACACCGCCGTCGATATGAACTCTTGGGCGGTATCAGCCTGTTATCCCCGGAGTACCTTTTATCCGTTGAGCGATGGCCCTTCCATACAGAACCACCGGATCACTATGACCTACTTTCGTACCTGCTCGACGTGTCTGTCTCGCAGTTAAGCTGGCTTATGCCATTGCACTAACCGTATGATGTCCGACCATACTTAGCCAACCTTCGTGCTCCTCCGTTACTCTTTGGGAGGAGACCGCCCCAGTCAAACTACCCACCAGACACTGTCCGCAATCCCGATAAGGGACCAACGTTAGAACATCAACACTACAAGGGTGGTATTTCAAGGTCGGCTCCACGTCATCTAGCGACAACGCTTCAAAGCCTCCCACCTATCCTACACATGTAGGGTCAATGTTCAGTGTCAAGCTGTAGTAAAGGTTCACGGGGTCTTTCCGTCTAGCCGCGGGTACACCGCATCTTCACGGCAATTTCAATTTCACTGAGTCTCGGGTGGAGACAGCTTGGCCATCATTACGCCATTCGTGCAGGTCGGAACTTACCCGACAAGGAATTTCGCTACCTTAGGACCGTTATAGTTACGGCCGCCGTTTACCGGGGCTTCGATCAATAGCTTCGCGCGAACGCTAACCACATCAATTAACCTTCCGGCACCGGGCAGGCGTCACACCGTATACGTCATCTTTCGATTTAGCACAGTGCTGTGTTTTTAATAAACAGTTGCAGCCAACTGGTATCTGCGACTCTCAGCAGCTTAGGGAGCAAGTCCCATCACCATCAAGAGCGTACCTTCTCCCGAAGTTACGGTACCATTTTGCCTAGTTCCTTCACCCGAGTTCTCTCAAGCGCCTTGGTATTCTCTACCCAACCACCTGTGTCGGTTTGGGGTACGGTTTCGTATAATCTGAAGCTTAGAGACTTTTCCTGGAAGCAGGGCATCAACCACTTCGTGTCCGTAGACACTCGTCATCAACTCTCAGCGTAATGTAAACCCGGATTTGCCTAAGTTTACCGCCTACTGCCTTTCACGTGGACAACCATCGCCACGCTGGCCTAGCCTTCTCCGTCCTCCCATCGCAATTATACGAAGTACAGGAATATTAACCTGTTTCCCATCGACTACACTTTTCAGTCTCGCCTTAGGGGCCGACTCACCCTGCCCTGATTAACATTGGACAGGAAACCTTGGTCTTTCGGCGAGGGGGCTTTTCACCCCCTTTATCGTTACTCATGTCAACATTCGCACTTCTGATACCTCCAGCAAACCTTACGATTCACCTTCAACGGCTTACAGAACGCTCCTCT